>NZ_JBWKKU010000117.1:0-14309 GCF_056431445.1 Saccharopolyspora sp. NPDC045941
ATATGCTCAGACATAACCAGCCCGAACGCCTCCACCAGCTGGTCCGCGACTTCATTGACTCCGCGTTCCGCCAGTGACCCAAGTGCGGCCGACGGGACAACTGCTCCAGCACCAGATCCTGCAGCTGATAACGGGTTCCCTTCAAGACGTCCACCAGGACCGCGCGAGCCAGTTCCTCGGCGACTCGCCGTGTGGTCGGCCCGTGCGGGAACACCCCCGACACCACGCGCACCGGCCGCGTCATCGCCCATCACTGTGCCCGTCCTGGGACAGCTCCTCCCCGAGCCGCGGCCTGACTGATCCAACGGGGACCAAATCATGAGTTCCCACGCTCATAAGATCCATGTTCGACTGCGCACAGCTGAATCGTTCACTGACACTTCCGTTGCGCATTCACTGACAAAATCGCTGCGCATCACAACGGGCCGAGAGTGAGGCGGGAGTTCATGTTGAGCTTGAACTCTCCGTGCATCGCCACGTGCGCCCACATCAGCGGCGTCAGCCCGCGGTAGTCCGCCGATCCGAACGCGGCCGCCCATTCAGGTTCGGCCAGCACGTCCTGGATCATCAGGGTGTTGATGTAGACCATCGCCGCCTGCACGATGTGCAGGCACAGCACCGACATCTCTTGCTCGTCGCGGCGGTTGGAGGCGATATCGCCGGCCTTGCCGTAGAAGATCTGCGCGTTCGCGCCGTTCCACGACTCCACGACGTTGAGCCCGGAGTTGACCTCCCGCTGCTCATCGCGCGAGCGCAGGTACCGACAGAGGAACACGGTGCGCTGGGCGCGGCCGACCTCCAACATCGCCTGGTAGGTCGGGTGGGTCGCGGCCCGGGTGAAGCGGCGCAGGATCGCCTCGGTGGAGGCAGTGCGGTTGTTGATCGCCGTGGCGTACTTGACCAGCTGGTCGTACTGCTGCGCGATCAGGTCCCACCGGATCGGCCCGCGCCGCGAGAGCACCGGCGCCAGGTCCGGGATCTGCGCCCGGAACTCGCCGTCGGGCAGGTAGAGCTTGGTGACGTTGATCCGCTTCAGCCGTGGCTTGAGCACGAAGCCGAGCAGCTTTGTGATGCCGAACCCGATCTCGGACTGGCCGTGGGAATCGACGTAGTTGGCCCCGACGTCCATCTCGGTGCGGTGGTGCATCGCGCCCTCGACCATCGCGGCGACCTCGGAGGCGGTGCAGTGCAGCAGCTGCGAGTTGATCGCCATCGACTTCTTGTCCACGTGCCAGTAGATCAGCACGCCGCGGCCGCCGTTGCGGACGTTGTGCTGGGTGAACAAGTTCTGGTCGAACGCTCCGAAGTGTGTCGAGTCCGACGCCACCGCCCCGGTCCCTGTGCCCCAGATCAGGTCCTGGCGGGCGGCGAAGGTCGCGTTCGCGATCGCCGCGGCGAACCCGTCGGGCGCCGTCGGCGGAGAAGTAGCGACGGCGCGCGTAGCGCAGCTCCTCCTCGGTGTGGCCGTGATCGCCCGCGGCGATGGCGCGGAACCCGATGTTCGTGCCGTACCCGAAGATCGCCAGGATCAGCCGCTCGGCCAGCTCCGCACGGCCCAGCCCGCCCCGCGACCCAGCCGGGACGAAGTGGTCCAGGAGCCCGATCCGCAGCGCGGTCTCCTTGAGCATGTCCAGCAGTGGCACCACGATCGCATCACCGACCAGTTCGGCGCGCATGTGCCTGGCCATCGCGTGGCCGATGACCTCCCTGCTGTGCAGGTCGATCACGGTAGCCAGATACAGCCGGCCCTCCTGCGTGGGCAGATAGGTGATGTCACCGACGAGCCGCCTGCCGGGCGCTTCGGCGGTGAAGTCGCGGCCGATGAGATCCAGCACCGGGGCGGCGGTCTCATCCTGCCTGGTCAGTGACCGGCGCCGCCGCCGGGTGATGCCGGCGATGCTGTGCTCGCGCATGATCCGCTCGACGCGTTTGTGGTTGACCCGCCAGCCGCGGCGGCGCAATGCGGCGGTGACCCGCGGGCGGCCGTAGGCTCCACGGTGCTCGGCATGGACCTCGGCGATCTCGGCTGCCAGCCGTTCGTCGGCGGCGGCCCGTTCGGCGCGCGCGGGTGCGGCGGCCAGCCACTCATAGAAGCCCGGACGCCTGATACCCAGGACCCGGCACAGCCGTGCGACGCCGAAGACGGCGCGGTGTTCGGAGACGAACCGGTAGCTGCAGGTCAACGACCCATCTCCTTGGCGAAATAGGCGGCTGCCTTGCGGAGAATCTCCTTCTCCAGCTCCAACTCGGCCACCCGCTTACGCAGCGCCCGCAGCTCTTCCTGCTCACTCACCGAAACGCTGCTGCCAGGCGACGCGACCTCGGCGCGTTCGGCGGTGCGGACCCAATTACGCAGCGTCTCGTGGTTCACCCCGAGCTCGCGGGCCACCTGCCGTAACGGCCTATCCGAGGACCGGGCCGGCTCGACCGCGTCCTTGCGGAACTGCTCGGGAAACTTCGACGAACGTGACACAGGGACATCCTTGCTCAGGCAACTACTGCCTGGGATCAGGGTGTCCGGTCCACAGGGGCAACCTCAGGGCGCGTTCGGACCGAACACGCCGGTCTCTGCCAGCAGCGCGTAGAAAAAGTGCTTGCCTTGCCCTGCGCCTGGTGCTCCATGGCGTGCTGCAGATGGTTAGCCTTTCTGGGCCGCTGTCAGCGCGGTGTACGGTCCGGAGATCCCGTCGTCCGAGTCCGCGTGCACTGGGGCGAAGCGTGCCTGGAAGAAGCGCAGGGTCGCGGGTTCGTGTGTGAAGGACAGGCCAGTGGTGGCGGCAGCGCTGTGCTGGGCGGTGCGGATGACGCTGTCCGCGACCACGTCGAGGTGGCTGCGGGTGTAGACCCGGCGCGGGATGGTCAGCCGCACCAGTTCCAGGCGGGGATGCCTGTTTTCACCGGTGACCGGGTCGCGGCCGGCGGAGACCACGCCGCGTTCGGCGCCGCGGGTGCCGGAGTCCAGGTAGAGCGCGGCGGCCAGCGTCTGGGCGGGGAACTGGTCTCGTGGGACGGCAGGCATGATTGCGGCGGCGTCTAGGCAGACTGCATGCCCGCCGATCGGCCGTACAACGGGCACGCCTGCCTGGATCAGCCGTTCCCCCAGGTAAGCGACCTGCTGGATCCGCGCCCGGATGTTGTCCTCTTGTACCGACTCCTCGATGCCGCGGGCCACTGCCTCCATGTCCCGCCCGGCCATTCCGCCGTAGGTGTGTAGTCCTTCGTACACCACGACGAGGTTGCGGGCCTGCTCTGCGAGCCCGGGATCGCGCACGGCCAGCCAGCCACCGATGTTGGCGTAGCTATCCTTCTTCGCCGACATGCAGGCGCCATCGGTCAGCGCGCACATCTGCCAGAGGATTTCGGCGATGCTGCGATCACCCCAGCCTGGTTCGCGCTGCTGGATGAACCAGGCGTTCTCCACGGCGCGGGCGGCGTCAAGGATGACCGGAATCCGGTGCTGGGCAGTCAGTTCGCGTAGCGCCGTCAGGTTGGCCATGCTGATCGGCTGTCCGCCGGCCATGTTGACCGTGGCAGCCACACTGACGTACGGGAGGGCGTCCGCTCCAACCTTGTGGATGAGCCGCTCGAGCGCATCCAGGTCTACATCGCCCTTGAACGGATGCTCTGAGGAGGGATCGTGTGCCCGGCTGACGATCACGTCGTGGAAGGAGCCGCCGTTGAGCTCCTGGTGGGCGCGGGTGGTGGTGAAGTACATGTTCCCTGGGATGTGGCTGCCGGGGCGAACCAGGCACCGGGACAGGATGTTCTCCGCACCTCGGCCTTGGTGGACGGGGATGACGTGTGGATAGCCGTAGTACTTCTGGACGGCAGCTTCCAGCCGGTAGAAGCTGGACGATCCGGCGTAGGCCTCGTCACCGACCATCATCCCAGCCCACTGCCGGTCGGACATGGCGTTGGTGCCCGAGTCGGTGTAGAGGTCGATGTAGACCTCGTCCGAGCGCAGCAGCGAGACGTTGTAGCCGGCGGCCAGGATCGCTCGCTCGCGTTCCTCGCGGGTAGGGATTCGGATCGGCTCGACGACCTTGATTCGCCAGGGCTCGGCTGTATAGGGCACGGTCACGTTCGTCTCCTCTGTCCTTGTGTTGAATGGGGCTGCGCTGGTTATTGGCGTTCGGGCAGCTTGCGGGCGATGGTTAGTCCGTCGGCGATCGGGAGTAGGACCGACTCGACGCGCTCGTCGTCTCGTACCCGGTCGTTGAAGGCCCGGATAGCCCGGGCATTACCGGTGGCGTCCGGGCTGGCTGCTTCGCCGTAATACAAGACGTTGTCTGCGAGCAATAGTCCGCCGGGGCGTACTCGGGGAACCAGCAGTTCCCAATATGCCTCGTATCCGGGCTTGTCGGCATCGATGAACACCAAGTCGATCATCTGACCGGTGGGCAACGTTTCGAGGGTCTCCGCCGCGGGCCCGATTAGCGATTCGATGCGGTCAGCGACACCGGCCTGTTCCCAGGCGTCTTGCGCGATCCTCAGCCACTCTTCGGACAGGTCGCAGGTTGTCACTCGACCGACGCTAGGCATGCCTAGGGCGAAGGCGAGGGTGGAGTAACCGGTGAAGGTTCCTACTTCGACGACCCACCTGGCGCCGATCAGGCGAGTGAGCAGATTCAAGAACACTGCCTGTTCGTGCGGGATCTGCATCTCGGCGCATCCACCGAGAGCACGAGTCCGGTCGATCAAGTACTGCTGCGCCGGCGTGGGAGGCTGGGCTTGTTCCACCAGGTACTGATAAAGAGGGGGTGTGATCTGAAGCGTCTTGATATCGTTTGCGTTGGTGTTCACGCGAAGTCCCTTCATCGGCGCTGTCGAGGTAGCGCGACCTCTTGTGAGATGACGATTTCGCTGATTCTCAGCAGTAGGTCTCCGGCGTCTTCCTCGAATTGTTCGAAAGCGTCCCGCAGCGCCGCGTCGCGCGGCGCCGGTATCGCGTCCTGCCGGTCGGGGGCAGAAGCTGGACCGCTCAATCTGTGGGCGGCGATGTCGCACATCACTTGGGCAAAGCGGCGGACGAGCTGCGCGGCGAATGCTCGTCGGCACAAGGGGCGTCGCTGGACCTGGAAGAAAGCATCGAAGACATCACGTTCGGCCTCGGTCGGTGCTTGCCCCGGGTGGTGCCCGGCCTTCCGCAAGAGGGAGGCGTCATTCGGAACAAGTTTCTTGGCGACGGCCATGTGCAGCCGATGATTGCGCTTGGCGGCGTTTGTCAGCGGCGCGATGACAGATTCAGGGTGTTTGTCTCGGATCCCCCGCAGGGCTAGCGTAACCGGCTCGTAGTCGCGAGCCCACTTGCCGCTGAAAGCCGCGTTGCAGGCCATCATGTCGGCCCGCACAGTCGCGGCATAGTGTTTGGCCGAGCAGCTTCCGGTGTAGAGGAACAACAAGGAGTACGCGTCGTACAGCCGCGCCGCTGTATGGACGGCATCGCTTGTGGGGGCGGGATTATCGGCAATTGCTTGCAAGCACCGGGCCTGCATCTGCCAGACACCGAACGCTGCGTGGTGCCCCACCACCCACCGGTAGCGGATCCGTTCCACCAGGTCGAGCGGGGCCCGCAGAACGGAAGGCTGTCCACCGTGTGCAGCGTGGCGTAGTGTGCGCAAATCTTCTTCGATTGGCTGGGTGCACCCTGGCATTCCCTCTGCCGCGTGTGGGCAGGGCGAGGGCTCATCTTCCGGCATCGTCAGCACAAGGGGGGCAACGTCACCGTACGCGGAAGGAGCGGAAACGCGGAAGCACACATCGCTAGTGGTGGAAGATCTCATGAGTTGCTCCTTGGTACGAGGCACACGGCTCACCGTTGCTGTGGTCGAAGCCCCTAACGACGCGGTGGAGTTACTTGTCCGTGCCCAGTCAGGATCGACACACAACCATCTTCGGGAAGCGGTCGCCGAAGGACGTACGTGCGGGCCGGCCTACGTCCATGGCCAGGCAGGCTCTGCGGCACGCCCAGCCGGTGCCCGAAGGGGCCGGTTTCCAGGTGAGCGAAGACGAGGCGGTTCGATCCACTATTAGTAGTGATTTGTTATGTCCTAACGCATCGTGTCGATCATCCTCCGTGGATAGTTATCGACGGTGGTGATGACTCTGGATGTGGCCGACAGGCCTCGTCGGCGGTTGGTGTTTTCGCCGCGCGGATGCTGGAGGACTGCTGCGATCGGATCGGCGAGTCAAGGCGAGCTGTACGCGCGTGGGTTGTGGACCGAGGAAGCGCGGAAGTCGATGCTTCCGATAGCCGAGCAGCTTGGTGGGATCACCACATGCCACATCTGCAAGCGCCCCTTCAAGATAATGACGCAAAAGTACTATTAGTAATACTTACCGCAATGTGTCCGAGTTTTGGGTCGTTGAGCGATCGCATCGGGGACCGCGGCACGTCCGGATCCTTTCCTGGCCGCCTTTCTCGAAGCAACATCCCTCCACAAGGGATGTCCGATAGGTCATCACAAAGTGACCGTCTGGACTTGACAGGGAGGCGATGTGCTGCTGTCGGCGGCGTTGCCGCGTGTGCCGCTGATGGGTGTCGGCTCCTTGAGGCGCGCGTTGAAGAAGTCGACGTCGTTGACAACGCTGTCCAGGAGTCGGTAGAAACTATGCGGCAGGAACGCTCCACACGTGCTCGACGGCGGACGGCGGCTGGGAGAGCACGCAGCCGAGGAACTGGATCTCGGTCTTCTGGTCGTTGCGCGGGTAAGTCTCGTGACGCGCAGTCGGGTGCAGTCGTCGATCGCGGTGAACTGATAACTTTCGGCACCGACCCGCCGGCTTGATCGGTACGTTGTTCCTTCCCGTCTTCGGGATCGGTTCGGCGAGCTTGAGGTCGATCTACCTCGGCAAACTTCGGCAATCCAGATTTCATGTCCGGCCGATCGAGCCGAGTCAAGAGCGAGTTCAGCGCAGAATCTGCCGGCCACCGCGGTGCGCAGAACGGCGCGCATATCCGTGCGAATGCGTCATGGAAGGGTGTATGAAGTGGTACGAAGACGATTCCGGTCAGATACGACACCGAAGTGGTGGAGCAGGCAGGTCGTGCTGGGAGTGGCGATCGCCACCGTGACGGTCGGCCTACCGGCCTCGAGCACTGCTGCCGAGCCAGAGTCCCTGTTGGTGAATCGGGTCGCCGAAGCCGACTGCGGCCCCGGCTCGTGGCCGGAGACCGGTGTTCAGGGGCAGGTGCCCAAGGTTGACCGTGACAGTGGGCGGAACAAGCTGGGCTACTGGTGCAATCTCGTTAGGCTGGGCGGCTATCAGGGCGAAGGCGCGGCGTGGGTGAACCCGTCGTACGACACGTGCGCCTACATGGCGACCGCGTTCCTTGGGACACCGGGGAAGCGGTCGCAGGGCACGCAGGTCGTCGACGTTTCGGACCCGCGGAATCCTCGTCTCTCCACCAACCTCACCAGCCCCGCGATGTTCACCTCGCCCTGGGAAAGTCTTAAAGTGAACGAGAAGCGCGGGCTGCTGGCCGGTGTGTCGGGCGGAGGGGCGTTGGGGGCACTGTTCTTCGACGTCTACGACATCTCTCAGGACTGTGCGAGGCCGCGGATCCTCAACGGCGCCAACGGTACCAACCTGACAATGCCGGCGAACGTGCTCGGGCACGAGGGCGAGTGGGCCCCTGACGGCAATACTTACTACGCCAGCGGCCTCGTCGGGGGCTCATTCACCGCGATCGACGTCTCCGATCCCACCAAACCACGCATGGTCTTCACCGGCCTCTCCGGCATCCCAGCCAACCACGGATTCTCTCTCAGCGCCGACGGCAACAGGTTGTACATGACACGGGCCGCTCCTCCGGGCGTCGACATCTTCGACGTCAGCGCCATCCAGAACAGGGAACCGGCCCCGGCGATCATTCAGATCGGGAGTGTGTCCTGGAGCGACGGCCTGTTCACGCAACACACCATTCCCATCACGTATCAAGGTAAGCCCTACCTCGTCGCAGTCGATGAATTTAACAACGGCGGCGTCCGGTTCATCGACATCAGCGACGAACGCAACCCGAAGGCTGCCCATCAGCTGAAGCTCGGAATCAATGCTCCCGAGCACGCAGCCGAGCGGATCGAGGACACTGTCGGTAACGGGTTTTTCGGCTACGAAGCTCACTACTGCTCGGTGGACCGTGCCGATGAGCCGCGCAAGCTCGCCTGTGGCTGGTTCCAGTCCGGTGTGCGGGTCTTCGACATCCGTGATCTTTCCCAGGTCAAGGAGATCGCCTACTACAACCCACCCGCCCAATCCGACAACAAGGCCAAGCTCAAAGGGTCCGAACACGCCTACGGCATTGGCGCGTCCCTCGGGGGCGGCCTCACCGGGTCCAACCTGACCGCCGACTGGTGCAGCTCGCCCCCGCGGTTTGTCGGTTCGGACCAGCTCTGGGTTACCTGCCAGGACAACGGGTTCCTGGCCCTGCAACTCACCAACGGTGCACAAGGATGATCCGGCGCTTGCTGCTCGCGCTGTGCGGGCTCGCGCTACTGGCGGGCGCAGCGCTCATCGGTGCTGCGCTGGCCACTCCTCCTGGCAGCCCCCACGAGTCAGGCAGCGACACCATGCCATCCGCAGTCGACATGGGATTCCTGCAGGACATGATCGTCCATCACCAGCAGGCCGTGACCATGAGCGAGATCGTACGCAGTGGGGCGGGCGTTGAGATCGCCAGCCTGGCCGACGTGTTGCGGGGCAATCAACTCCTGGAGATCGGACAGATGACGGGCTTCCTCCAAGCATGGGACAAACCGCTCATCTCCTCGAGCGCACCGATGGACTGGATGCCTGGCCATGCCGAAAGCCACCAAGCCCACCACGACGGCAACCAGCACGGTGCGATGCCCGGTATGGCAACTCAGGACGAGCTGAACCGACTGGGAGAACTCACCGATAGCACGAAAGAGGTCTACTTCCTGCAACTCATGGTGCGCCATCACCAAGGCGGCGTGCTCATGGCGGACTACGCGGCCACCCACGCCGCCACCCCTCAAGTCAAGGCACTCGCCCAACGCATAGCCGTCGAACAGTCCAAGGAAAACCAGCAGTTAACTGCCTTCCTTGGCCAACGCGACCCGTAACGAGAGAAGCATGGTGTCCCGGCTGAAGCGACTCATTGCCACGGCAAGTGTCCCGGGCCTGTGAGGTGCCCGGGGTTTCGTAGAGATCTTTCTTGTTCAGGGTGCTTGCGGGTCTTGTCCCAGACGCTCCGCCAGTAGACGTGTTCGTACTCGGTGGGTGGGACGTAGTCCAGTTCCGAGTGCAGGCGCTCATCGTTGTACCACGCGACCCAGGCGGACACGGCACGCTCGACTTCGTCGGAAGCCCGTCACGGGGTCAGATGTCGATCAGTTCGGCCTTGAACGTGCTGTTGAGAGCTCAGCCATCGCGTTGTCGAAGTCAGCCACCAAGCCACCAAGCCACCGAAGCCGATGCGCCTACTTCGGACAGGCGGTCGGTGTAGCGGATCGAGACGTACTGCGTCAGCGTCGCCGAACGCCATGGACGCAACACGCGACCACGTTGCCAACCGGACCTGGACCCGCAACTGGCGCGTACCACGAAGGAACCTGAGCCAGAGCTCACACGAAGGGATTTCAGGCTCACCGCTGATCGGGCCCAAATCCGCAGCCCGATCTTCCCGAGGACTACTGGCACACGGCCGGAAACGCACTGTACTTTCGGGCCGAGATGTGCGTCCTACCGACTCCAAGAAGCTCGCAAACTCCGGCAAGAAGTCAGGAACGAGGTAGAAACGGGGCGTCCGAATGGTTTCGAGGATTTGGGAGTGAATGAACATGAGGAAAGCGGTTTCGAGCCGGGTCACCAGGGCGGCGGGGGTCATCGGTGCCTTCAGCGTGGCGATCACCTTGGCCTCCACAGGGATGGCGCAAGCGGCCACCCCTGGCACCTTGAAGGTCTGCACTGGAAAGGACTTCTTCGTCACGGTGAAGCTTCCTGGACGTGGTGGTCTCAGCTTCACACCCGCCAAGCGCCCCAACGAAGAGACCTGTGCGACTATCGACCTGGGCGGGAACACCAACGAACGGGTCGACGTGTTCACCCTGGACCGCTACATGGGTTCGTTCATCTACAATGGTCAGCGGGGCGCTGAGGTGCACGGAATCCCTGGACCGAGCTTCTACGTGTCCTGACGGCACAACGGGCGCGTCGTCACTCGTCTTCGCTGAAGCTCTCGGGCCGTCAAAGCTCGGTGAGCGACCGCAACGACTACGGGGCCGCCGGAGACAAATCCGGCGGCCCTGCGTGCAAGCCCAGGCGATCGCCGCAGGGTAGCGGTGCTCGATGCCAAAGTGGCGGCCTCTACATATTTCGAAGCGGATGCGGTCATCAGGAACGCCGTGTGCACGCAGCGCTCGGTCGAATGCAGTGGCGCCCAGGCAGAGGAAGGACTCATCTCAGCTGACCCGGCCAGGGTGGCCCCGCATCCGCGCTGCAGCCCGCCATGCCGCCAGCGACCGGGATGCGCTTGTGCAGCCTCACGTGTACCTCTCCGGTCCACACAGGATGGTCGAGGTGGCACGCGAGCGCGGACACTGTCCGTGCGGCAAGGCGGTCCGGTCCTGTTGGGACAATGTCGGCGCCCTCGCCATGCACGGTGATGCCGGAACCGGTGGTGCCGGGCGTCACGTCGTCGTAGGGGGAGATGGAGTGGAAGACCCCGACCCGAGCGTGGAAACCGTCGCTGGGCAAGTCACCGACGGACAAAGTTCACGAGCGGCCCCCTGCCCCGGGTGGGTGTGCCAGAGCGTTCCGTACGGTCACACCGGCCAGGCCGACGCGTTCTTGCCGCGAAACGCGGCCTCCGGACTCGGTCAGCACGTCGGAGTTGACCGGCACCAGCCGACCGGGTGAGGCCGCAGCTTGCACCAGCTGGCCGCCGGCCACCAGGATTTTTTGTTCGCTAGAGCCAGTTGTGCGCAGGCTGCTAACGTGTGCAGCGTGGGGTCGAGCCCTTGCGTGCCGGGTATCGCGTTCAGCATGGCGTCGGCCGGAGTAGTGTTGAGCAGTTCGGACGTCTCATCGAGTCCGGTGAGGACGTTGCCCATGTAACCCAGGGCGCGGCGTTCCTGCGCTGCCTCGGTCTTGACCGCGATGATGCGAACGCCGAACCTGACCGCCTGCGCGGCGAGGAGTTCGGCATTGCCACTGCGGCCAGTCCCGCAACGTGGAACGTATCCGGGTTCGCCGCGATTATGTCCAGCGCCTGGGTGCCGATGGACCCGGTCGAGCCGAGGATGAGGACGCTGGATCATGGGGAGACCTGCCAGGTGTCGCGTCCTGCCAGCAAGCTCGCCAGGTCCGGCGGTCGGTTTTTGGTGGCGTTCACCTGTGCGCGGGCCAGGTCGTCGTAGACCGGCCGGTCGACGCAGCGGAAGACACCGGTCAGTGTTCGGTCCAGTCGGGACAGTTGGAACGCGTAGGACGGGTCGGGGATTGTCGTGTCGTGGATGACAGGCTCGCCGTCGGTGGTGAAGGCGAGTGTGCCATCCGATTGGCGGGTGAGGATCTTGTTACCGTCGCGGATGGGTTCGCCGTGGCGCAACGCGACGGGTTGTTGTTTGGCCAGTTCGAAGGCGCCGTCGTTGAAGATCGGGCAGTTCTGGTAGATCTCCACCAGCGCCGAGCCCCGGTGCTCGGCAGCCACCCGTAGCACCTCCGTCAACTGCTTACGATCGGAGTCCAGTGCCCGCCCGACGAAGGTCGCCTCCGCGCCCAGAGCCAGCGAGATCGGGTTGAACGGATGATCCAGCGAACCCATCGGGGTCGACTTGGTGACCTTGCCTTCTTCCGAGGTGGGCGAGTATTGCCCCTTGGTCAGACCGTAGATCTGGTTGTTGAACAGCAGAATGTTCAGGTTCACGTTGCGGCGCAGGGCGTGGATCAGGTGGTTGCCGCCGATCGACAACGCGTCGCCGTCACCGGTGACCACCCATACCGACAGGTCCTCCCGGCTGATGGCCAGACCGCTTGCGATCGCCGGGGCGCGCCCGTGGATGGAGTGCATGCCGTAAGCGTTCATGTAGTACGGGAAGCGACTGGAGCAGCCGATACCCGAGATGAACACGATGTTCTCGCGCTTGAGCCCCAGTTCCGGCAGGAACGACTGCACGGCGGCGAGCACGGCGTAGTCACCGCAGCCAGGACACCAGCGGACTTCCTGGTCGGTCTTGAAGTCCTTGGCGGACTGCTTGCCGTCGAAGGTCGGCACGGCCGCCAGGCCGCCCAGTGCCGGCAGGCCCAGGTCGATGCCGGTCATGCAGCATCCAGTCCCTTCACGAGGTCAACGAAGACGTCCTGCAACTCCTCGGCCTTGAACGGCAGACCCGCGACCTTGGTGTACGACACCGCGTCCACCAGGAACTTCGCGCGGACCAGCATCACCAGCTGACCCAGATTCATCTCCGGCACTACAACCTTGTCGTAACGACTCAGCACCTCACCCAGGTTGCGCGGGAACGGGTTGAGATTGCGCAGATGGACGTGCGCGATGTCCATCCCCAGCCCGCGGACCCGCCGACACGCCGCGCCGATCGGTCCGAAACTCGACCCCCACCCCAGCACCAGTGCCCGGGCGTTGCCCGACGGGTCGTCGACCTCGGCGTCGGGCACGTCGATGCCGTCGACCTTGGCCTGGCGCAGTCGGACCATCTTGTCGTGGTTGTCCGGGGCGTAGGAGATGTTGCCGGTCCGGTCGGCCTTCTCCAGACCACCGATCCGGTGCTCCAGTCCGGGCGTGCCCGGCACCGCCCACGGCCGCGCCAGGGTCTGCGGGTCACGTAGGTAGGGCCAGAACTCGCCGGACCCGTCGGTGGCGTTCGGCTCGGTCGCGAACTCCACCGACAGGTCCGGGAGATCTTCGATGTCGGGGATCAGCCACGGCTCGGAGCCGTTAGCGATGTAGCCGTCCGACAGTAGCAGCACCGGAGTGCGGTAGGTCAACGCGATCCGAGTCGCGTCCAGCGCCGCCTGGAAGCAGTCCGCGGGGGAGCGCGGGGCGGTGATCGGGACCGGGGCCTCGCCGTTGCGGCCGAACATGGCTTGCAGCAGGTCGGCCTGCTCGGTCTTGGTGGGCAGACCTGTGGAGGGGCCGCCGCGCTGGATGTCCAGCACGACCAGTGGCATCTCGGTCATCACCGCCAGGCCGATGGTCTCGGACTTCAGCGCCATGCCCGGGCCCGAGGTGGAGGTCACGCCGAGCGCGCCGCCGAAGGAGGCTCCCAGGGCGGCGCCGATCCCGGCGATCTCGTCCTCGGCCTGGAAGGTGGTGACGTCGAAGTTCTTGTGCTTGGCCAACTCGTGCAGCACGTCCGAGGCGGGAGTGATGGGGTAGGTCCCCAGGAACACAGGGCGTTTGGCGCACTGGCCGGCCGCGACGATGCCGTAGGCGAGCGCGGTGTTGCCATTGATCTGCCGGTAGGTGCCGGCGGCGAGCTTGGCCGGGGCAACCAGGTAGGTCACCGCGAACGACTCGGTGGTCTCGCCGTAGTTCCAGCCGGTGTGGAAGGCGAGGATGTTGGCCTCGGCGATGGCGGGATTCTTGGCGAACTTCTCGCGCAAGAACCGCTCAGTACCGACGGTTTCCCGGTTGTACATCCAGGACAGCAGGCCGAGGGCGAACATGTTCTTCGCGCGTTCGGCGTCCCTTTTCGACAGGCCGGTGGGTTCGAGTGCGGCGCGGGTGATGCTGGCCATCGCGACCTGGTGTACCTGGTAGGAGGCCAGTGACTGGTCTTCCAGGGGATTGCTGGTGTAGTCGACCTTTGCCAGGTTGCGCTTGGTGAACTCATCGGTGTTGACGATGAGGATGCCGCCGGCGGGCAGGTCGGCGATGTTGGCCTTGAGCGCGGCGGGGTTCATCGCGACGAGTACGTCGGGGCGGTCGCCGGGGGTGAGGATGTCGTAGTCGGCGAAGTGTAGTTGGAAGCTGGAAACGCCAGGTAGAGTGCCTTGTGGGGCGCGGATTTCGGCGGGGAAGTCGGGTAGGGTGGCGAGGTCGTTGCCGAAGGTGGCGGCCTCGGAGGTGAAGCGGTCTCCGGTCAGCTGCATGCCGTCGCCGGAGTCGCCCGCAAACCGGATCACGATCCGATCCACTTCCTTCAGAGCGGGACCGGGAGCGACGGCGGTCATGACAGGACCACCGGAGAGGAGCCGGGCACGGGCTCCATGTCCTCGGCGATGCGCATGGCCTCCTCGATCAGGGTCTCGACGATCTGGTGCTCCGGCACCGTCTTGATCACCTCGCCCTTGACGAAGATCTGGCCCTTGCCGTTGCCCGAGGC
>NZ_JBWKKU010000118.1:0-14061 GCF_056431445.1 Saccharopolyspora sp. NPDC045941
TATGTCCGATACACGGCGTCAGGGCCGTCCTCGCCGAGGGAACCCCGGAGGGGTGGGCACCGTGAACCCGCGGCGGTGCCAGTGTCGTAGGTGGGTTATGCGCCTGCGGCGCATGCGGCGCCTCATCGACGTGCAGCTTTGCGACCCGCGGCTGCGGGCCGACCAGGATGAAAAAGGCTCATTGAAATCGAACCTTCGATTTCAATGGAACTTGCGGTCCTCCGGTGTGTCGGGCCACGACATGCCGGAGGTTGTGGACAACTTCCGCAATTTCAATGGAAATCGGACCTTCGATTTCCATTGAAATTGCGCACCCCACGGGTCACAGGTGGGTGAGGAGTGATGCCACTAGGGTCGCTCGCTCGGGTAGGGAGGCCGTGACGATCTGCTCGTCCGGGGCGTGGGCGCCGCGGCCGACCGGGCCGAGGCCGTCGAGGCTGGGAACGCCGAGGGATCCCGTCAGGTTGGTGTCCGCCGCTCCCGAGGCCGGGCGGCCCGCGGTCTCCTGCCCGACCGCTCGTGCCGCTCGGGCCAGGGTTTCGGCGAGTTCGCCGGGCCCCGGGTCCGTCCACACCGGACGACTGGTGAGGATGTCCGCGGCGACGGTGGTGCCGGGGCGGATCGGGCTCAGGTCGCGCAGGGCCGCCAGCACGGCGCGCTCGGTCGAGGTGCCGGTGAAGCGCATGCCGATCTCGCACCACGCCTCTCCCGGGACCACGTTGGTCCGGCCGCCGCCGGCGATGGTGCCGACGTTGCACAGCATGTCCGGGTGCGCCGCCGCGATCCGGCGCACGATCAGCAGCTGGTCGATCAGCTCCTCGATCGCCGACGCGCCGTCCTCCGGCGCCAGCGCCGCGTGCGATTCCCGGCCGGTCACGCTGATGCGCGCGCGGGTGCTGCCCCAGCGGGCGGTCTTCACCGCGCCATCCGGGTGCGGCGGTTCGAAGCCGAGCGCCGCCACCGCGTTCGCGCAGTGCTCGGCGATCAGTTCGCGCGCCGATGGCGACCCGACCTCCTCGTCGGCCACCACGATCATCGTGATCGGCCGGTGGTCGGCCCGGGCGAGCATCTCCACGGCGGTTTCGAAGACGACGAGCCCGCCCTTCATGTCGTAGACGCCCGGCCCGTGGATCCGGCCGTCGCGCTCCAGCCACGGCACCGCGCCGTCGAGCGTGCCGGCCGGCCACACCGTGTCGTGGTGGCCCAGGCACAGGATCGGCCGTTCGTCCCGCCTGCCTCCGGTGCCGGGGAAGTGCGCGAGCAGGTTCGCGCCGGTGGCGTGCGCGCGTCGTTCGGTGCGGGCGCCGAGCTCCGCGTAGCGCTGCTCCAGCAGGTCGAGCAGGGCGTCGAGCGCGGGCGCCTGCCCGCTCGGCGTCTCCAACCGGACGTAGCGGTGCAGCCGGTCGCGCATCCGCGCGGCGTCGGCGGGCCGGGCATCGATCAACGCATCAGTCACAGATACGGAACGTATAACCCGAACTCTCTCGAGACAACCCTGTTGACAAAACGGATTTAGCAGCTCATGTTGTCCGAGTTACGTTTCATATGTTCGGTTGCAGCGGGTGTTCATCCCGATGCGCCGGGCGAGGAGGAGTCGTGGGGCGCGGACCGGAATCGGCTGTCCTGGCCGGCGACTTCGTCGTGCAGAACCTGGACACCGCCGAGCTGCAGCGGCAGGCCGCCGCGCTGTACCGGCGCGTCTTCGGCTACCAGAATCCCGACGTCGGGCTGAGCCCGCCGCTGCTGACCGGGCTGCTGCGCAACGGTGGCTCCGCCGTCGGTGCCGTCGCCGCCGACGGCACCTTGCTCGGCTTCGCCTACGGGATGCGCGGCGGCGACGGAGAAGGCATGTACCACTACTCGCAGGCCGCGGTCGTCGCCCCGGAGAGCCAGGGCCTCGGGCTGGGCCGCAGGCTGAAGCTGGCGCAGGCGGCCGTCGCGCGCGACACCGGCATGCGCTTCATGCGCTGGTCCTACGACCCGCTGATCTCCCGCAACGCGCATTTCAACCTGGACGTCCTCGGCGCGTCCGGCCGCTGGTATGTCGACGACTTCTACCTGCACGAGCGCTCGGACCGGGTGGTCGTCGAGTGGGATCTCGAACGGCCGCCCGCGCCGGCCGCGACGACCGGCCCGAACCCGTCCGCCACCCGCGCCGACTGGGGCCGCCGGCAGCAGCGGGGCGCGCACGGCTGGCTCGCGCTGCCGACCGATCCGACGCTGCTGGACCCGGCCGAGGACGCCGAGGTGCGTGCCGCAGTGCGCGCAGGTTTCCACGAGTTCCTGGCGCGGGGGCTCGTGGCCCGGTCCTGCCGCCAGGTCTCGGCGGAGACCTCGGTTTACTGGTTCGCCCCACCGACCGACGATCGGAGCCGAACGTGACCGCCCGCAACGCCAACCGCGACCTCGCCAGCCCCC
The DNA here is from genome assembly GCF_056431445.1 of Saccharopolyspora sp. NPDC045941. Lineage (NCBI taxonomy): Bacteria > Bacillati > Actinomycetota > Actinomycetes > Pseudonocardiales > Pseudonocardiaceae > Saccharopolyspora > Saccharopolyspora sp. NPDC045941. Next base: position 2,419 of record NZ_JBWKKU010000118.1, read on the forward strand.
GCCAGCGCTTCGACGCGCGGGTGCAGCGCCGCTCGGCGGCCGTCCTGCAACAGCGCGTCGTCGAGCAGGAGATCCGGTCGCTGGACGCGGCGATGGCGTCGATCGGCCACGACGGATCGGTGGAGCGGGCCGCCGCGCTGGTGGTCGGCGCCCGCCGCCGGTTCATCCTGGGCGCGGGCAAGTCCTTCGGCTACGCGTGCCTGCTGGCCGCCGACCTGGGCGCGTCGCTGTCGAACGTGACCACCATCGACGGCCGGATCGTGCAGGCCATCGACGTGCTGACCGAGGTGCGCTCCAGCGACGTGCTGGTCGTCTTCTCGCTGCGCCGCTACCGCCGCGAAAGCGTCGAGGTGGCCCGCCAGTTCGCCGCCGCCGGCGGCGCGCTGGTGGTGATCACCGACGCCGAGGACGCGCCGCTGTCCGCCGTCGCCGACGCGGTGATCGTCGTGCCCACCGAGAGCGCGTCCTATTCGGACTCGCCGACCGCCGTCGCCGCCGTCGCGCACGTGCTGGCCACCCTGACCACCGCGAGCGCCAAGGGCGCCCAGCGCCGCCTCGGCGAGCGGGACCGCTTCTCCCGCTCCCTGGGCATCTACCTGGACGAGGCCGACAACCCCGGATCGGAGAACCCGTGAAGATCGACAGCGCGACGCTGCACCGCGTTCGGCTTCCGCTGAAGCACAGCTTCCAGACCAGCTCGCACCGCAAGGACCACCTGGAGCACGTCCTGGTGCGGCTCACCGACGAGACCGGCGCGGTGGGCTGGGGCGAGATCGCCTCGCCGTCCGACCCGTTCTACGCGCCCGACACCGTCGAGACCAGCTGGCTGATCGCCACCGAATACCTGCTGCCCGCCATCCTCGGCCGCGAGGTCGAGCACCCGGGCCGGCTCGGCGAGCTCTACGGCAAGGTGCGCGGGCACCGCTTCGCCGCCGCCGGCGTCGACGCCGCCGGATGGGCGCTGTGGAGCCGGTTGCGGGGCGTGCCGCTGGCGAAAGCGCTCGGCGGCGAACGGGAAACCGTGGTGGCCGGGGTGTCGCTGGGCATCGAGCGCACCATCGACGAGCTGCTCGAACAGGTGCAGCGGCAGGTCGACGCCGGGTATCCGCGGGTGAAGCTGAAGATCGCGCCGGGCTGGGACGTCGAGCCGGTGAAGCAGGTGCGCGCCGCGTTCCCGGCGCTGAACCTGCACGTCGACGCCAACGGCGCCTACCTCGACATCCCGGAACACCGGGCGCTGCTGCGCGAGCTGGACAACTTCGAACTCGCCATGATCGAGCAGCCGTTCGCGCCGCGCGCGCTGCTGCCGTCCGCGCAGCTGCAGGAGAGCATCGAAACCCCTGTCTGCCTTGACGAATCCGTCGACACCCTGGACGATCTGCGCACCGCGATCGCACTGCGGGCCGGGCGCATCCTCAACATCAAGGCGTCCCGGATGGGCGGGCTGACCACTGCGGTCGCCGCGCACGACCTGGCCCGCGACGCGGGCTGGCCGGTGTGGTGCGGCGGGATGCACGAGTTCGGCATCGGCCGCATCGCCAACGTCGCGCTGTCCAGCCTGCCCGGTTTCACGCTGCCATCGGACGTTTCGGCGTCCGACAAGTACTACGCCCGCGACGTGGTGTTCCCGCCGCTGGTCGCGCAGCACGGGGCCGTCGCCGTGCCCACCACCCCGGGGCTCGGCGTCGAGGTCGACGAGGACTTCATCGCCCAGCACAGCCACCAGACCCACAGAAAGCAGTCCTCATGAGCAATGTGGACAGTGCCGACGCCTCGCCGGGCGCGGACGCCCCCGCCGGACGGTCCCGCGCCCGGTCCCTGACCATCACCTGCAGCGCCATCGCCGGACTCGTGCTGTCCGCGGCCGTCGGGCCGTTCGCGCAGGCGCCGACGCTGTGGGGGCTGGTGCCGATCGTGCTCTACGCGGTGCTCGCGCTCATCGGCATGGACATCATCGTGGCGACCGTCGTGGCGGTGATCTCCGCGCTGCTGATCATGCTGCCGACGCCCGCCGCGGTCGGCGAGCTGCTCGGCGAATCGCTCGGCGAGCAGGTCACCGTGATCGGCCTGGTGATCATGCTCGGCGCCGGGGTCGGCGAGATCCTACGCACCACCGGCATCGCGGCGACCATCGTGCGCGGCGTGATGCGCGTGGTCGGCGACCGCAGCCGCACCGCCGCGACGCTCGGCGTGATGATCTCCTGCCTCATCCTCGTCGCCAGCCTCGGCACCCTCGCGGGTGCGCTCGCCATCGCCGCTCCGCTGCTGCTGCCGATCGTCGCCCGGCTCGGCTTCACCCGCTCCGCGACCGCCTCGATGATGTTCATCGGCGGCTGCGCGGGCCTCGCGCTCGCGCCGTTCGCCGGTTCCAACGTCGCCATCATGAGCGCGGCCGAGGTCGGCTACCTGCAGTACCTGCTGTACGGGGCGGGGCCGCTGGCGGTGCTGTCGCTGGTCGCCGGGTTGCTGATCGTGCCGTGGATGCAGCGGCGCACCGAGGGCACCGGCGACGAGTACGACGCGGCCGATCTCGGCGCCACCGACGAGAAGCCGGTGCGCGGCAGCGGCCGTGCGACCGCGGCGTTCGGCATCGTCCTGGTCGCCAGCGTCGCGTACGCGATCGTCTCGGGCGCGGGCACCACGTTCCCGCTGCTCGCGCTGCCGGTGCTGGGCATCGTGGCCGGGCTGGTCGGCGGGCTCGGACCGGTGGAGATCGCCACCCAGATGTACCGGGGCGCGGCGCGGCTGGTGAACGTGTTCCTGCTGTTCTGGCTGCTGGCGGTGCTGTTCGCCGCGATCGACGAGCTGCAGCCGTTCCAGGTCGTCCTCGACACCTACGGCGCCGACCTGCGGGGCCTGCCGCCGTTCGTGTTCGCGCTGGTGATCGCCGCGCTCGGCTGGGTCGGCGTGCCCGGCGCCACCGCGGCGCAGGTGGTGTTGCTGGACAAGGTCTTCGGCGAGCTCGCGGCGAGCGTCGGGGTCACTACCGGCGCCTGGGTCGTGGTGCTGCTGTTCGCGTCCAAGGCGGACACCTACGGGCCGTTCCCCAACGCCAACATGGTCAGCGCGATGAGCCTGGCGCGTTCCACCAACCTGAAGAACACGCTGCTGACCGGCTTCGCGCTGCTCGTGCCGTGCTGCCTGATGTACGCCGCGATCCTGTTCTTCGAGACCAGCTGACCGGGAGAGGCTCCATGTTCGACATCGTGATCAACGGCGGCGACGTCGTCGACGGGACCGGCGCGCCGCGACGGCGCGGCAACGTGGGCGTCGTCGGCGACCGGATCGCCGAGGTCAGCACCGCGAAGCTGGCCGGGGAGCGGGAGATCGACGCCACCGGGCAGGTCGTCGCGCCGGGCTTCATCGACCTGCACTCGCACGCCGACTACACCCTCGAAGGACATCCCGGCGCCGGCACGCAGATCCACCAGGGCGTCACGACGCTGATCACCGGCAACTGCGGGCACTCGCCGTTCCCGTTCACCGACCTGGGCCTGATCCGCCGGGCGAGCATCATCGACGACCGCGCGCTGAGCTGGAACTGGCGCGACGCGGCCGGTTTCCGCGAGATCGTCGACGGCGCGGCCCTCAACGTCGGGCTCCAGATCGGGCACAACGCGGTGCGCCTCGCGGTGCTCGGCGACGTCGACCGCGCACCGGACGAGGACGAGCTGGCGCGGATGTGCGAGCTGGTGAAAACCGCCGCGCGGCAAGGAGTCGTGGGCTTCTCCACCGGCTTGATCTACGCGCCGGGCGTGTTCGCCGACGCCGCCGAGGTGCGCGCGCTGGTCGCCGCGGCGGCATCGGCGGGCCTGCTGTACTCGACGCACATGCGCAACGAGGCGGCGACGTTGCTCGACGCGGTGCGCGAAGCGATCGAGGCAGCGGAGCTTTCCGGGGCGCGGCTGGAGATCTCGCACCTCAAGGCGATGGGGCCGGAGAACCACGGCAAGGTCGTCGAAGCCCTCGCGCTCATCGACGCGGCCCGGGAACGGGGAGTCGACGTCGCCGCCGACGTCTACCCGTACACCGCCTCCAGTACCTCGCTGGTGTCCCGGCTGTCGGCGTGGGCGGTCGACGGCGGCAAGGACGCGCTCCTGGCGCGGCTCGCCGACGCCGCCGTCCGCGAGCGCATCGCCGTCGAGCTGCGCGCGAGGTTCGGCCGCGACATCGACCCGGAAGGCGTGATCATCGCCGACCTGCCGATCGGCACGGAGAGTCCGCACATGGGGTTGTCGATCGCGGAGATCGGCCGCCGAGCGGGCACCGATCCCGCCGAAGCGGCGCTGCGGGTGCTGGAGGAGCACGCCGCGAACGTGGCGATCGTGAACCACGCGATGAGCGAGGCGGACGTCGAAACGGTGCTCCGGCACCCGTGGGTGTCGGTGGCCAGCGACGGCTGGACCCTGTCCGAGCGGGGCGAGGGCCGCCCGCACCCGCGCAGCTTCGGCACGTACGCGCGGGTGCTCGGGCGCTACGTGCGCGAGCGCGGGGTGCTGACCGTCGAGGAAGCGGTGCGGAAGATGACCGCCCTGCCCGCCTCCCGCGCCCGGCTGACCGACCGGGGCGTGCTGGCGGCGGGCAAGGCCGCCGACATCGCCGTGTTCGATCCCGGCGCGATCGTCGACAACTCGACCTTCGAGCAGCCGTGGCAATTGGCGACGGGCTGCTCGACGGTGCTGGTCAACGGCGTGCCGGCGCTGCTCGACGGCAGCGCCACCGGCCGTCGCGGCGGAGCGGTGCTGTCGCCGGGGTGATCAGGGCTTGCGGCCGACCCCGGCGAGGCCGGTGAAGCGCTCAGGGTGCTCGTCGACGTCCGCCTCGGCCGCCGGACGCCACAGCGGCAGCGGCACCACGCCCGGCTCCAGCAGCTCGAAGCCCTCGAAGAACGCCTTGACGTCGGACTTGTGACGCATGGTCATCGGGGTCGCCGTGCGCTGGCGGTAGAGGTCGGCGTGGGACGACGCCACGTCGGGCCGGCCCTCGGGGGCCGCGTGCGAGAGGACCAGGAAGCTGCCGGGCGCGAGCGCGTCCCGGTACCTGGCGACGATCTCGTACGGCCGGGCCTCGTCGCCGACGAAGTGCAGCACCGCGACCATCATCAGCGCCACCGGCCGGCTGAGGTCGAGCTGTTCGGCGACCTCGGGGGAGTCGAGCACCGCGGCCGGGTCGCGCAGGTCCGCGCGGGTGATCGAGGCGTTCGGGTTGTCCCGCAGCAGGTTCTTGCTGTAGGCCACGGCGACCGGATCGGTGTCCACGTAGACCACGCGGGCGCCCGGCGCCGCCTGCTGGGCGACCTCGTGCACGTTGCCGACCGTCGGGATGCCCGAGCCGAGGTCGAGGAACTGGCGGATGCCCTGGTCCGCGCAGTGCTGCACGGCCCGCCGCAGGAACGCGCGGTTGGCCTGCATGATCAGCGGCAGCTCCGGCCACATCCGGATGGCCTCCTCGGCCATCTGGCGGTCGATCGCGAAGTTGTGGTTGCCGCCGAGGTAGTAGTCGTAGACCCGGGCCGCGTTGGGCTTCTCGAGATCGATGCTCTCCGGCTCGGTCGGCGTCTGCGGCATCCGGTCCTCCTCACGGCTGGGTGATGACTCCCATCACCCAGCCGTGATGCTAACCCCGTCCGTTATGTCCTGTCTCCAAGGGCGGCCGCGGAGATCACGCCACGGCCTCGGCGCCCCGGTCGAGCTTGACCACGACGCCGAGGGCGACCAGGGCGACGGCCGCGCCGCCGGTCATGGTGATCGCCATCGCCGGGCCGTCGTTGCCGAGGACGCCGACCAGCGGCGCGATCAGCGCGCCGAGGCCGAACTGCCCGGCGCCGAGCAGCGCGGCGGCGGTCCCGGCGGCCTCGCCGTGCCGGGACAGCGCGAGCGCCGGGGCGTTCGGCAGCACGAAGCCCATCGCCCCCAGCAGCAGCCACAGCGGCACGATGAACCCGTACAGCCCGCCGGTCCCGGTGGTGGTCAGCGCCGTGAGCACCAGGCCGGCGACGGTCGCGGCCACCAGCGCGCCGGTGACGATCTGCTTCGGCGTGTACCGGTTGAGCAGTACGACGTTGAACTGGGACGCTCCGATGAGCGCCACCGCGCCGACGCCGAAGACCAGCCCGAACGCCTGCTGGTTCAGGCCGAACTGCTCCTGCAGCACGAACGACGAGCCGGAGATGTAGGAGAACAGCGCCGACATCGCCAGCGCCGCCACGATCGCCAGCAGCACGAAGTCGCGGTCGGTGAGCAGCGTCCGGTAGGTGCGCAGCACCGGCCGGAACTCCGCGACCTGGCGGCGCTCCGGCGGGAGAGTCTCCTTCAGCGCGAAGATGGCGACGACCAGCAGGCCCGCGCCGATGATCGCCAGCGCGCCGAACACGCCGCGCCACGACCCGGTCAGCAGGATGGCGCCGCCCAGCGTCGGCGCGAGGATCGGCGCCACGCCCATCACCAGCATCAGGCGGGACATCGCGGTGGCCGCCGTGCGCCCGGTGAACAGGTCGCGCACCACGGCCAGCGCGACGACCATCGTGGCCGCCGCGCCGACGCCCTGGAGCGTGCGCAGGACGCCCAGGACCGCCACGTTCGGCGCGAAGAGGCAGGCCACCGACGCCACGATGTGCACGGCAGTGCCCGCGATCAGCGGGATCCGCCGGCCGACGATGTCGGAGAACGGCCCGATCAGCAGCTGGCCGAGGCCGAGCCCGAGCAGCGTGCCGGTGAGGGTGAGCTGCACGGTGGATGCGGAGGCCTGCAGGTCGTTGCCGATCGCCGGCAGCGCCGGCAGGTACATGTCGATGGTCAGGGGGCCGAGGGCGATGAGCGCCCCCAGTACGAGGATCACCCGGAATCGCTCGAATCCGGTCGGCTCTTCGGTCACCGGGCGCGCACGGTGTGCCTCCGGTGGGCTCTGCACCGCAACGTTGTCCATCATTGCCTTTCGAATTCACCGCGGAAGATTTCAGGGAATCTGACGCGGGCTTCAGCGATCACGCCGATCCATTTGTTCCCGCTGTCGCGACGAATTCGCTGTGATGCGGGCTACATCGGTCGTGGTCGTCGTGGAATTCGTTGGCTGGTGCCGGATTTCGACCGATTTATGTTAGAGTAGCTAAATATCCATTGTGGACAGAAATGTGATTCTGGAAAATGTCGGATGAATTTCCAGGGGCGAAACGGTGCCGCCACGCGGGGTCGATCCGGCGGCGATTTCGCGCGAAATCGGGGAGGGGGCCGCTGATTTCGCGCGAAATCGTCCTCGCGGTGCGCGCCTGCTAGGCGGCTCGGCTGCTGGCGATGAGGTCCCGCCGCTCGCGTTCCCCCAAGCCGCCCCAGACCCCGTAGGGCTCGCGGGCCTTCAGCGCATGGGCTCGGCACTGCCGCATGACCGGGCAGTCCTCGCAGATGCGCTTCGCTCGCCGTTCGCGGTTCTCGCGGGCGCTGCCGCGTTCGTTCTCCGGGTGGAAGAACTTGCTCGTCTTGACGTCGCGGCAGGCGGCCTGGAGCTGCCAGTGCCAGGCTTCGCTGACCGGTTTGGGCAACCGAGCTGTTGCGGCCACTGCTACCACCTCCGGTGATCTCGCTTTCGCCGGCACCCAGTCGCCCTACCCTGGTCGGCGCCCCGGCACACGTGCCGCCAGGAAGATCGGGCGGGATTCACTTGATCGTTCGCGTACCCGGCCAACTGGTCGAATGTGCACAGTGGACGGTCTGGTCGAGCCGTCCGCCCTGCTACCGGTCGGGGGTACTCTCTAGTCCGGACCGGCGGCGATGGGAGCGGAGATGCACGGATACACCGGGGACAAGGACAACTACCTGAAGCGCTTGGCGCGCATCGAGGGGCAGGTCCGCGGCTTGGCCCGGATGATCGAGGAGGACAAGTACTGCATCGACATCCTGACGCAGATCTCCGCGGCCACCAAGGGCCTGCAGGCGGTGTCGCTGCGGCTGCTGGACGAGCACCTCAAGCACTGCGTCGCCGAGGCGCTGTCCGAGGGCGGGAAGAACGCCGACGAGAAGGTGCGTGAGGCGAGCGAGGCGATCGCGCGGCTGGTCAAGTCCTGACCAGCGCCACCGCCGCGCCGAAGTCGAGTGGTCGGTGAGGGGCACCCGCGACCGGGTCGCGGGTGCCCCTCGCTGCGGGTGGTCAGCCCTGGGGGAGCAGGCCGCGCATGGTGTCGATCTCGGCTTGCTGGGTGTCGATGATCTGCTGCGCCATCTGCTTGGCGGCCGGGAACCGGCCGCTGTCGAGCTCGGTCCGCGCCATGGTGACCGCGCCCTCGTGGTGCTTGATCATCAACGTCAGGAACTGCCGGTCGAACTCCGCGCCGCGAGCCTGTTCGAGCTGCTGCATCTCGGTGTCCGACATCATGCCGCCCATGTCGCCGTGACCCATGGCGCCGTGGTCCATGCCGGGCATGGACGCCGGGGCGCCCCAGTCGCGCAGCCAGCCGGTGAGCGTCTGGATCTCCGGGCCCTGCGCGGCCTCGATCTGCCGGCCGAGGTTCTTGACCTCCTCGGACTGCGCCCGCTCCGGCACCAGCCGGGACATCTCGATCGCCTGCTCGTGGTGCGGGATCATGCCCTGCGCGAACGTGACGTCGGCCGCGTTGTTCGCCGCCTGCTGGTCGGCCCCGGGCTGGGTGGCGCTGGTCGGCGCCCCGTGGCCGGGCATGTTGCTCATGTCGTCACCGCCGCCGCAACCGGCCAGGACGGCCGCCGCCGCGACCGCGCCGATGGCAGCGGTGAGCACGCGCGTGCGCTTCATGGTGTTGTCCTCGTCTTTCGTGAGCTGAAAAGGGCATGCGGAAGCGGGCCACGTGGATCCGTGGCCGCTCAGCTGCCGATCAGCGCCGAAGCACGCACAACACCGCTAACCGCCGGGGCACCGGGGTGGGCGGCCGGAAGCGGGTGAACGCCGTGATCGCGAGCGGCTTCGGGTTCTCGGCCGAGGCGCTGGCGATGCGGCGCAGGAGGGGGAGCAGGAGCGCGATGAACCCGGCGGCGATCGCCAGGCACAGGTGCAGCAGGCCGTGGTCCGGCGCTGCGGGCGGCTCGCCGTGCTCGGTGGGCATCGCGGAATGCATGGCTACCGCGGCCGACGGGTGTGGCTGGTCGTGCTGCGCGGGCACGTGGTGCATCAGCACCACGCCTAGCGCGAGGACCACCAGGAGTCCCCACCGCACCAGTCTCGAACGCGCCTGCACGACACCGACCATACCCGGGCTGGGTTTCAGGACCTGACGAGCCGCGCGATCGCGTCGCTGGCCTCGCGGATCTTCTCGTCGGCCTGTCCGCCGCCGTCGGCCACCGCCTCGGCGACGCAGTGCTGGAGGTGTTCGTCCAGCAGCCCCAGGGCCACCGCCTGCAGGGCCTTGGTGGTCGCCGAGACCTGGGTCAGCACGTCGATGCAGTACTCGTCGTTGTCGATCATCCGGGCCAGGCCGCGCACCTGGCCCTCGATGCGGCGCAGTCGCTTGGCGTAGTCGTCCTTGTTCTGGGTGTAGCCGTGCATTGCGACCTCCTCGGGGTCCTCGGCGACACCTCCGTTATACCCCCAGGGGGTAGTATCGGCAAGGTGGCCTCAGAGGAAGCCGTCCGTCCGGACCGGCTCTTTGGCGGACTTCGGGTCGCGGCTCTCGGTGCGCCGCAGCCACAGCACCCCGCCGAGCTGCACCAGCGTGGCGGCGCCGGTCATCACGGCGGCGATGACGGCGAACGACGGCCACTCGTAGATGAAGCCGAGCACCACGGCGGCGACGAAGAAAAGCGCCGTGCGCACCAGCAGCACGCTGAGCCGACTCTTGTTGATCACTCCGGGGCACCTTCCTGCAGACATCCGCCCCCGCGAGTGTAGGCGGCCCGATATGTCCGGCTGCGCCCCGCGTGGCCCCAAAGGGCATCGGCTGAACGGGCCTCCAGACTGCGGATCCGCGGCTCGATCTTGACCGGTGGGAGTCCACCCGGCGGTTGCGGCTGCCGCTACCGTGGACGGGGGTATTTCGGTCAGGCCGGGGGTGGGCATTGGTTGCGTTTCCGCGGATTCCGCGGGAGATGTTCGTTTTCACCACCACCGAACGCGCTGACCTGCACACCGCCGCGCTTTGCGCGTTCGGCGAAGCGAACGAGCGGCTGGAAACCGCGCTGACCTTCGACGACGTGCACTCCCAGCTGAGGTCGGTCGGCTGGTTCGAGCCGGTCTCCGACGAAGAACTCGATGCGACGCTGTCGCGGCTGCGGCAGTGGGGCCTGGTTGACGTGGTGCAGAACCACGCAGCGCACTACACCACAGCCGAGGACTACGAGCGCAAGAACCTCCAGTACCTGCTCACCAAGCGCGGTGAGGCGGCGTACGAAGGCGTGCAGCACGCGCTATCCGTGCTTGCCTCCAGCGGGGCGCTGCAGACTGCTGTGCTGGATGCGATCGCCGAGCGACTCGGTGAACTGCACAGCCTCATGAGCTCGGAAGTTGCGTCGAACCGCCGTATCTACACGACGCTGATGGAACTCGAAGGGCATCTTGACGCGCTGCGGACCAACACAAAGCAGTTCAACAGCGAGCTGCAGCGGCTGCTGCGCGCGGACCAGCCGGACCTGACGACCTTCCAGGAGGTCAAGCGCGCCACCGTCGGATACCTGCAGGAGTTCGTGACCAACCTGGACCAGCGACGCCACACCATCCAGGAGGCTGTCGGCCTGGTCGAGGAGCTGGATGTCGACGCGCTGCACCTGCGCGCGGTGGCAGGAGCGGAGCTGCCGAAGCTGAGCCTCTCGGATCCCGAGGCGGAATGGTTGCGGCACCGCGCCGCGAAGTGGGCCGGGCTGCGAGGCTGGTTCCGGCCCGTGGACGATGCCGTGCCACGGGTCGACGAACTGCAGGACATCGCCCGGCGCGCGATCGTCCAACTGCTGCGCGCACTGGACCGGATGAGTGACGTGCGCCGGCGGTCGACGAACGCGGCGGCGGACTTCCGTGCCCTTGCGAGGTGGTTCGCCGCAAGCGGCAGCGAAGACGAAGCACACCGGTTGTTCAACGCCGCGTTCGGGATGTGGCCGGCCCGGCACGCGCACCTCGCGCACGACGACGGCGAGCTGATCTCCAGCGGTGAAAGCTGGGCCCAGGCTCCACCGGTGCCGGTATCGCCGTTGTTGCGCAGCAGCGCTCGAACCGAACGGGTTGCTCGCACCGGCAAGGTCCGCGATGTCGGAGAGGTGCGACGACTCCGGCGTGAGCAGGCCCGGCAGGAGCGCGCCGAGCTGGAGGTCGCCTGGCGGCAACTGGCCACCCCGGGCCCGATCAGGCTGTCCGGCATCGGCGAGCTGGACCACGACAGCTTCCACCGCCTGCTGGAGCTGATCGGCCGCGCCCTGACCGCCCGCGAGGACGGCAGTGGCGTGCGGCGAGCGATGACCTCTGACGGGCGGGTGGAGATCCTGCTGCGCAGTCCGCACGACGTGGCCACGGCCACTGTCCGTACGCCGCGTGGCGTGTTCAACGGGCCGGACTTCGTCATCGACATTCGCACCACCGGCTCGCGGTCGCGGGCTGAGGAGGCGCAGTGAGATCCCTGAGTCAACCCCTATGCCGCTTGGGTCTGTTCGGCGGGTTCGTGCAGGGCGGGGTTGTAACAGGTTTTGTCGCGCCAGCAGG
>NZ_JBWKKU010000119.1:0-13481 GCF_056431445.1 Saccharopolyspora sp. NPDC045941
AGGTGCGGCAGCAACACGTCCAGCCATTCACGATCACACACAGACCATGATCACAAACTCCCCCATTAGACCCGGCGACCAGACACAAAGTTGATCACGCAATCAACGACAGAGCCCAGTTTTGGGTGTAATTGGGTTTGATGATCTGGGTTAGTTGCGTGCGGCGGACAGGCGTCCGTCGAAGGCGAGGTCGAAAGCGTTGAGGGCGGCTTTCCAGCGCATGGTCCAGCGTCCGCGGCCTCGTCCGGTGGGGTCCAGGCCCATGAGGGCGAGGTAAAGGCATTTGAGGGCTTGTTCGGTGGGGAAATGCCCTCGGGCGTTGATCGCACGGCGTAGCCGGGAGTTGATGCTCTCGATCGCGTTGGTGGTGCAGATGATCTTGCGGATCTCGACGTCAAACTGCAAGAACGGCACGAACTCCGCCCACGCGGCGGTCCACAACCGCACGATCGCGGGATACTTCTTCTCCCATTTCTCGCAGAACTCGGCGAATCGGTCCAGGGCGGCCTGCTCGCTGGGGGCGGTGTAGACGGGCCTGAGGTCCTTGGCCAGCGCCGGCCAGTCCTTGCGTGAGGCGTAACGGAAGCTGTTGCGCAGCAGGTGAACGACGCAGGTCTGCACGATCGCTTTGTCCCACACCGTGGTCACCGCGTCGGGCAGGCCTTTCAGGCCGTCGCAGACGACCATCAGCACGTCCTGGGTGCCGCGGTTTTTGATCTCGGTGAGCACCCGCAGCCAGTACTTGGCGCCCTCGCCGTCGCCGTGTTCACCGGCCCAGAGCCCGAGGATGTCCCGCTCCCCGCTCGCGGTGACACCCAGCGCGAGGTAAATGGGCCGGTTCGCGACCTGTCCCTCCCGGATCTTGACATGGATCGCGTCGATGAAGACCACCGCGTACACCCGCTCCAGCGGCCGGTTCTGCCACTCCGTCATCCCCTCCAGCACCCGGTCGGTGATCACCGAGATCGTCTCCCTGGACACCTCCGCCCCGTACACCTCGGCCAGATGCGCCGACACCTCTCCGGTGGTCAGGCCCTTCGCGGTCAGCGACACCACGATCCCGTCCACCCCGGAGAGCCTGCGTTGCCGCTTACGCACGATCTTCGGCTCGAACGAGGCATCCCGGTCCCTGGGCACGGTGATCTCGACCGGACCGGCCTCGGTCAGCACCGTCTTCGACCGCGTCCCGTTCCGCGAGTTCCCCCCGTCACGACCGGCCGGGTCATGCTTGCCGTAACCCAGATGGGCGTCCATCTCGCCCTCCAGCGACGACTCCAGCACGATCTTGGTCAGCTGCTGCATCAGCCCACCCTCGCCACCGATGGCCACCCCATCGGCCTGGGCACGCTTGACCAGCTCGGCCACCACCTGCCGGTCCACCACCGGCGAGACCTGCAGCGACGCGTCCTTGCTCTGATCACTCATGGTGCACTATCCTCCACTGTGGACAGTTACACCGCAGAACTTACAGTCCCGTGGGAGGCGCTGGCAGTGGAGATCCATAGATTGTGTGCGCCAGGTATGCACAGAGGAACGCTCGGGTAGCCAGAAGGCCCACTTACTCCCCCGCTCTGGCCTGTCCGAGGTAGCGAAACAGGCCGTCGAGCACGTTCGTGGCATCGCTGTACAGGAAGCCTCTCGCGACGATCAACAGATCACGGTGCGCCCGGAAAGTCTTAGTAGAGCTGGACATTCGCTTCTCTCGTCGTTAGACCTGCAGGCTGGCGATGAGCTTGCTGGCTGTGGGTTTGGTCAGGCGCTTGACCGCCTGCATCGCCTTTTCCTGCGGTCCCCGCGAGGCGATCGAGGTGTTCTTGATCGCGGCCGCGAACTCGAACTCGCTGTCGGAACCGGTCGACAAAATGATGTTGGGCGGTACGGTGGGTGCACGCCCTTGCGCCGAACGCGGCAGCCACGGAGTGGTTCCGCCGGTTTCGTTCTCGGGGTTGTTGTCCCGGCCCGGGGCCGGGACAGGGATGTCGCCACGGGATCGTCGGTTCTTCGTCGGCTGCCCTGTCTGGAGGAGGCAGCCCGATGACCGCACATGCGTCCCGCCCCCGCAGCCCGTCACGACGGGCGGCCCCCGAAACCCCTGCTGCCCATTCGGGCCTGCACCTGCGGTGTTGGCGCCCGACGAGCACAGCCGTGGTGATCCAGGCCGGCGGCGACCTGGACTGCCGCACCGCCGCCTGTCTGCATGAGCTGCTCGCGGCCCGGTTGTCCTCGATGGTCGACACGGTCGTGCTGGACCTCTCCGGGCTGGACTTCATCGGCGTGGCAGGGCTGGAGCTGCTGCTGCACGCCCACCGCCAGGCCGACAGCCGCGGTATCGACCTGCGGCTGGTCACCGACGACGCCCCCTGCCTGCAGCGGGCGCTGATCGCCGCCGAGCTGACCGAGGCGTTGTGCTGTTATGCCACGCTGGAGCGGGCGCTGGCCACGGTGACCGGACGAGTGCGCGATCTGCACGCCGCCAGCTGAGCACGACGCCGACATCACGCTGGGGACGGGCAGGTCGTCGACCGGGGAATGCCGAGCCGGATGGCAGTGGGCGACTCGGCGGCCTCAGGCTCGGACACGGGGCTCGGCTGCCCGGGACGGTACCGAACATCCTGCCGTGTTCCTCCACCATTCCCGGGCAATGCACGCATACGCCCCCAGTACACCGTTCATGCGCGCGGAGCCGAGTCCCGTGCGGGGCGCCCAGCGAGCCACATCCGCGCCCCGCCGTTGGATACCACTTACGCCGCACGGTTGAAACAGCCAATCACCCGATCCGGGCGAATGCTGCCCAGCGGGCATCGCCGGCACCGCAACCAAGGTGGCCGGCCACCGCCTATGCGGGCGGTTTATTCGCGCCAGGCCGCCGAGTAACCTCCCCGTCGCCCGGCTCCGCCCCTTTGGGGCTGGCCCACCACACGATCGCCCGCTGAATCCCACCGGCCAGGAGCGGGCTTACCGGCGGCGCGGCATCTCGGCGTCCTGCCGCGTCGGGTGCGGGCGCACCGGGTAAGTGGTGCTGGCTACGACACGGCCGTCGACCACGCCGCCGGCGGGCATCGGGTCGGCGAGTTCCGCGCCGGCGACCTGGCGCAGCGCGGTGGCCATGACCTCCCGGCCGTGCAGGGCCACCAGGACATCGAAGGAACTCGCCGCGGCCGCCGGGTTCATCCCGGCCAGCACCTCCAGCAGGTAGCGCACCTGCTCTCGCAGCTCGCCAAGCACCACTTCGCCGCCGGCCGCACTGGTGAAATGGCTCACCTGTAACCAATCGGCCGGAGGTCACCCACGCTTGAGGCCACGGCTTCCGGACGAATGGGGAACGGTTCCCCGGGCGGGCGAGGACCGCCCAGCAGTGGCGCACGGCCGTGGACGTCGAGGATGGCGTCGGGGACTGCCCCGGCGCAAGATCTGTCCCGCTCTTTCGCGTTTCCCCGGACACCAGAGGCGGCGTGGAGGCGCTGCCGAGGCGGACGAACACCGCCGACGCTGGAAGTCAGCGGTGGACGCGCCTCGCACCACCACCCAGGCCGTGCAGGGCGCGTCCCGTGTTTCACCGGCAGACCGTGCCGCTGGTCGCCCCACGGTGAAACAAACCCGCTTGGGCCCACCTGTCGGGCCCGGTCCGCAGTCCTCGGGCGTGGAGCCGCCCGGGGAACGCGGGCGAGGGGATGGAACGCCGTCGCGCGGACAACGTAGGCCCGCCACTGCACTGCCCCCAGGCCGACACGCCCTCACCACGCCGCAGAGGGCCCGGACGAGGGATCCGGGCTGTGCGAGACGGCACCGCGCCGCCCGGCCGACGCGCCCGCGCACCCTGCACCGGGCGCGGGGGTGTGTTCGTCGTTTACGTGTTCCCGCCGTCACCGGCGAGCTGCAAGCAGCGCTGCTCGGTCAGCGGGCAGGCAGACCGGGCCCGTGCCAGCAGATCAGCCACGGCGACGACGGTGTCGTCGTCCTGGTCAGCGATCCAGGTCAGCAACGCGTGATCGGAGCACACCAGCTCCATCCCGGCCAGCGGGGCCCGGAGGTGTTCGAGGTTGGCCATCACCCGCCGGCGCCGCTGTTCGCGTGTCTCGCCCACGGACCGGCCGGGCACCGGGAACGACCTGGGGGCCTCGTTCCAGCGGAGCGCCGGGATGTACTGCCGGCCGTCATGGTGGTCTTCGAGCATTCCCATCTCCACCACCTCCTCCTCATCCGGGGATCCCCTGGCTAGCAAGGGCATATGCCTCAGGAGGCGGGTCGAAAGTCCCCACCTCCGAAGCGGGTGCAGCACCCGTCCAGTGAGGACACAACACGATCAACCAGGCTTGAACTGCATTGCGAAAGGTCTTGAACCGGAGCATTGCGTTACCGATCGGTAGCGCTCAATGTTCATAGGAACGTTGACCTGCGAAAAGGAGGTCCCACGTGGGCTCGGCAAGGCGTCGGGGGCCTTGCCGGGATTCGGGGAAGGGTGCGGGTGGTCGTTGGCCGGCCGCCCGCACCGCAAGTCCGCCCCACCGCGAGGCGCTCCGCACCGAAGCCCCCTCGGTGCGGAGCGCCTCGCCTGCAGTGTTCCACCGCCCTGCGTCCCTGTGACGGAGCGCAAGTGAAACAACTATAGGACCCACCATGTCGGGCCCTTCTCGACGTCCTGAACGGAGGAGGAGTCCAGGACGTGCGGCGAGGATGGAACGTCACTGGAAATCCTCGCCCGGGGGAACCTAGACCTCGTGGGGGTCACTCCGCACCTTTGCGTTACCCACAACAGTGGTGGTATAGGCAGGCGCGGCATATACAGCTCGCCTGTTCGCCGACCGGTCGCCGACATTGTGGACACTGCGGCGTTGTTCAGCCGGGCTGTGTAGATCCGGTACACCTTGCGTTCGGCTGATGCTCCGTCGGCGCCACGCCCAGCTCCGCGGCGGCGGCGAGCAGCGCGTGGTGGACGTCGGGAAGAGTTGTGACGTGCAGGCTGTAGCCGTGACCGCGACAGACTTCGACGAAAAGCCCGACAAGGTCAGCCTCAATGCCCGACCGTTCTTTGTGTGGCAGGCATTTGTGGAGATCGGGGAGTGCTGGCGGGGATCCGGCCATCCTCGCCGGAATCCGCACTCAGGTGACCTCCGTTCGGGTGCTGGCGCAACAACCCGAACACGCGCGTGTCGTGCCGCTGCGAAGCCTGCGTGCCGGAAAGTCGCCCCATCCCGCCGCTGGAGTACAGAAAGAAGAAACCCGAACCCGGCAGAGGGTGAACGCACGCCTGGGCTTGTTCTTGGCGGCGGCGTTTCGCGTTGGCGTTGCTGCCGGCACGCTTCCTCTTCCTCCTTGCGGCGTTGCTCGGCCGCCCGTTCCCGTTCCTGTTGCTGCCGTTTCCACTCCTTTTGCCGCTGCCGCATGCGGTCGTGCCGTGCTTCGTCACCGACGCTGCGGGGGCTGGTCCAGATCAGGTGGCGGCGGACGTAGCGGTCCGGATCCCGTGCACCGCGGCGTCCTCTACACCGAACGGTCCGTGATCGCAGCGGCCGAAGCCCGCACCCTCACCGGCACGCAAACCCGCCACCAGGCAGCACAATCGGCGTGACAGGAGCTCGTCAACACGGCGGCACTACCAGGTTTACCGACCGCTCCGCCGCCGGTGACGGTTGTCGTCCTATGTGGAGATAGCCACCCGCACCGTCGCGCAACGCGCCGCCATGCAAGGCCAAACGCCTACTCGCAGAGACCGATCAGCAGCGCTGGCAGCCCGAGATCGAGGGCACGAACGAGTCAACGACGGAAGCGCTGCTACGCCAGGCGAACATGAGCAGAGGCACTTCGGCCGGACGGGTGTCGCTCTAGAGGGTTGGAGAACTTGTGATCGCCCCCTGCTGTGTCAGGATCACCCGGCATGGATCGATCACAACGCAGAGCGTGGCTTATGCAGTTGCCGCTGTGGGCGGCGTTCATCGCACTGTTCGGGTTGGCCATGTGGTGCACCGTTGGCTTGATCGCGTTGACCTGGACTGGCTCAGCTCCGGCCAACCCGGCGACCGAGGCCTGGTACGCCCAGGGCCTGTTCGTGTCCCTGGTGGGGTCGGGCCTGTTCTTCTGTCTCGCGCTGCTGTGCGGAACACCCGGGTCGACTCGGCCCGTCCGCGAGCACGCGTCGAGTGCCCTTGACGGCCGACCGCACACTTCTGACCATCCACCGCAAGCAGGGCCGGATCTCGGCGACGACCTCTGGCGCTGACACGATCAATCGCGGGCGCACTGCTCGGATGATTACCGGATGGTACCGGCGCGCCGAAATGCCCGCTTATGCTCCAGCGACTGTCCCAGTGGGATGGCATTGCCGAGAGCACCCCACGATCCCGCTGACGCTGTCCGCCTGGCGCGTGTTTTGATAGCTATGGCCGCTTGATCCCCGTCTACGCACCGCGACGCTCGACGATCTCGCCACGTTGGCTCGACGGGTGAACGAGACCGTCACAGCCATGGCGAAGTTCAGCGTGACGCTGTCAGAGCGCACGTTGAGCGAGAGCTCTCGAGCAGAGCTGTTGGTGTCGGCGGGTCAGGCCATCTCGTGGACGGATGCGGTCGGCGGCGTGGTACGCGTCGCTGCACTCGGCGGCATTAGAACAGCTGAGGTGACCGGCTGCGTGCTCACTACTTCGCGATGGGCGGCCATTCCGCTGACCCTGAGCAACGGCCCCGCCAGGAACATCCGAGCCACAGAACCCGAGGAACAAAAGCTTGTTATCAGATGCCGCACCGTCCTCGGCGGCCTTCTCAACGAATACCAGGCCGCAGCGTAACGGCGTGGTCACTGCCATAGGCCGAGTTCTGGACCAGGACAGGCCCGCACGGGCTCACCCCAATGCCGGCGTCACGGTCCACGCGACCTTGATGATGATCAACGACCTCGCCCGCTCCGCGGCACCCGGGACCGCGCCGACGTCGAGCGGGTCCTGAACGCCGTCGCCCGCAGCATGCTGGGACTCTGACGTCTCCAGCGACTGCTCCTGCGTTACGGCGCGGGTGCCGCCCAGCGACGCCGGCGGGCGCAACGAGAGCGCCCGCCGATGCCAATGGGCGGCATGCCCGTCACTGTCGGGCGAACGCCGCCTCTGCGTCGCTCTCGCCCGTGGACTGCCCCGGCTCCCCCAGTTCGACCGTCACCGAGTGGACGCGGCCGCCGACGAACGGGAACCGCCCGGAATAGCGGTCGGACACCGGATCGCCCTTATCCCGGCCCACCCGGAGACCGTCGCCGGAGAGGCTGAACCGCCCGACCTGGACGCGCATGGACGTCGCTGCCCCCGGCTCGTCATCGACCGCGATCGAGGTGGTGCCGAGCGACTCGGCGTACGGTCCCGAGCCCTCACGACGGAACACCACCACCACGCGCCGACGTCCGGGCGTGATCGCCGTGGAGACGGTCTGGTCGCGCTTCACGCCCAGGAAGTTGTAGACGTAGTGCACCTGTCCCCCGTCGATGAACAGCGTGTGGCCACCGAAGCGTGACCCCTGCGCCATCAGTACCCCGCGCGAATCGTCGCCCACCTCGACGTCGGCCACGATCCGGTAGGAGCGTCCCCGGATATCGGCCGCCACCGACTCGGGCACCGCCGCCGTGTCGGGGAAATAGACATAGCCGCCCCGGGGTGGCTCGCCGCGCGGGCGTTCGTCGCTGAGGATCTCCAGGGCCGTGCGATCGTCCAGCGGGAAGACCTGATTGCGCAACGCCTCTTCCTCCCACATCTCCTGCAGTTCCTGGAGCTTCTCCGGGTGTTCCGCGGCCAGATCACGACTCTCCGACCGGTCTCGGTCGACGTGGTACAGCTCCCAGCGGTCCGCGGGAAAGTCGCCCCGTCCACTCAACGGCGCGTGGACTGCGGACGCCTTCCACCCGTCCGCCCAGATCCCGCGGGTGCCGAGCATCGAGTAGTACTGCCGCCGCTTGGTCGTGGGAGCGGACGCGTCGTCGAACGAGTACCGCATCGACACGCCGTCCAGCGGCCGCTGCTCGACGCCTCGGTAGGTGCTCGGCATCTCAAGCCCGACGGCGTCGAGGATGGTCGGCACGATGTCGGTGGCATGGTGGTACTGATGCCGGATCTCACCGCGCGCCGCCATCCCCTGTGGCCAGTGCACGACCAGCGGATTGCACGTCCCACCGGAATACTGCGAGTAGCGCTTGAACATCTGGAACGGCGTGGAAAACGCCACTGCCCAACCGGTCGGATAGTGGTTGTACGTCGCCGGGCTGCCGATCGCGTCGATGTTCGCCAACGCGCTCGCGACATCGTCGGGGTAGCCGTTGAAAAAGAAGTTCTCGTTCACCGATCCGTTGGGCGTGCCCTCGCCCGAGGCTCCGTTGTCAGCGCAGTAGAGGATCAGCGTGTTCTCCAGCTGACCGGTCTCCTCCAGATGCTGGACCAGTCGGCCGATCTGCACGTCGGTGTACTCCGACATCCCCGCGAACGCCTCCGCCATGCGGGAGAAGAGCCTCCGCTCGTCCTCGCTCAGCTCCGCCCACGGCCGAACAAAGTCCGCCGGGTTGGCGACCTCATCCGGGATCGGGTTCAACTCGGTGAGCTCGGTGCCCTCCGGCAGGATCCCGCGCTCGACGCACGCTTCGATCTGCAGTACTTCGGGGGCCCCGGACTCGACGACCAACCTTGCTCTATACGTGCCGCTCTGCGACGTCGACATGTCACCGAAGATGGGGTCGGTGTAACGCGCCGTAGCAGCGTAGCTACCGACCACAGAGAGCAGCCCGGTGGCTGGGTCAAAGCTTTGCCATGTGTTGATCGCCGAGTCGCCCTCAAATGACCAGCGGACATGGGAGCTGTCCGGCACTCTTGCCCCCGCTGTAACCGGGCACTCTGCCGGCATGGCCGACGCAGTTCGGCGCGCAGTCCGAACGCGTCGCGGCCTGGCTGCGCGAGCACACCTTCGACCCGGCCAGCGGCTACTACTACGACGTGGACGTCGCAACGGAGCGGCCACTGGTGGAGCGCGGCATGGGCATCGAGGGGACGATACCGCTGTGGGCGGACGTGGCGTCACCGCCGCAGGCGGCCGGCGTGCGGCGGGCGCTGCTCGACCCGCACGCGTTCGGCACCCACCTGCCGTTCCCGACGGTCTCGGTGTCCGCCCCCGGATTCGACCAGACCGCCTACTGGCGCGGACCGAACTGGCTGGACCAGACGTACTTCGCCATCAGCGGACTGACCGACTACGGCTACCGGCCGGACGCGACGCGGGCCGCGACCGCGCTGGTCCGGCGGGCCGACGGGCTCCTCGGCAACGCGCCGATCGGGGAGAACTACGACCCGCTCAACGGCACCCGGCTGAACTCCAGCAACTTCAGCTGGTCGGCGTCGGTGCTGCTGGTGCTGGCGAAGTCGACGCTGCGGTAGCCGCCCCGGCCCGCCGATCGCGTTGCCCAAAGCCCTCCGGCTTTCCCACCTTTCCCCGCGATCAAAGCGAGGTCGAGAGCGATACGTGCCTTGGTCCTGCGCCTGGCACCGCCACAGCAGCACGGTCGCGACAGCTAGGGTCGACTGTTCGTCCCTTCACCGATAGGAGAGAGTCCATGTCGCATTCCGGCGCGCCGGAACCGGTGCAGCCCATCCCCGTCACTGCCGAGGAGGCGTTGGCTGCCGCTCGCACCCGATTCGAAGTGCTGGATCTGGAAGGAAACCCGGCGCCGTTGCACGTGGCTGAGTTCGACATCGGCTTCCTCGTCCACGCCGTCATGCCCCCGCCGCCGCCCGGCACTCAGGTGCCGTTGGGTGGCAGTCACATGGTGATCTCCAAAAGCGACGGAGCCGTCACCCATGTCCCCAACTTTCCGCCGGACTCCGCGATCGAGCTGTACCGCAGCCTGCGCCGGCCCAATGGCGGGGACGGCCCACCTGAGGGCTGGAAGGCTTTGGACCGGATGTCTGATACAGCACTGTGAAACAACAGAGTTGAGAGATCAGAAGGGCCGCAATACTGCGGCAAGCAGTACACGTCTTTGGAGGATGAGACATGAGCAGTGCCGACACGATTGGCCTCTGGCACGGAATTCAGCGAAATATGCAGAACGTCAGCTTCTCAGTGAACGATATCTACAGGGAGTCCGACGCATCGGTAAGGGTTCGACTCGTGACCGTCACCACCGAGGAGCAGAATCACACCCTCCGAATTGGCGAGACCTTCCCCGTGGGCGACGAGACGTGGCAGCTCACCGACTTGACGGGTTGGCCGAGCGAGGACGACTGGATCGTGATGCTGCGCCGCGTCGCGTCTTTCCCATCCGCTGACCGTTAAATTCATCAGGATCTACCTCGACCATGAACGGGCGTGCGATACCGGCGGAACCCTGCGCCCAACTCTGCACGCGTTCACGCCCGAATATCCCCGGGATCGCGGTCGACGACTACCGAACTTGCCACGAGAATGCTCAGCCTGCCGAGCATCGACGGCTGGGTCGGCGAACTCCCCGCGTAGGCCGAACCCCCTGCCAACCTCCCCGCACAGGCACCGAT
Source organism: Saccharopolyspora sp. NPDC045941 (assembly GCF_056431445.1). Lineage (NCBI taxonomy): Bacteria > Bacillati > Actinomycetota > Actinomycetes > Pseudonocardiales > Pseudonocardiaceae > Saccharopolyspora > Saccharopolyspora sp. NPDC045941. Next base: position 10,509 of record NZ_JBWKKU010000119.1, read on the forward strand.
CCCCGAGCGCGCTGGCCCACTACTGTGATCGAGTTCGGCAGCGGTGGCGACGAGGAGCGACGTGACAGTGGCATCGGTGGGCATTCCCGCGGAAGGAGTGCCCGGTCGCGTGGGCGCATGGTGGCGTGCCGGTGGACGGGGCGGCAGCGCCGCCTACGTCGTCGCCCCGGTCGGTGTCGATGCCGGAGCCGTCATGCAGCGGGTGCACGAGGACGTACCCGGGAGTGTTCTCGTCGACGTCGCAGGGCTCACCGCCGAGCAAGCGATGTACAAAGCCTTGGTCGAGCTGGGAGTTGACCTGTCTCCCGGCACGCCGGGCGGCTGGTGGAACGACTGGCGGGACGCGCTCGATTCGTGGAGCGAAGAGCGGTTGTTGGTGCTCGTCAACACCCGCCGCGCCGGGCTCACCCGGCAGTCGTACGAGCCGGAGCGGCTGATCCGCAGGACCGTCTTCCGGCTGACGCGCGGGAAGTTGGCCGTGCTGACCGATACCGGCCCCGAAATCCTGCCGCCAGGCGTGCCTCCCGAGACCGTTTTCCGCCTGGCCGAACCCGCCGGTGACGTACCCGCTCCCGACGTACCAGCCGTTCTGCGCGCCCTCGCCCTGGCGGAGCCGCGCATCGTGCCCATTCCCGTCTGGGCGCAGCTCGTCGTCGCCTTGACCGGCGAGACCATGACTCCGGACGAACTCACCGAGTTGGCTCGGGAACATTCAGACGTTCTGCTGGCGGGTCCACTCGGGGTTTCCTTCGCCGAGGAGGGTGTGGCCGAAGCCCTGCGACGCCAAGTCGATTCCGAGGAACATGTGCGCGTCAGCCGGCACTTGGTCGACTGCTGCTGCGCACGTCCGCCGACTTCCGGCATCCGGAGGGGTGGGTCGAGGCCGGAGCCGTCGGGCTGTACGCCGCCGCCGGGCTCGCCATGCACGCCGTGCAGGCGGGGGCGTACGAAGAACTTCTGCGCGATGGGCGCACGGTGGCCCATCTACCGCAAACCGCACTGATGGACTCGGCGCGATGCCACAGCCTCATCATCCCCGGCAACAGCCCCGCCGCCGATGCGATTCATCTGTGGGGATGGGGAGTTGCACCGAAAAGTCAGCGCGAGTGGGCTTCCTGGCTGCATTTGATGGCCTGGTCGCGCAACGATCGCGAATTCGCGCAGTCCGTGGCTTCGTCCGGCGTCTCACTTCCCTGGCGCACGAAGTGGGCCCACTGGCGGCCGCCGGGTGGATACCACGCACGTTTCCTCAAGGCGGGCGGGTTCGCCAGGCTGGTGGAAGTGCGCTGGCAGGGACGGGCCGCCATTGCCGGGTTTCAGATACGTGCGGTAGATGATCGCACGGTGGCTGGATGGCCGGAACCGTACGTTTCCATCTGGGACTTGGAGACGGGCGAGCTCGTCGCAGGTCCCTGGGAAAAGGATGAGGATCTGCTGGAACATCGCGCGGACTCGGGTTTGCCCCCGGCGACCAGGACACCGCCCCCGTCGGCCTCACAGGCCGACGAGCGGTCCGGGTCTCCCACACACCTCAGCGAGCTGTTGGCCTCGTCGTTCCCCCGACGAGACGATCGCGCTTTCATCCTGCACTGCGTGCCACTGACCCTGGGCGATGTCGTCGTGTTCGGGGGCGAGCTGGGGCTGATCGCCATTCAGCCAGCGAACGGCGTGGACCCCTCGGACACCTTCGGCTCCCTGCAACGGCCCCTGTCCTCGGGTTATGCGAAAGCGGACCCGTGCAGCCCCGTTGATGCCACGCCCCCGAACCACCGTGACCTGATCAGCCTTTTCAAAGACGACATCTGGGATGCCGAACCCGAGGAAATTCCCGAGGAGTTGACCCATCAGCCGACGCGCGAGCTCTGCACCGAGTTCGGCCTGCCGGACATGAGGGAGGGCCGCATGTCGCTCCTGCCGCTCGGGGATCTGGACGTCGACCTCTTCGACGAGGTGGACTGGCCGAGTTATGCCGAACCCGTGGCGGAACGCGGGCCCTTCTTCCAGATCGGCAGGTGGATGGGGGGCCAAATCGTCATCGACGGGCCCACCGGGCGCATCCTGCGCGTCCCGACCGCCCCAGTCCCGACCGGAGTCGACGAGGAGCATCTGGCCGGGCTTCCCGCTGCACGCGACCTGGAGAGCTTCCTCGCCATGGTCGCGCTGTATGTCACCGGGATCCGCACCCGTGCCCTCCTTCCTCCGAGCAACCCCGAGCGGGATCAGATCGCTTATTGGGTCCTGGCGGAACTGGCCGCAGTCGATGAGAGGGGCGGCGAGCAGCCCGCCTGGTCGTACGTACTCCAGAACGACTGACACGACGAGCGCCACATCGGTGTCGGCGCATCAGTCGACGAGGTGGGCGACTGATGCGCCTCAGCCCCTCCTCGCAGTTGACACCTGTCCGGACGTGTCCGGACGGATTCGGTAGTGACCACAAAATGCTGGATTTCCCGGGAAGCTCCGTTCGCCTCACCCGCGAAATCGCAGAGACCGTCGACAGCCATCTCGAACTGGCGGAGCTTGCTCTCAGGCGCTTCCACCTGGATTGGGGAATCCACCCTGAGGAAGAGGTCACTCGCGAGGAAGCCCTGGAAGAGGGCGACTTCACGCGGGCCCAGTTCAACGAATCCGGCGCGCCCCTGTTCGCCGAATTATACGATTCCGGCCGCCTTTCCACGTTGATTACTGGACGAGCGACCCGGATGGCGTCAGGAATGATCACCTGCTGCGCCATCCGTGCACATCTCTCGCAGGTAAGCGAATTCAGGTGATCTTGCCGGATATCTGGCCCAATTGGAGCGGATCAGCACCTACGACGCCGCACTGATGACGCTGCAGATCGACCTTCAGCGGCAGTTGAAGAAGATCGAGAAGAATTCCTAAGAGTTCCTAGCAAAAGGACCACTGGTTGTGTCTGGGTTTCCTTGATCGTGGATCATGGTTGGGTGAGGAAGGGTGAGCAGCCGCCGTGGA
>NZ_JBWKKU010000120.1:0-10816 GCF_056431445.1 Saccharopolyspora sp. NPDC045941
CCACCGCTGAACCAAAAGAACTCCTGCACCTAGCTGATCAAGACATGTACGCCCGCAAAAAGAACCCCCGAAACGCATAACACACAACCCCACCATTCGATGACTTCCCGGCGCTCTCGCCCCAACCGGGGCTCCGCGATCAACGCAAAGATCCGACGAGCCGATATCGAGATCAACATTACTTGACGAGGCACAAGGGGACGGTATGGAAACGAGCTTGCACCGCTTCGTCCGCCTGCTGCGCCTGCACGGGGTGCGGGTGTCAGGGGCTGAGGCGACCGACGCCATGCGGTGCGCGTCGCAGCCCGGCGTGCTGTCGTCCAGGTCCGTGCTGCGCGACGCGCTGCGGATAGCGCTGATCAAGGACCGCCGGGACGACGAGGGGTTCGACGACGTCTTCGACGCCTTCTTCCACCTGCGGCGGGTGGTCGAATCCACCGACGGCGACGGGCCTGACCACACCCACGACGACCTGTCCGACACCGGTGAACTCGAACGCTTCACCGCCTCCGAGGAGCCCTCCAGCACACCGCAGGAGGGCCACAGCCACGACGCCCCGAAGGACCTGCGGGACTTCTTCGACCCGGAGGACCTGGCCCAGCAGTACAACCTGCACCAAGAGGCCAACAAGATCGATCTCGCGTCGATCACCGACGAGATAGTCCTCTCCCGCGACCAGTCCTCGCCGGGGCGCGGCGACAGCGCCGGCGTGCAGCTTGAGACCGCCCGGCTGCACAACGCGGGCACGCCCGGGCAGTTGTCGCAGCAGACCGGGCACCGGATCGACACCGATCTGACCATCGCCGAGGAACGGCTCCTGCTGGACTGGCTGGCGGATGCCGACTCCGACCCGCAACTGCCGCGCAAGCCGCTGTCCGGGGTGCTCGAGGACCTGCCCGCGCTCCTGAAGGAACACCTGCGCAAGCTCACCGAGATGGAACACCGGTCGGTCGAGTCGGTCTCGCCCGCGGGCGTCACCGACCGGATCGACGAGCGGGAGCGCCAGGAGCTGGAGGACTCGCTGCGCAGGCTGGCCCGGAGTCTGCGTGGGGCGCGCACCAGCAAGCAGGTAACCAGCCCGCACGGCAGGGTCCACTCCGGACGGACGATGCGCCGGAACATGCGCTACGACGCCGTTCCGTTCCGGCCGGTCACCACCAAGCGCGGCGAGGACAAGCCGCGACTGGTGGTGCTGGCCGACGTGTCGCTGTCGGTGCGCAGCACCGCCCGCTTCACGCTGCATCTCGTGCACGGCCTCCAATCGCTGTTCAGCCGGGTGCGCACGTTCGCCTTCGTCGCAGACATAGTCGAGATCACCGACCTGTTCGAGCAACATCCGCTGGAGAAGGCGCTCGGGCTGGTCTTCGACGGGCTGCCGGCGGGCGGGGTCCTCGACGTCGACGCCAACTCCGACTACGGCGGCGCGCTGCGGGAATTCCTCGACGAGCACGGCTCATCCCTGACCCGGCGGACGACCTTGCTGGTGCTCGGCGACGGCCGGGGCAACGGCAACGATCCGGACGTGGCGGCCTTCGCGGAGATGGCGCGGCGGGTGCGGGAAACCATTTGGCTGACCCCGGAACCCCGCTACTCGTGGGGGCTGGGCCGGTGCGATCTACCGCGCTACGCCGAGCACTGCGACCGCGTCGAAGTGGTGCGCGATCTGGCCGGCCTGGCCCGCACATCGGATGCGATGTCCTCGGAGGCGGTGGGGCGATGAGTGACGCGGGGCAGTTCTCCGGCAGCGCCACGATCGATCCGCTGGCCCGCAGCAGTCCCGGCTGCTACCGCGACGAGGCGGTGGTCGTGGTGCACGAGCGGCACGACCCGCCGCCGGACCGGATCCCGATCACCCGCACCCGGCACTTCGGCCTGCACCGCGACGGCCACCGGGTGCTGGTCAGCCACCGCCTCGAGCCGCACGAGCTGGACAACGACGTGGCGGGCAAGCTGGCCGACGAGCTGTTCGCGCCGGGCTGGCTGACCGGGGCGGAGGTCTTCGAACGAGTCTTCACCGGCATCGTCAGATCCACTGTGGATGATTCGGTCGACGCCTGGTCCACCTTCTACCGCAACACCCTCGCCCGGATCCGGCTCCCCAGGGACGCCGGCGGCGCGCCGCACTCGTCGATCTCGGCGATGGTGCCGGTCTACTCGCGGGTGCTGGAGCTGGTACCGCCGGGCCGGGTCCTCGACGTGGGCTCCTGCTTCGGATTCCTGGCCCTGCTACTGGCCGAGCGCCCCGGCACCGCGGTCGTCGCCTCCGACATCGCCAACGGCACCGTCACGTTGCTGCGCACCATCGCCCGCGAGTTGGGCCTACCGCTGGGCACGCTGGTCTGCGACGGCGCACGAGTGCCGCTGCCGGACCAGGCCGTCGACACGGTGACGGTCATACACCTGCTGGAGCATCTCGACCCCGAGCACGGCGAGGCTGTCCTCGCCGAGGCGATCCGGTTGGCGCGGCGACGAGTCGTCGTCGCGGTCCCATTTGAAGCCGAACCGACGGCCGCCTACGGGCACCTGCGCACCTTCGACAACGCCGAGCTGCACCGGCTGGGGACCGGCACCGGACTGCCCTACGAGGTCGACGAGCACCACGGCGGCTGGCTCGTCATCGACTCCGCCTGATGGGCGTGTCGGTCCTTGAGCACTGTGGGGAAGGGCCGTTGCGGGTGGTCGTGGCACCACATCGTGATCGACACGGCGACAGGTCGAGATCCACGGTCAGATGAGCCCGCGCTTGCTTGCTTCGTAGACGGCTTCCGCGCGGGTGGAGACCTCCAGCTTGCGCATGATGTTGCGCACGTGGAACTTCACCGTCGTCTCGGAGATGTAGAGCTGGCCGCCGACGTGCCGGTTGCTCGACCCGGTGGCCATCAGCCGGAGCACACCCAGCTCGCGTTCGGTCAGTTCCGGTGCGGTGGAGCGGTTGTTCATCGAGTGCACCATCGCCGCGGCCGAGCGCGAGTCGAACGCGCTCTCCTTGCGGGCCACCGCGCGGATCGCCCGGACCAGCTCGGTGGTGTCGACGTCCTTGACCACGTAACCACGGGCACCGCGGTGCACGGCGTCGACGACGAGCTTCTCGTCCAGGAACGTCGTCAGCACCAGGACCCCGAGCCCCTCGTGCTCCCCGGTCAACCGCTCGCACAGGGCCAGGCCCTCAGTGTCCTCACCCGAGGACAGCTTGAGGTCCAACAGCACCACTGCGGGCCGCGTCCGGCCGACCACCGCGACCGCCTCCGCTGCGGTGGAGGCCTCCCCGACCACTTCGAGGTCCTGTTCCCGTTCGAGCAGCGACCGCAGCCCCTGCCGGACGATGGAGTGGTCGTCGACGATCACGATCCGGACCGGACCCGGCGGTGCGCTCACCGCGCCCCCGGCCGCCCACCTGGCTTCCTCAGACATCGGTGTCCCCTTCCGCCACCGGCATCGGCACTTCCAGCCTGATGAGCACCCCGCCCATCTTCGCCCTGCCGATGTTGAGCTCACCGCCGAGTTCTTCGGCTCTTGCGGCCATGTTCGCCAGCCCCCGGTGGTGCCCGTTGAGGTCATTGGTGCGCGCCGCCCGCAGAGTTCGCCGCAGCTGCGCGGGATCCCCGGTGCCGTCGTCGGCGATCGACAGCACGACGCGGTCTGTCTCGTACTTCAGATGCACCGACGCGCGGTCCGCGCCCGAGTGGGTCGCGGTGTTGAACAGGGCCTCGCCGGTCAGCCGCAGCAGCGAGTGCTCGGCCTCGCCGGGCAGCGGCACGGGCTTGCCCTCGATCCGGACCGCGACGTCGACGGAGGTCGGCAGGTGCACGTTGGACAGCCGTTCCAGCAGCACCGGAAGCGAGCCGGGGCCCTCGTCGGCGCCCCGGTGCAGCGCGTAGATCGCCGACCGCAGCTGGGAGACCGCCTGCTGGGTCAGGTCCTTGGCCGCCATGAGCCGCTCGGCGACCTGCCGCGCGTCGGCGCCCATCGCCGCCAGCTCCGACCGGCATACCTCCACGGTCATGCCGGCGCTGAGCACGGCCTGGGTCACGCTGTCGTGCAGCTCCCGCGCTATGCGGTGCCGTTCCTCGTCGATGACCTGCCGCTGCATCGCCTCGGTCAGCCGCCGCTGGACCTCCTGCAGTTCGGCGTTGCGCTCGACGAGGTCCTTGGCCTGCCGGGAAGCTTCCTCGTTCAACTGCTCGGCGCGCCCCTTCAACTGGGCCGCGGTGTGGAACAGGTAGGAGTTGTACAGCGCCACCGCGGCCTGATTGGCCAGCACCCGCAGGACCGCGAGGTCGGTCCCGGTGACTTCCACTCCCGCACCGGGCCGACCCACGACGCCGCCGACCGGCTCCTCGTCGAGCAGCATCGGCGCGCGCACCCAGCCCGGCCCGGCCTCGCCCGGTTCGAGCTCCCACGGCCGCTTGCGGATCACTTCGAGCTGCTCACGGACCTCGGCGGGCAGATCGTGCTCCTGGTCGATCAGCTCGCCGTCCCGGGCGAACAGGAAACCCGGACGTATCCCCCGCAACGCCCCGTCGGCGACGCCCAGCAGCACCCACTCGGCTTGCAAGTGCTCAACGGCGGCCACGACGACCGCCTCCACCAGCGCCCTCGGCCCCTCCGCCGAGCGCACCACGGCGCGGGAGATCTCGTCGAGCGCCTGCACGGCCACGGCCAGCCGCTCGTTCGAGCGCCGGTACTCGGGGTAGAACGACCGCTTGCTCGATCGCACCCCGGTGAGCTCACCGAGCGTCGTCTCCCCCGCGCGGACGCGGCCACCACCGGACACCTTCGACCTCACATGGCCTTTCGGAACAACGACTCGATCTCCTCCTGGGTGACCTGGCGGGGATTGGTCGCCAGGCACGCGTCCTTCATCGTCGTCCTGGCCAGGTGCGCGACGTTGTGCTCGCCGACCCCGAGGCAGGACAAACCGCGCGGAACGCCCACGGAGTCGGCCAGCTCGCGGACCCGATCGGCCAGCACCTCGGCGACCTCGGCCGCGGGTACGCGCTCGGTGTCGATGCCCGCGGCGGCGGCCAGCGGCACGTAGCGAGTCGGGCTCTGTTCCGCGTTGAACTGGATCACGTGTGGCAGCAGGATCCCGTTGATCACGCCGTGCGGCGCGTCGAGCAGCCCGCCGACCTGGTGGCTCATGGCGTGGGTGGCGCCGAGGATCGCGTTGGTGAACGCCATCCCGGCCGCCAACGACCCCTGCGCCATCGCGTTGCGCGGCTCCTGGGCGGCCGGATCCAGCAGGGTCCGCAGCAGGTTCCTGGTCACCAGGTGCACGGCGTGCAGCGAATGCTGATCGGTCAGCACGTTGTGCGCGAGCGAGACGTAGGACTCCATGGCGTGGGTGAGCGCGTCGAGACCCGTCGCAGCGTTCAGCCAGTCCGGCATGGTCGTCAGCAGCCGCGGATCGATGATCGAGATTTCGGGGACCAGCGTCCTGCTGATGATGGTCACCTTCGTCGCGTGGGTGGTGTCGGTGACCACGCAGAACTGGGACACATCCGCCCCGGTTCCCGAGGTCGACGGCACCATGACCAGCGGCGGGATGGGGTTCACGACCCGGTCGACGCCCTCGTAGTTCAGGATGTGCCCGCCGTTGGCGGACACGATCGCCACGCCCTTGGCCGCGTCGATGCACGAGCCGCCGCCGACGGCGATGATCACGTCCGCGCCGGCCTGAGCATATTCGCAGTAGGCCGCCTGGATCTCGTGGTCCTTCGGGTTCGGCGTCAGCTCGTGCCAGACGACCGGTTCCAGACCCACCTCGCGCAGGTGCACCACTGCCTCTCGCACCCATCCCGCCTCCACGATGCCGGGATCGGTGACCAGGAAGGGACGGCGCGCGCCGAGCCGTCGAGCCGAGTGGCCCAGCTCGGCCAGCGAACCGGGGCCGAACACGATTTCCGGCGCGTGGAACTTCGCAAGGGCCGGACGCTGCTCGCCGACATCGTCGCGGCTGGGTTGGCGCGGCACGCCCACATGTTCGAACGCGATTTCCAGCTCCGGCATTTCTCGTGGCCCTCCCGACTCACCGATGAGCCTCGCCCGCGAAGGAGTCCGGCCGGTGCGCGGCCCGCGGCGAGACCGGCTGCAAGCAGACCAGCAGCATTACTGTGGGGTAAACCACAGGTGAACCTACAGCCAGGGACTGTACCTCGGAACTGCTCGGATGAGCACCCCCGACCTGTCCGATCGGACAGGTGCGCTACGCGGTTTCTTCGAGTAGGAGGCGCAGCCGGGATTCGAGCACGTTGCGCTGCGGAGCGTCCGGCGCCATCAGCTCCCGTGCGCTTTCCAGCACCTCCAGATCGTCGCGGCCCGCGTCGGTGTTGGCGAAGCGCCAGAGCAGTTCAGGGTCTCCGCTGCCCAGCACCCAGCCGCGCAGCGCCACCACGAGCTCGTCGCGCTCGGCCCGGATCGTGACGGACTCCGAGCGCGGCAGCAGCAGTCCGGCTCTATCCACGGCGGCGCCGGCGTCGCCATGGCGCAGCGTCTCGCGGAGGGCGTGCAGGTCGCTGTCCACATCCGCCGCGATGCGGTACGGCCTGGTCTTCACCACGTGCTGCCCCAGGGCGTTGCGGATGCGGTGGATCTCCACCCGGACCGTGGTGGGGTTGCCCTGCTCCCCGTGCAGCAGCAGCGCGAGCCGCTCCGCAGTCAGCCCGCCGGGGTTCATCGCCAGCAGCGCGAGGATTTCGGCGTGCCGCAGGCTCAGATCGTGCCGGACACCGTCCACTGTGGCCGCTGGAACCTCGTCGCCGAGCAGTTTCAAGGACAACTGCGGCCGGCGACGAGACCGGGGCTGCCCGACGCGCAGCAGGTAGCCGCCGTCGAGCGGTTCCACCTCGGCGTCCTCACCGTCGTCCAACCGGACCGTTCCGCTGTCGTCGAGGCCCATCCGCTGCCCCGGCACGAACCGCGCCGAGGGCGTGCTCGCGACGATCCGTCCACTGGGGCTCAGCAGTGCCGCATCCCGACCGGACTCGGTGAGGTGGTGGGCGTTGCGCTCCCGGAGCAGGTCGTCGGAGGCGGCCAGGCGCCAGCGGAGCTCGCCTTCGACCAGCCGCGCACCGGCCACCACGAGCGCGAGCAGCGCCGGGTGCATCGTGTGCAGCGGTCCGCTGAGGTCGACCGCGCCGAGCAGCGCACCCGTATCCGGATCGCGGACCGGACAGGCGGCGCAGGTCCAGGAGTGGTAGGTCCGCACGAGGTGCTCGGCGGAGTGGATCTGCACGGGAGCTCCGGTGGCGAGCGTGGTGCCCATCGCGTTGGTGCCGATCGCGCTCTCGGCCCACCGGGTGCCTTCGGCGAGCTGGACCCGGTCGGCGTCCCGGCAGACCTGGGGATGTCCTTGCCGCCAGAGGATGTTGCCGTCGGCATCGGTGATGATCATGACGTGGCTGGTGCCGTCGGCCGCATCGAGCAGCGTCTGACGCAGCATCGGCACCCAGCGCGCCAGCGGGTGCGCCTGGCGAACGTCGTCGAGCCTGCCGGAGTCGAACGCCAGCGGTGGTTGCCTGAGATCGGGATCGATCCGGGCCGCCAGCGAACGCCTCCAGGACTCGAAGATGACCGGTCGCGGCTCGTGCGAGAGCCGGTCACCGGCCAGGACGGCAGCGTGCACCCGCTCGAGCAGTCGGGCCCGCTCGAGCGGATCAACCGAGGTGTCGTAGCTGGTGTCCATTCGCCTGCGCAGAAGTGTCGAGAACGCGGAACATCCGGTCGCGGAAAGATTCATAGTGCGGGGTGACACAGGTTACGGGCAAGTGCGCCCGCGATACCGGTTCGCCCCGCTGCAACGTCGCTGCAACGTTGCGACTCCTAGCTTCTCGCCACACCAGAGGCATGAGTGGCCCAGGTCACCGACGGCCCGCGGAGGGTCGCACCAGCACACGAGAGGCGAACAGATGGTTCTGCATGCAGCGCCGGGCACGGCGGGTTCGGCGGTCGAGTTCCGCTCGCGTTACGACCACTTCATCGGCGGCGAGTACGTGGCCCCGGCCGGTGGGGGTTACTTCGAAAACCCCACGCCGGTGACGGGCCAGGTGTTCACCGAGATCGCGCGCGGCACGGCCGACGACGTGGAACGCGCGCTCGACGCCGCCGAGGGGGCCGCGCCCGCGTGGGGCCGCACGTCGGTGGCGGAGCGTTCGGGGATCCTGCTCAAGATCGCCGACCGCATGGAGGCCAACCTGGAGAAGCTCGCGGTCGCCGAGAGCTGGGACAACGGCAAGCCGGTCCGCGAGACGCTGGCGGCCGACATCCCGCTGGCGATCGACCACTTCCGCTACTTCGCGGGCGTGCTGCGGAGTCAGGAAGGGTCGATCTCGCAGATCGACGACGACACCGTCGCCTACCACTTCCACGAGCCGCTGGGCGTGGTCGCCCAGATCATCCCGTGGAATTTCCCGCTGCTGATGGCGACCTGGAAGCTGGCGCCGGCCCTGGCCGCGGGCAACGCGGTGGTGCTCAAGCCCGCCGAGCAGACACCGGCATCGATCCACGTGCTGATCGACCTCATCGCCGACCTGCTACCCGCGGGCGTCCTCAACGTGGTCAACGGATTCGGCGTGGAGGCGGGCAAGCCGCTGGCCTCCAGTTCCCGGGTGCGCAAGGTCGCCTTCACCGGCGAGACCACCACCGGCCGGCTCATCCTGCAGTACGCCAGCCAGAACATCATCCCGGTCACCGTCGAGCTCGGTGGCAAGAGCCCGAACATCTTCTTCTCCGACGTCGCCGACGCCAACGACGCCTTCTACGACAAGGCTCTGGAAGGGTTCGCGCTGTTCGCCCTCAACCAGGGCGAGGTGTGCACATGCCCATCACGGGTGCTGATCCAGTCCAGCATCTACGACGCGTTCCTCACTGACGCGGTGGCCCGAACCGAGAAGATCAAGCAGGGCAACCCGCTGGACACCGACACCCAGATCGGCGCCCAGGCCAGCAACGACCAGCTGGAGAAGATCCTGTCCTACATCGACATCGGCAAGCAGGAAGGCGCGGAGGTCCTCGCCGGTGGTCACCGGGTCGAGCTCGAAGGCGACCTGGCCGGCGGCTACTACGTGGCGCCGACGGTGTTCGCGGGCCACAACAAGCAGCGGATCTTCCAGGAGGAGATCTTCGGCCCGGTCGTCTCCGTCACCAGCTTCGACGACTACGACGACGCCATGAAGATCGCCAACGACACCCTCTACGGCCTCGGCGCCGGGGTGTGGTCCCGCGACGGCAACACCGCCTACCGCGCCGGCCGCGACATCCAGGCCGGCCGGGTGTGGGTGAACAACTACCACGCCTACCCCGCCCACGCCGCGTTCGGCGGCTACAAGCAGTCCGGCATCGGGCGCGAAACCCACAAGATGATGCTGGACCACTACCAGCAGACCAAGAACATGCTGGTCAGCTACTCCAACAACGCGCTGGGCTTCTTCTGATGGGCAGCGACCGAGTCGCGGTGACCCCTGAGGCGGCGGAGCAGATCCGCCGCCTCAGGGCGCAGCACGGGCCGGTGATGTTCCACCAGTCCGGCGGCTGTTGCGACGGCAGCGCCCCCATGTGCTACCCGGCGGGCGAATTCGCCACCGGCGAAGCCGACGTGCACCTCGGCGACCTGGCGGTGGACAGCGAACCGGTACCGGTGTGGATGTCCAGATCGCAGTTCGAGTACTGGAAGCACACCCACCTCACCATCGACCTCGTGCCCGGCCGGGGCAGCGGATTCTCCCTCGAAGCCCCCGACGGTGTCCGCTTCCTCATCCGGTCCCGCCTGCTCACCGAAGAGGAATGGAAACGACTGGATGCGAGCTGAACACGAGCCGAGCCGCGTTGTGCTTGTCGGCCCGCCGGGCGCCGGCAAGGGAACGCAGGCGGCAGCGATTTCGGACCGACTGGGTGTTCCACACATCTCCACCGGGGACATCTTCCGGCGCAACGTCGGCGAGGGCACGGATCTCGGACTGCGGGCGAAGTCCTACATGGACAGCGGCGCCCTGGTTCCGAGCGAGCTGACCAACGAAATGGTGCGCAGACGTCTCGGTGAGGACGACGCCGATGGCTTCCTGCTCGACGGGTTCCCCCGGAACCGGGAGCAGGCCGAGTTCCTCGACGACACGTTGCGAAGCTCCGGACGCACTGTTGACGTAGTGCTGGAGCTGCAAGTGCCTGCGGAGGAAATCGTTCGTCGCCTCAATGGCAGACGCGTTTGCGGCACGTGTGGGCGAAGCTGGCACGTGGAGTTCAACGCCACGAGGGCGGAGGGCATCTGCAACGCCTGCGCCGGTCCGCTGCACCGGCGCGACGACGACCGCGAGGACGCGATCCGGCGCCGTCTGCAGCTCTACGAGCAGGAGACCGCACCGATGCTCGCGAACTACCAGGAGAAAGACAGACTGGTGCGGGTCGACGCGTCCGGTCCGGTCGACGCTGTCGGCGAGCGGGTGGCCGTCGCGCTCGGCGCCCGATCGAACAACGGCGCAACGTCACCGCAACGTTGACCGCCGTAGGTTCATCCAACCGGTTGACGGATCCGGGAAAGCCACACTGAAAAAGCGATCACGCCGTCACACGATCGCGTCGAGAGGTCGGAAGTGGGCAAGCACTCACAGAGCACTTTGGACAATCTGCGCACCGAAGAACGGGGCCAAGCTCCGTCCCAGGAGTTCGCGGCGCAGGCCAACGCCACGTCGGCACTGTACGAAGAAGCCTCGGCCGATCGGGAGGCGTTTTGGGCGAAGCAAGCCGAGCGGCTGGCCTGGGACACCAAGTGGGACCAGGTCCTGGACTGGTCGAACGCGCCGTTCGCGAAATGGTTCGTGGGCGG
>NZ_JBWKKU010000121.1:0-10326 GCF_056431445.1 Saccharopolyspora sp. NPDC045941
CGTGACACCGAAGCGAACACCTCGCCCACGAACTCGCTCAACTCGCCCCGAAGACGTTCCACCGCACCAAGATCCACACCAAGATCATGAAGCATACCCACCAACAAGATCAAGACTTAACGAAGTACTACTAGTGCTTGATCGCGCCGCCGTCGACGACGATGGTCTGGCCGGTCACGAACGAAGCGCCCTCGGACAGCAGGAAGCGCACCGGCGCGATGAAATCGTCCACCGCGGCCGCCCGTTTGATCGCCCGTCCGGCGATGTTGGCCGGCTCGGTGTGCGCGATGTCCGCCGACAACCCGGTGACGACGAGCCCGGGAGCGATGACGTTCACCGTGATCCGGCGGTCGCCGAGTTCGGCCGCCATCGAACGGGCGAATCCGATGACACCCGCCTTGGACGCCGCGTACGCGGCTATCCCGCCGGGGCCCTTGAACGCGGTGCCGGAGGAGAACAGCACGATCCGCCCGCCGTCGGACATCGCCGCCGCGCACGCCTGGACGGTGGCGAGGGTGCCGTGCAGGTTGACCTCGAGCACCCGGGCCCACTCGTCCCGCGGCATGTCCAGGAACGGCCCGGTGCGGCAGATGCCGGCGCAGTGGACCAGACCGGACAGGGGACGATCCGCGCAGAGGTCCGCCACGACGGTCACCAGTCCGTCCCGATCGGTCACGTCGCCCGCGACGTACCGCACGCCCGGCACCGGAGCTTCGGGCGCAGCCGGGTCCAGCACGACGACCGGTCGTTCGCCCGCGAGCGATTCGACCAGCCGGGCGCCGATGCCGGACGCGCCGCCGGTGATCAGGAGTGGCCCGCTCATCGGGACCGACTCGCGACCAGCTGCTCCAGGCCCTTGATCGCGTAGTCCAGGACCATCGACATGACGCCCATGAACAGCAGGACGGCGAACGAATCGGCGACCTTGAAGTTGCTGGTGAGCACGACCAGCCGCTGGCCGAGGCCGTAGTACGCGCCGACCATCTCCGAGAGGACGGCACCGAGCACGGCGTACACCGCACCGAGGCGCAGCGCGCCGACGATGCTCGGCAGCGCAGCCGGAAGCTCGATCTTCACGAAGCGCTGGACGGGCGACATGGACAGCGACCTGGTCAGCTGCACGACGTCGTGGTCGATCCCGCGCAGCGCGGCGAGCGTCGACGTCAGCAGGACGAAGTACACGACGCTGCCGGCGACGAGCGCCTTCGGCGCGAAGCCGAGACCGAACCAGAGGATGAAGATCGGCGCCAGCGCGGGCCGGGGCAGGCTGTTGGCGAGGGTCAGGAACGGAGTTGCGGCGCGTTCGAGCACCTCGGACCGCGAGAACACGACGCCGGTCACGATGCCCAGGAGGCCGCCGGCCGCGAGGCCGGCGAGCGCGCCGGCGAACGTCGCGGTCACATCGGTCCAGAACTCCGCCTGCCCGAGCTGGCTGACGAGGCCCTTCGCGACCGCGTCGGGGGAGGAGACGAACAAGGGGTTGACGAGCCCTCGTCGGGATGCGAAGTACCAGCCGCCGATGAACGCGATCGCGACCGCGCAGCGGATCGCCCACACCTGCAGCCGGACCCGGGTCCGGCGCTTGCGCCGTTCGGCGAAGACCGCGAGTTCCATCGCGGAGAGGTCGGTACCGGACAACCCGGCGGCCTTCGCCTCCTCGCCGGCGGCTCCGTCCGAAACGATCGATCGGCTCATTGTTCCTCCCGGATTCCTGCGAGAACGAGAAGCATCGCTACTCCGCCGCCACCGGAGCGCGCACCAGGTCGATGTCGGCGGGGGTGGCCGTGTGCGGCCCGCCGTTGACGATCACGGTCTGCCCGGTCAGGTACGTCGCCGCGGCCGAACACAGGAACAGGCACACGGACGCGATGTCCTCCGGGCGGCCGAGCCGGTTCATGGCGACGAACCGGGCGACCCGGGCTTCGACGTCGTCGGCCGCGAACCGGGACGCCGCGGTGACCACCGCTCCGGGCTCCAGGCAGTTCACCCGCACGTTCAAGTCCGACCACTCCCACGCCATGGTCCGGGTGAGCGACGCGAGCCCGGCCTTCGCGGCGGCGTACGCCCCGCGCAGCGGGTGCGCGTGACCGGCGGAGGCGGACCCGATGTTGACCACCGCGCCGCCGCCTCGGCGCCGGAACCCCGGCAGGCATGCGGTGGCCAGGTGGAACGCGCCGCTGAGATTGGCCTCGATCATGGCGTTCCACGCGTTGACCGACAACTCCTCGAGACGCGCGCCGAAGTTGCCGCCGGCGTTGTTGACGAGGATGTCCACCCGGCCGAAGCGATCTTCCGCCGCGGCGGCGATGTCGGCCGCGGTCTGCGGGTCGCGGATGTTGCCGGTGACCGCCACCGCGTCGCGTCCCAGCTCGCGCACGCGCGAGACCACGTCCTGCAGCGCGTCGGCGCGCCGGCCGTGGACGACCAGGTCGGCCCCGGACGCGGCGAACAGGTCGACGACCGCGCCGCCGATGCCGCCGGTCGCGCCGGTGACGATCGCCACCCGGTCGCGAAAGTCGAACCGCACGCCGCCGAACGGCGAAACCGCTTGCTGCGCAGCTGTCATCGTTTTCCCTCCGAAGGTCCGGTTCGGACCAGGCTCGCCACCGGGTGCTCTCCTGGCAACGGCCCGCGGGCTATCGGCGCGATAGTTCCGCGCGGCGCCGTTCTGCATTGACAGCCGCGCGTCGGGGCACGGAGCATCACCGAACCGGCGTGGCACGTCGGAAGGCGGTCGATCAGCCGCATTCGACGTACGCGGACTGTTCGATGGCGAACCCGTTCCCGAGAGGCACGAGACGCCGTCCCAGCCGCACCACGGTCCACCTCTCGACCCAGCGGAGTTGCAATGAGGCAGACCAGCACGGCGAATCCGAGGACGGAAGTCGCGGACCAGGCGGCGGATCACCGGCCTCCCAGCAGGCGCCCGGCCGGAGCGCCGATCGAATTCCGCCACGTCAGCCACAACTTCATCCACGGCCGTCGCGCGGTGCTGGTCCTGGAGGACTTCAACCTGGACATCGGCGCGTCGGAGTTCGTCAGCATCGTGGGCCCGTCGGGATGCGGGAAGACGACGGCCCTCTCGATGGCCGGGGGACTGGAACGGCCGCGGGCCGGAACCGTTGCGCTGGACGGCAAACCGGTCAGCGGCACCTCCGACGACGTCGCCTTCATGTTCGCCCGCGACGCGCTCTTGACGTGGCGGCGGGTCCGCCGGAACGTCGAACTGGGCCTGGAAGTGCGCCACGTCCCGGCGGCGGAACGCAAACGGCGCGCCGACGAGTGGTTGCGCCGCGTGCGGCTGGAGGAGTTCGCCGACTCGGACGTGCTGCACCTGTCGCAAGGCATGCGCCAGCGGGTCGCGATCGCGCGCACGCTCGTGCAGAGCCCCCGGGTCGTGCTGATGGACGAGCCGTTCGCGGCGCTGGACGCCCAGACCCGCGCGAACCAGCAGCAGGAGTTCATCAGGCTCTGGGAGGCGGAACGGCCCACGGTCGTCTTCGTCACCCACGACCTGGAAGAGGCGATCCTGCTCAGCGACCGGGTCGTGCTGATGGCCGCCCGCCCGGGCCGGATCGTCGCCGACATCCGGATCGACCTGGAACGGCCGCGCACGCAGGAGATGCGCACCTCGTCCCCAAAATTCGCCGAATACCTGGAAACCCTCTCGGCTCGCCTCCGCGAAGAGGTGGCCGCAGCCGAGGAACGCCGGCGCGCGGACGAGGATGCCTCCGCATGATCGAGCGCATGGTTGCCCCGGACGGCACCAGCCTGGCGTACCGGGTCGTGGGGAGCGGCTCGCGCCCGGTGGTGCTGGTGCACTCGCTCGCGCTCGACGGCTCGTGGTTCGAACCGCTCGCGGCGGAACTCGGGGAGACGTTCAGCTGCGTCATCCCCGACCTCCGCGGCCACGGTGCCAGCGGGGGAGCCCCGGATTCGATCTCGTTGGACGTGCTCGCCGACGACATCGCGCTCATCGCCGAGCAGCTCGGCCTGACACGGTTCCCGGTCGTGGGGATCTCGCTCGGGGGGATGGTCGCCCAGGCACTCGCGCATCGCCACCCCGGTACCGTCGAGGCCGGGGTCCTCATCGCGACGGCCGGGGCGTACGACGACAACGCGCGGGCCGGATCTCGCTCGCGCGGGGACGCGGCCCGGGCACCAGGCGGGCTGGCCGTGCTCGCCGACATGACGATGACCCGCTGGTTCGGCGATCCCCAGCGGCCGGATCCGCTGATCGCCCGGGCCCGGGACCAGTTCCTCGCCGGCGATCCCGCCATCCACGCCGCGTTCCTCGAGGCGATGACCGCAGTCGGCGACTTCGACGTGCCGCCGTCGGTGCCGACGCTGGTGATCGGTGGCACCGACGACGTGAGCACCCCGCGCACGGTCATCGAGAACCTGCACGCGCGCATCCCGCACTCGCGGCTGCGATTCGCGCCCGGCGGTCACCTCGCCGCGTTCACCCATCCCGCGCCCGTAGCGGCGTTGCTCCGGGGGTTCCTCGATTTCCCCGAACCGTCTTCGCCGCACAACGACACCTCGAAGGATGCCCGCATTGTCTGATTCCGCCCAGTCCCCGGAGGAGTTGCTCGATCACCTGCGGGCGGCGCAAACGCCCGCGCTGCTGATGCTCGTCGCGCACCTGACCGACGACCCGTCCGTGCTCCGCCCGCGATGGCGCCCGAACCCGGACCTGCTACCCGCGACCGGTCTCGACGCCGAGACGGACGCGGAGGCCCGGGCGTTCTGCCTGGCGACGCTAGAGCCGTACCTGCAGGACATCGATGCGTGGCCGGTCGAGCCGTCCGCGGCAGTCCTCGAAGCGATCGCGGAGTGGGCGCTCGACCGCTCCGCCGGCGATGACGCCGCGCTGCTGCGCGTCGCCTTCGTCCCACCTGGCACCGATCCCCGCGCTCCGAAGTGGACGAAGGACCAGCTCGCCCCGGATCGGCCGATGCGGGTGGCCATCGTCGGGGCGGGCCTGTCCGGGCTGATGGCCGGGTTGCGGATGAAGCAGGCCGGCGTGGACTTCACGATCATCGAGAAGAACGGCGACGTCGGCGGGACGTGGTACGAGAACAGCTATCCCGACTGCCGGATCGACGTGCACAGCCACATCTACACCTACTCCTCCTTCCCGCACGACTGGCCGTCGTACTTCTGCCGGCAGAACGTGATCTTCGACTACCTGCGGGCGTTCGCCGAGCAGAACGGGCTGCTCGACCACATCCGGTTCGACACCGAGGTCGTCTCGGCGACCTGGGACGATTCGCGGCACCTGTGGTCGGTCGCCACCACCGGGCCGGACGACCGCTCCCGGACCGAAGAATTCACCATCGTCGTGTCCGCGGTCGGACAGCTGAACCGCCCGATGATCCCGCGCATCGACGGACTGGACACCTTCGACGGTCCCGTGTTCCACACCGCGCAGTGGGACCACGGCGTCGACCTCACCGGCAAGCGGGTGGCGATCATCGGCACCGGCGCGACCGGAGTCCAGGCGGCGCCGGCGATCGCGCGGTCCGCGGCGTCGCTGACGATCTTCCAGCGCAGCGCGCCGTACCTGCAGCCGACACCCGAGCTCCGCCAGGAGATCCCCGACGACGAGCGCGCACTCCTGCGCGAGATTCCGCTGTACCGCGCGTACTACCGCTTCTCGATATTTCTGCCGAGGGCCATCGGACGGCTCGCCGCCGCGACCGTCGACCCGGCGTACCCGCCCACCGAACGGGCCGTGTCGGCACCCAACGAGCGGCTGCGCGAACTGCTGACGGACTACCTGCTCGGCCAGGTCGAGGACCGGCCGGACCTCGCGGCGAAGATCGTCCCGGACTACCCGCCCGGCGCCAAGCGGATCGTCCGCGACGACGGGACCTGGATCGGCACGCTCAAGCAGGACCACGTCGAGCTGGTCACCGAGCGAATCGCCCGCATCGACGGGAGCGGGATCCACACGGCGGACGGTCATTACGTCCCGGTGGACGTCATCGTCTTCGGAACCGGCTTCAACGCCTCGGACTTCCTGATGCCGATGCAGGTCACCGGGGAGGGCGGGGCGGACCTGCACGAGTCGTGGGGCGTCGACGCGTGCGCCTACCTCGGCCTGACCGTTCCGGGCTTCCCGAACCTGTTCTGCATGTACGGCCCCAACACGAACCTCCTGCTGCACGGAAACCTCGTGCTGTTCATCGAATGCCAGTCGGTGTACATCCTCAGCGCGATCGAGTGGTTGCTGGAGTCGGGCAAGTCCTCCTTGTCGCTGCGCCGCGACGTCTTCGAGAAGTACAAGGACGAAGTGGCCGAGGCGAGCGCGCTGCGCGTGTGGGGATGGTCCAAAACGCACAGCTGGTACCAGAACGCGGAGGGCCGCTCCACCATCATGTGGCCGCTGTCGGCGCACCGGTACATCAGCAGCACCCAGGCCGTCGATCCAGAGCAGTACGAATTCCGCTGACCGCACCGTCCTAAGGAGACCTCGCTCGCCGTGATCACCGAGAAGAACACCGTCGTCAACGACCTCGAGACCCGATACCTCATCGGAGGCGAGGACCGGGGCAGCACCGTCGTCTTCCTCCACGACGGCGCGTGGGGAGCGTCCTCGGACGTCACCTGGGGGACGCTGTTGCCGCTCGCGGCGCAGACGCACCGCGTCATCGCGCCGGACCTGCTGGGCTTCGGCGGTTCGGCCAAGGCGGTGCGGCTGGACCAGTCACCGTTCGGCTTCCGCTTGCGCCACGTGTACGCGCTGCTCGACCAGCTCGACGTGGACGGCCCGGTCCACCTGGTCGGGAACTCTTTCGGCGGCTCGATCGCGCTCCGCGCGCTGCTGGACGACCGGTTGAGCGGGCGCCTCGCCTCGGTCACGTCGATCAGCGGCACCGGCGGCCCCTGGCGCAGCGCGACGAGCGCCGAACTGGCCGGCTACGACGGCACCCGCGAGGACATGGCCCGGATCGTCCGGCTGCTGTGCGACGACTACCCGGGCATCGAGGACCAGGTCGACGCGCGGATGCGGTGGGCCGCCATGCCGGGCCACTACGCCGGGATGCTGGCGCCGCACGCGACACCGCCCGAGCCACTGCGGACCGCGCGTCCGGCCGATCCGTACCCGGCGCCGTTCGCGGACGTCACGACCCCGGTCCTGCTCTTCGACTGCGCGGGTGATCCGCTGGTAGAACGCGGCTGGGTGAAGCACCTGGCCGACCGGTGCCCGGCGGTGACCGTCGCGCCCGTGCCCTACAAGCACGCGCCGAACATCAGCCATCCCGAGCAGACCTGGCGCCTCATCGCCGACTTCGTGAACGGAGCGTGAGACCGTGTTCGACGATCCCCACGACGCCGTCGCCGCCGCGGACGTCCCCCACGACCGGCTGTTCCGGCTCGACGGCAAGCGGTACGCCGTCCTGGGCGGTGCGGCCGGCATCGGCGAGCACGTCGCGCGCACGCTCGCTTCCCGCGGCGCGCGGCTGCTGCTCGTCGACGTCGACGAGGACGCGCTGGGCCGCCTCGCCGATGAACTCGACGCCGACCGGTTCGTCGCCGACGTCTCGTCCGAGGACGGTGCGCGGTCCCTGGCCGAGCACGCCGCCGGTGCGCCGCTGCACGGATACGTCGACGTCATCGGCCAGATGCAGCGCAAAGCGCTGCCGGCCTTCACGCTCGCCGAGTGGGAGAAGGACTTCCGGGTCAACCTGACGCACGCCTTCCTCGCCGCCCAGCACCTGGCGCCGATGCTGGCGCGACCCGACTCGTCGATCGTCTACGTCTCGAGCATCAACGGAACGCGCGCGGGCAGCTACGCCGCCGGGTACGGCCCGGCGAAGGCGGCGCTTGAGGGATGGGTGCGTCAGCTGGCCGACGAGTACGGGCCGGAGGGGATCCGGGTCAACGCCGTCGCACCCGGGCTGTTCCTGTCGCCCCGCTTCCTCGCCGGAGCGCACGCCCGCACGATGATCGAGCAGTTCAGCGGCAAGGCGATGCTCCGCCGGCTGGGCCAGCCGTACGAGGTCGCCGCGACCATCGCGTTCCTGCTCACCCCGGCCGCGGGCTACATCACCGGCGCCACGATCCCGATCGACGGCGGGGCGCGCGCGGTCGACGCGACCGGCCTCGACCTGCTCACCCGCTGAGACAAGGGCGGATCCGCCGGGATCGTCGGCATACGATGACCGGACGGTCGGCGGCAGCGGCGCCGACGACCCGGCGGGAGTAGGGGCCGAGCGTGAGATTCGAGCAGTTGCGCTACCTCGAAGCAGCACTTCGCACCGGCTCCTTCCGCCAAGCGGCCCACGAGCTCGGCGTCTCCCAGCCGACCATCACCAACCAGGTGCAGCGGCTCGAAGAAGACCTCGGCGTCGTCCTGGTCATGCGCGGGGCGCACGGCGTGCGCCCGACGGATGCCGCCGAGCGGATCCTGCCGCACGTGAAGTCGGCGATCCGGGCCGAGGACCTGCTCCGCCAGGAAGCCAGCGCGATCGACGGCCTGAAGATCGGCAAGGTGAGCCTCGGCACGGTGGCGATCGGGAGCATGCGGGTGCTGCCGCACCTGGTCCGCGAGCTGCACGAAGGGCACCCGAACATCCGGTTCGAGGTCACCGAAGGCGGCACCTACATCGTGCGCAACGGAGTCCTGGACGGGAAGTTCGACATCGGCCTGATCACCCGGATCCCGCTGCCCGGCGAGCCGCCGGACGACGAACGACTGCACCACATCGACCTGATGACCGGGCGGCTGGTCCTGTGCGTGCCCGACTCGCACCCGCTGGCGCGCGCCGAGACCTTCGACATCGACGACCTGGCCAGCGAACCGCTGATCTTCTTCCGGGAGGGCAGCATCCTGCGGAAGGCGTTCGAAGAACTCGTCACCGGCATCGACGCGCGCATCGTGTACACCACCGACGGCGCGGAGACCGCGCAGCGGATGGTCCGGGCCGGGGTGGGGATCTCGATCGCGAACACGCTCGCGCCGTCGACGGCCAGCGGCAACGGCGTGACGCTGATCCCGATCAACAAGCCGTGGGCCCAGACGACGCTGTCCGCGATCGTGCGGCTGGGGGAGGTGCGCGGACGGATCGTCGAGACCTTGCTGCGCCAGATCCGGTCGTCCAAGAGCTCGGTCGGACAGGTGTAGCGCGGACAGGCTGCTGCGGTGATAGCCGCCGGCTTCTTCTGCCGCGGCGGCCCGTTCCCTAGAGTCCGAGGGCATGAAAGCCGTGCACATCAAGGATCTCGACGGCCCGTCTGCCGTCGCCGTCGTCGACGTCGACCCGCCTTCGCGCAAGGATGACGAGGTGCTCATCGACGTTCACGCGGCGGGGGTGTCCTTCCCCGAGGTGCTCCAGACGCGGGGGTTGTACCAGGTCAAACCGGAGCTTCCGTTCATCCCGGGCGCCGAGGTGGCCGGCGTGGTCGTGGACGCCCCCGCGGGAGCGCCGGTGCGGGCCGGTGACCGGGTCGCCGCCCTGCCGTTCCTGGGCGCCTTCGCCGAGCAGGTCGCCTGCCCCGTGGACGCGACGTTCCCCATCCCGGACGCGTTGGGTTTCGAACAGGCTGCGGCGATCCCGTTCAACTACCTGACGGCGCACTTCGCGCTGTGCCGGCGCGGCCGCATGTCGGCCGGGGAGACGGTGCTGGTGCACGGGGCCGCCGGAGGCGTCGGCAGCGCGGTGATCCAGGTCGCGAAGGCCTTCGGGGCGGGCTCGGTGATCGGCGTGGTGTCGACGCCGGAGAAGGGGAAGGTCGCGCTCGCGGCCGGGGCGGACCAGTACGTGCTGGCCGACGGTTTCAAGGACGCGGTGCGGGAAGCGACCGGCGGGCGCGGCGTCGACCTGGTCGCGGACACCGTCGGCGGTGACCGCTTCACCGACTCGTTGCGCTGCCTCGCCGCCGACGGCCGGATGCTGGTGATCGGGTTCACGGCCGGATCGATCCCGGAGGTGAAGGTCAACCGCCTGCTGCTGAACAACCTGGACGTCATCGGCGTCGGCTGGGGCGCCTACGCCAAGACGCGCCCCGGCTACCTGCGCGGCCAGTGGACCGAGATCCTGCCGAAGCTCGAATCCGGCGCCCTCGCGCCCCCGATCGGCGGCAGCTACGCGGTCGGCGACGTCCGGGACGCCCTGGAGGCCATCGAGAGCCGACGGGCACTGGGCAAACTGGTCCTCCGCCTGCGCGGGTAGCCGCTCCGCCTGTTCTGCCTGTGCTGGGCCTGCGTCGTCGCACAGTTTCAATTGAAACCTCGCTCCGAGGGTCCGCAATTTCCATTGAAATCGAAGAAGTTGTCCACATCCTCCGGTGTGTCGGACCCACGACACGCCGGAGACT
>NZ_JBWKKU010000122.1:0-10105 GCF_056431445.1 Saccharopolyspora sp. NPDC045941
CGACCAGTGCCTGCCGGTGCGGCGGGAGCTTGCGCCACACAGACCCGATCGTCGCGCGATGGGCCCGCAGCATGCCGGCGACATACTGCAGGGTGATGGTGGACAGATCGATCGTCGAGGGATACAACAACACGTGAAGCTCCTGGTGCTCCTGGTTTGATCTTGGTCGACAATCCAGCTACCAGGAGCTTCACTACTTTTCAGGCACCGACACGCCACACCCACCCAACCTGCACAAACCAGGTTGAAAAAGGCTCATTGAAATCGAAGGTTCGATTTCAATGGAAATTGCGGTACACTGTTCGCCGGACGAGCTCTCAGGTGGTGGCGGTGGTCATGCGTCGCCCGTCGGGATGGTTCGTGAATCCACCGCGGCCCGGTCGGATTCGCTGCGGAGAACGCAGAATTCGTTGCCTTCGGGGTCGGCGAGGACCGCCCAGCCCGAGCCGTCCGCGTTCCGGCCGGTCACGCTGCTCCAGAACCGGGCGAGCTCATAGGCATCCGCGCAGTCGATTGCGACGTTCTGCAATACCGAAACCATGCGCGCGAGCCTTCCCGACTTCCGCTCCGAGCACCACCGGATTGCGGCGGCCCGCGCGCTAGTCCGCCTCGGTGCGGCCGACGATGGTGCCCGCCCGGTCGATGACGACGACGTCCACCGAAACCGGTGCCCCGCGCAGGGTTTCGAGGCACACCGCCCGTGCCCGATCGGCGATGAGATCGCCGAGCGGGAGGCTCGCGGCGAGGCAGAGCTGCAGCGCTTCGAGCGCGGTGTTGGCGCCCCTGATCCGGGAGACCAGTTCGCCGCTGCCGCCCGCGTCGCGCACGATCCCGGCGAGCGAGGCGAAATCGACCTGGGACCGCTTGGAGTGCAGGTCCATGTGCCCGTCGGCGAGCTTGGAGATCTTCCCGATGCCGCCGGCGATCGTGAGCCGGGGAACCGGGTGCCGCCGCAGGTACTTCAGCACCGCGCCGGCGAAGTCGCCCATGTCGAGCAGCGCCTCGCCGGGCAGCGCGTGGAGTTCCGCGGCGACCTTCTCCGAGGTGCTCCCCGTGCACCCGGCGACGTGTTCGAGCCCTGCCGCCCGGGCGACGTCGACGCCGCGGCGGATGCTGTCGATCCACGCCGAGCACGAGTACGGCACGACGACGCCCGTGGTGCCCAAGATGGACAGTCCGCCCAGGATCCCCAGCCGCGGGTTCCAGGTGTGCCGGGCGAGTTCCGCCCCGTCGTCGACGGACACCTCGACGACGACGTCGCCGCTGCCGCCGTGCTCCGCGGCGACGCGCGCGACGACGTCGCGGATCAGCTGCCGCGGCACGGGGTTGATCGCCGGTTCGCCGACCGGCAGCGGCAGACCGGGCTTGGTGATGGTGCCCACGCCTTCTCCCGCTCGGAACACCACGCCCTGCCCCGGTTCCGCAGGACGGACCGTGACCGACACGAGAGCGCCGTGCGTGACGTCGGGATCGTCGCCGGCGTCCTTGATCACACCGGCCGTCGCGAAGCCGTCGCCCAGCCGCTCGCGCGCGAGCGCGAAGGCCGGGCGGTGCCCCTTCGGGAGGACGATCTCGACGGGATCTGGGAACGTCCCGGTCAGCAGCGCCGTGTAGGCAGCCGCCGTCGACGCCGTGGCGCAGGCCCCCGTCGTCCAGCCGTACCGGAGGCCCGATCCCTCCCCTCGCCCGCTCATAACGGGAGAATGCTCCTCATGCGGTTCGCAGCGACAACGGGGCGGGTCGGATGACCCGCGTGCTCGTCCTCGGTGGCACCGGCGAGGCCAGGAAGCTCGCCGAACGGCTCGCCGAGCGGCCGGACCTGCGCGTCACGTCCTCCCTCGCCGGCCGGGTCCGCGAGCCGAAGCTGCCGCCGGGCGAGGTGCGCGTCGGTGGCTTCGGCGGTGTCGACGGGCTGGCCGACTGGATTCGGCGCGAGCAGGTGGACGCGGTCGTCGACGCCACCCACCCGTTCGCCGGCGCGATCACCGAGAACGCCGTGGCGGCAGCGGAACTCGCGGGATGCCCGATCCTGGTGCTGCGCCGCCCCGCGTGGCGGCCGGGTCCCGGGGACGACTGGCTGGCGGCGCCGTCCCTGGCGGCGGCCGCGGAGCTGCTGCCCGAGCTGGGCGAACGGATCTTCCTCACCACCGGCCGGCAGGGCCTCGCGCACTTCGCCGCGCTCGACCTGCGGTTCCTGGTGCGGACCGTCGATCCGCCGGAACCGCCGCTGCCGCCGCACACCACGGTGCTGCTCGCCCGCGGGCCGTTCACGGTCGACGACGAGCTCGCCCTGCTGCGGGAGCACCGCATCGACGTCGTCGTCACCAAGAACAGCGGCGGTTCGATGACGAGCGCGAAGCTCATCGCGGCGCGCGAACTCGGGCTGCCGGTGGTGGTGGTCCAGCGGCCGCCCCAGCCCGCCGCGCCCTCGGCCGGGACGGTCGAGGACGCCGTCGCCTGGCTCGATTCCGCGCTGCGCCAACGAGATCACGCCGGGTAGCGCCGCGGCGTGAACACGACGTCGCGCCCGTCCGCGCCGACGGCGAGCCGCGTCGTCGACGAGCCGATCAGCAGCAGGCACCGCATGTCCACATCGGACGGATCGAGGTCGGCCAGGCGCACCACCTTGATGCTCTCCGCCGGGCCGCCGACGTCCCGGCCGATGACCACCGGCGTGTCGGGCGAGCGGTGCTCCAGGACCGCGTCCCGGGCTGCCGCGACCTGCCAGGTCCGGCTGCGCGAAGCGGGGTTGTAGATCGCCATGACCAGGTCCGCCGACGCCGCGGCGCGCAGCCGCTCGACGATCACCTCCCACGGCTTGAGCCGGTCGGAAAGCGACAGCACGCAGAAGTCGTGGCCCAGCGGCGCGCCGACGCGGCTGGCCACCGCCTGCGCCGCCGTCATGCCCGGCAGGACCCGCACAGGCACGTCCGATCGCTCCGCCGCGACCTCCAGCACCGCACTGGCCATCGCGAACACGCCGGGATCGCCGGAGGAGATCACCGCGACCCGCGACCCGCGCCTGGCCAGCTCCAGCGCGAACTCCGCGCGTTCGGCCTCCACCCGGTTGTCGGACGCGTGCTTGCGCTGCCGCGGGTTGTCCGGGATCCGGGCGAGGTACGGGGCGTAACCGACCAGGTCGTCGGCCGCGGCGAGCGCCGCCTGCGCCTCCGGCGTCACCCACTCGCGGCCGCCGGGGCCGAGCCCGACCACCACGACCTCGCCCCGCTCCGCGCCGCGGTCGGCGGGCGCAGCGGCGGCGTGGAGCGCGGTGTCCGAATTCGCCGGTCCGGGCAGCAGCGCCAGCGAGAAGTACGGGACGGTTTCCGGGTCGACGTCCGCGAGCGGCTGCAAGCGCTGCCGATCCGTGGTCGCGCGCTCGGCGTACCAGGCCTCGTCCAGGCGGCCCGCCTTCTCGAAAGCCTGCCGCACTCCTTCGAAGGTGCGCCCCAGCTTGAGCACCGCGGCGGCATCGGTCGTGGCGAGCCGTTCGGCGAGGACGTCCGGCGGGAGGGTGCCCGGCAGCACGGTGAAGATCTCGTCGCGTTCGGCCAGCGGGCGCCCGAGCGCCGCCGACGCGCCGCTGACCGAGGTGATGCCGGGGACGACCTCGGCGCGGAAGCGGCCGGCCAGCCGCTTGTGCATGTGCATGTAGGAGCCGTAGAAGAGCGGGTCGCCTTCGGCGAGCACGACGACGTCCCGCCCGGCGTCGAGGTGCGCCGCGAGCCGGGCCGCGCAGTCCGCGTAGAACTCGTCGATGGCGCCCTGGTAGCCGCCCGGGTGGTCGGTGGTCTCGGTGGTCACCGGGTAGACGAGGGCCTCCTCGATCTGCCCCGGCCGCAGGTACGGCTCGGCGACGGACCTCGCGATGCTCCTGCCGTGCCGGGCGCTGTGGTACGCGATCACCTCGGCCCGCTCGATCAGCCGGGCGGCCTTGACCGTCACCAGCTCCGGGTCGCCGGGGCCGAGACCCACGCCGAAAAGCGTGCCCTTGCCGTTGCTGCTCACTCTTCCTCGCTCGCGATCGCGTTGATGGCGGCCACCGCCATGGCGCTGCCGCCGCGGCGGCCGTGCACCACCAGGTGGTCCAGCTCGGCGGGGTGCGCCGCCAACGCCTCCTTCGATTCCGCGGCACCGATGAAGCCGACGGGCAGCCCCAGCACCGCGGCGGGCTTCGGGGCGCCGTCCTCGATCATCTCCAGCAACCGGAACAGCGCCGTCGGAGCGTTGCCGATCGCGACGACCGATCCCGCCAGCCGGTCGCGCCACAGCTCCAGTGCCGCGGCGCTGCGCGTCGTGCCCAGCTCGCGGGCCAGGTCCGGGACCCGCTCATCGGACAGCGTGCAGATCACGTCGTTGTCCGCGGGCAGACGGCGCCGGGTCACGCCGGCGGCGACCATCGCGGCGTCGCACAGCACCGGCGCACCGGCGCGGAGGGCCGCGCGCGCGTTGAGCACCGCGTCCGCCGAGTACGCCAGGTCGTCGACCAGGTCGACCATGCCGCAGGCGTGGATCATCCGCACCGCTACCCCGGCCACCTCCGGCGGCAGGCCGCTCAGGGCCGCTTCCGCGCGGATCGTGGCGAAGGAGCGGCGGTAGATCTCCGCGCCTTCCCGGACGTATTCGGGCACCCCTCGGTAGCGGGTCGCCCCGTTGTTCTCGTTCACACTGTCCTCCGTGCCGCGACGAGCGCGGCGGATACCTGGTCGACATCGGCGCCGGATGCCCGCGTCTCGCCGTCGAGACCGACCTCGTAGCCGGCACCGGTCGCCAGCACTTCCACGACGCGCCCCCGCGGTCGGCCGCAGCGCCGTTCGCAACCCGACCAATGCACCGGCAGAGCGCCGCCCGCCGATGCGCGCTGGGCGTCTTCGCGGACGTCGGCCCGCGCCTTCGCACAGCCGGGACGACCGGCGCACGCGGTCACCCCGGCACCGGCCGAGGACGGATCGACGAGCAGGCCGTGCGCGCCGAGTTCCGAGAGCCACCGCCCCGCTTCCTCCGGCGGCAAGCCGGGCAGGACGACGGTCCGCCACGGCGTCAGGCGAAGTTCGCCCGCGGCGTCGGACGCGGCGGTGATGATATCCAGCTGGTCCCGCGACAGGCGGCCCAGTGGTGCTCCCGCCACCACCCCGACCGTTCCGTCGGACCGTTCCACCGCGCCGACCTGCGAATGCGTCGCCGGCCGGTTCGACGGCACCAGCCCGGCCGGGACGGCGCCGAGGCGATCGGCGATCCGGCGCGCACCGTCGTCGAGTTCGGCCAGCCGCCAAGCCGAGAGCCCTTGCTCGGCCTTCTCCGCCAGGAACGCCTCCGCCGCGGCGATGGCGACGCCGGCGGCCTGGTCCGGGGTCGATCGCACTCCGGAATCCACGCCGGCGAGCACGAGTGCCAGCGTGTCCGCGCTCTCCGCGAGCAGGCCGACATCGGCGCCGAGCGAGATGACGTCCGCGCGGCCGTCGTCGATGGCGAACAGGAAACGTCCGGGCAGGTCCGCCAGCGACGACGTCGCGCAGAGCGCCGCGTCGAGTTCCCGGGCCACCGCCCGCACGTCGACCAGCTCGCGGCCGTCCGCCGAGGGCGAGCCGATGATGTTGCGGACCCGTTCGTGCGTTGCCGAGGGCAGCAGCCCCGCCGTCCGGAGCCCGGCGGCGAGTTCCTCCTCCGCTCCCGCGGGCAGTCCGCGCACCTGCACGTTCGCCCGCGAGGTGAGCTCCGCGCCGCCGTCGCCGAGCGCCGCGGCCGCCGCGATCGCCCGGACCTGGGGAGGCGTGAGCACACCACCCGGGACGCGGATGCGGGCCAGTCCGCCGTCGGCTGCCTCGTGCACCCGCAGCGCGCCGGGACACGCGTCCCGCTCTGGTCTGGCTCTGTGCAACACCCGGCTGATACTACGGACCCAGGTAGTTGCGGACGCAAAACAAGCGGGGTGCGACGTGCGTCATGCCCGCGCCGCTTGACGTAAGATCGCCCCGTTGCGAAGAGTGGTCGCAACATTCAGCGGCGACGGTGGAGGAAGCCGGTGCGAATCCGGCGCGGTCCCGCCACTGTCACCGGGGAGCGGACTCCAAGGAAGTCACTGTCCTAACTGGACGGGAAGACGGAGCGAGCGCTGATCCGGGAGCCAGGAGACTCCGGTCGCCGCGACCTACGAACCGGGGCGAGGACCCCGAGAGAGGTGCCGTCATGCGCTGCGCACGCGCGCCCAGGCCCCGCGACGCCGGTCGCCACGCCGAGGAGCGATCCGCATGATCCTACTTCTGTCCACTTCGGACACCGATCTGCTCAGCGCGCGAGCCGCCGACGCCGAGTACCGGCTCGGCAACCCGGCGCGGCTGGGCGTGGACGACCTGCCCCCGCTGCTGGAGGACGTCGACCTCGTCGTCGTGCGGCTGCTCGGCGGCCGCCGGGCCTGGGAAGAGGGCCTGGACTCGCTGCTCGCGGGCCCGCGCCCGGTGATCGTGCTCGGCGGCGAACAGGCGCCGGACGCGGAACTGATGGAATGCTCGACCGTGCCGGGCGGGGTGTGCGCCGAAGCGCACCGCTACCTCGCCCACGGCGGCCCGGACAACCTGGCTCAGCTGCACCGCTTCCTGTCCGACACGATCCTGCTCACCGGGCACGGCTTCGAGCCTCCGGCGGAGACGCCGACCTGGGGCGTGCTGGAGCGGACCCCGCGGCGCACCGAGGGCCCGACCGTCGCCATGCTCTACTACCGCGCGCACCACATGGCGGGCAACACCGCGTTCGCGAACGCGCTGTGCGAGGCCATCGAAGACGCCGGTGGCCAGGCCTTGCCGCTGTTCTGCGCCTCCCTGCGGGCGCCCGATCCGCAGCTGCTGGAGCAGCTCGGCCGGGCGGACGCGCTGGTCGTCACCGTGCTCGCCGCGGGCGGCACGAAGCCCGCCACCGCTTCCGCCGGCGGTGACGACGAGGCGTGGGACGTCGGCGCGCTCGCCGAACTCGACATCCCGATCCTGCAGGGACTGTGCCTGACCAGCAGCCGCGAGGCCTGGGAGGACAACGACGAGGGCCTGTCGCCGCTGGACATGGCCACGCAGGTCGCCGTGCCCGAGTTCGACGGCCGCCTGATCACCGTGCCCTTCTCCTTCAAGGAGAACGATGCCGAGGGGCTGCCGGTCTACGTGGCCGACCGCGAACGGGCGGCCCGGGTCGCCGGCATCGCGGTCCGGCACGCGACGCTGCGGCACGTGCCGCCGCAGGACAAGCGCCTGGCGCTGATGCTGTCGGCCTACCCGACCAAGCACTCCCGGATCGGCAACGCCGTCGGCCTGGACACGCCGGTCAGCGCGGTCCGCCTGCTGCGGGCGCTGCGCGAGCAGGGCTACGACATCGGCCCCGAGGACGGCCCCGACGCGCTGCCAGGCGTCGCGGACCAGGACGGCGATGCGCTGATCCACGCGCTGATCGCCGCCGGTGGCCAGGACCGCGACTGGCTGTCCGAGGAGCAGCTCAGCGGGAACCCGGTCCGCATCCCCGCGCGCCGGTACGCGAGCTGGTTCGCGACGCTGCCCGAGGACCTGCGCACCGCGATCGAGCAGCACTGGGGACCGCCGCCGGGCGAACTGTTCGTCGACCGCTCCCAGGACCCAGAAGGCGAGATCGTGCTCGCCGCCGTCCGCGCGGGCAACGTCGTGCTCATGGTGCAGCCGCCGCGTGGTTTCGGCGAGAACCCGATCGCGATCTACCACGACCCGGACCTGCCGCCGAGCCACCACTACCTCGCGGCCTACCGCTGGCTGATCGACGAGTTCGGCGCCCACGCCATGGTGCACCTGGGCAAGCACGGCAACCTCGAATGGCTGCCCGGGAAGACGGCGGGCATGTCCGCCTCGTGCGCCCCGGACGCCGCGATCGCCGACCTCCCGCTGATCTACCCGTTCCTGGTCAACGACCCCGGCGAGGGCACCCAGGCCAAGCGCCGGGTGCACGCCACCCTGGTCGACCACCTCGTGCCGCCGATGGCCCGCGCGGAGAGCTACGGCGACATCGCCCGGCTGGAACAGCTCCTCGACGAGCACGCCAACATCTCGGCGATGGACCCGGCGAAGCTGCCCGCGATCCGCAGCCAGATCTGGACGCTGATGCAGGCCGCCAAGCTCGACCACGACTTGGGGCTCGACGAACGGCCGCACGACGCGGAATTCGACGACATGCTGCTGCACGTCGACGGCTGGCTCTGCGAGGTCAAGGACGCCCAGATCCGCGACGGCCTGCACGTGCTCGGCGACGCCCCGGCCGGCGAGGCCCGGGTGAACCTCGTGCTCGCGATGCTGCGCGCGCGCCAGATGTGGAGCGGGCAGAGCGCCGCGCTGCCCGGCTTGCGGGAAGCGCTCGGGCTCGCCGAGGACGGCAGCGCCGCCCGGGAGCAGGTCGACGACGTCGAGGCCCGCGCGCACGCCCTGGTCCAGGCGATGGAGGACCGCGGCTGGAGCCCGGATTCGGCGCCGGAGGTGTGCCGGGAGGTCCTCGGCAGCGCGGAGGACGCGGTCGTGCGGGTGCTGGAGTTCGCCGTGACCGAGGTGGTGCCGCGGCTCGCCGCGACGACCGACGAGATGACCGCGACGCTGCACGCCCTCGAAGGCGGGTACGTTCCCGCGGGTCCCAGCGGGTCGCCGCTGCGCGGGCTGGTCAACGTCCTGCCCACCGGCCGCAACTTCTACTCGGTCGACCCCAAGGCCGTGCCCAGCCGCCTGGCCTGGGAGACGGGGTGGGCCATCGCCGAATCCCTGCTCGACCGCTACCGCGCCGACACCGGCGACTGGCCCCGCTCGGTCGGCCTGTCGGTGTGGGGCACCAGCGCGATGCGCACGTCCGGCGACGACATCGCTGAGGTGCTGGCGCTGCTCGGCGTCCGGCCGACCTGGGACGAGGCGTCGCGCCGGGTCAACGGGCTGGAGGCGATCCCGCTCGACGAGCTGGGCCGCCCCCGCATCGACGTCACGGTCCGCATCAGCGGTTTCTTCCGCGACGCCTTCCCGCACGTGGTCGCGCTCCTCGACGACGCCGTGCGCCTGGTCGCCGCCCTCGACGAGCCGGACGAGCAGAACTTCGTGCGGGCGCACGCACGCGCCGACCTCGCCGAGCACGGCGACGGGCGACGCGCCACGATGCGGATCTTCGGCTCCAAGCCGGGCGCGTACGGCGCGGGGATCCTGCCGCTGATCGACAGCCGGAACTGGCGCGACGACGCCGACCTGGCCGAGGTGTACGCGGTGTGGGGCGGCTTCGCCTACGGGCGCGAGCTGGACGGCGAACCGGCCCGCGCCGACATGGAGAGCGCCTACAAGCGGATCTCCGTGGCGGCGAAGAACACCGACACGCGCGAGCACGACATCGCCGACTCCGACGACTACTTCCAGTACCACGGCGGCATGATCGCCACGGTCCGCGCGCTGACCGGCAAGGCCCCGGCGGCCTACATCGGCGACAGCACGCGCCCCGACTCGATCCGCACCCGGTCCCTGACCGAGGAGACGTCGCGGGTGTTCCGGGCCCGCGTCGTCAACCCGCGGTGGCTGGCGGCGATGCGCCGCCACGGCTACAAGGGCGCGTTCGAGCTGGCGGCGACGGTGGACTACCTGTTCGGCTACGACGCCACGACCGGCGTCGTGGCCGACTGGATGTACGAGAAGCTCGCCGAGACCTACGTGCTGGACGAGGAGAACCAGCGGTTCCTCACCGAGTCCAACCCGTGGGCGCTGCACGGCATCACCGAGCGGCTGCTGGAGGCCGCCAACCGGCAGATGTGGCAGGAGCCGAACCCGGACACCCTGCAGGCGCTGCAGGACGTCTACCTGCAGACCGAAGGTGATCTGGAGGACGGCCCCGGCCAGCGCTGACAACCCGGTCCCGGGGCGGGCCAGAGCTGCCAGACCCCGCCCCGGCGTCCCGCAATTTCCATTGAAATTGCGGAGATTGTCCACAGCCATCGGCGTGTCGTGGCGAGCCACGCTGACCGTCCGCAATTTCCATTGAAATTGGAGGTTCAATTTCAATGAGCCTTTTTCAACCTGGTTTGTGCAGGTTGGGTGGGTGTGGCGTGTCGGTGCGTGAAAAGTAGTGAAGCTCCTGGTAGCTGGAT
>NZ_JBWKKU010000123.1:0-9957 GCF_056431445.1 Saccharopolyspora sp. NPDC045941
CAAGCGGCGCCGACCGGGGACCACAGTGGATAAGCCGGACCACCAAGCCGGCAGCCCCCACACGCCCACCGACGGGATTGCCGATCACCACCAACCACGAAGATCAACAACCCCGCTAGCAAGCACCCACCGGCGGATCCGGGCAATAGCAGCGCAAAGTGCGCACGGCCCCATGCCTGCGGCCATAGCCACTCGCGAGGTCATTTGCGCAGGAGGCGTTCCCGGAGTGTTGTCAGGGTGTTCCGGGTTTCCACGGCTTGGGTTTCGTGGAGGGTCGCCACCCCGTGGACAAGGAGGTCCGTCAGGGTCAGCGCCGAGGTCGATTCCGCCGCGACCCGGCCCGCTCCGCCCGCCGCGTAGAGCGCCACGTCCAGTTGCGGGGCGAACTGCTTGGCCAGGCGGCGTTCCGAGATCAGGATCCGGCGCGCGCCGACCACCTGGGCGTGGTCGAGCAGCACCTCCAGCTCCGGCAGGGCGCGCCCCGGCAGGTAGATCACCACGACGTCGTCGCGGCCCAGCGGCAGCAGGTCGTCGGCCAGCCGGAAGCCGGTGCTGCCGACGAACCGGGCCCGCCGCCCGAGCCGGTTCAGCCGCAGCGCCAGGTGCCGCGCGCCGAGTTCCGAGCCGCCGACGCCGAACGCCATCACCTCGCGCGCGTGGGAGAGCAGGCTCACCGCCGTCCGCACGTCTTCGAGCTTCAGCGCGGCCAGGGTGTTCTCCAGCTCGTCGCGGGCCTCGGTGAACACCGTGGCCATCGCCCGCTCCAGGTCCGGGCCGATGCTGGCCAGCCGCTGCTCCAGGCGCGTCGCCGGCGCCACCGTGGTCACCAGCGCCCGCCCGGCTTCGCGCTTGAGCTCCGGCAGCCCGCTGTAGCCGAGCTTGCGCGCGGTGCGGACCACGGTCGCGTCGCTGGTGCCGGTGTGCTGGCCCAGTTCTTCGGCGGTGGCGAAGACCAGTTGTTCCTGCGGCATGTTCAGCAGGTAGCGCGCCACCTTCTGCTCCGCGCGGGACAGCCCGTCGAGGCGCTCCTGCACCCTAGCGCGGAGGTCTTCGGCCGCTCCCTCTCCTGAAGTGTTCACTTCAGTTCTTGACTTATCCGTCATCCTCACTACATTTCTTGTAGCAGTCACGCCCGTCACATTTTTTCTGTAGCGAATACTACAGCGCTTGGTGAGAGACCGGATGAACAACTTGACACTTCCCACCGTGGAACTCCGCGGCACCGCACGGGAACGGGGCCGCCAGTACGGCGAGTTCGCCCGGGCCCAGATCGACCGCGCCCTCGCCTACTACTCCGACGCGTTCGGCAAGTCGACCGGCCTGACCTGGCAACAGGTCACCGCCCGCGTCGACGAGCTCCGCCCCGGCTGCGAACGATTCGCCCCCGACCTCGTCGAGGAGATGACCGGCACCGCCGAAGGCGCCGGGGTCGCCTTCACCGACGTCCTGGCGCTCAACGCGCGCGGCGAGCTCATCCGGGACAGCCTGCCCGCCACCGACGAGGACGCCGACGGCTGCTCGTCGTTCGCGCTGCTGTCCGAGGCCAGCGGCGACAGCCACGTCTATTGTGGACAGAACTGGGACTGGCGGCACGGCATCAAGGACACCATCGTGGTGGCCCGCATCGTGCAGCCGCCGAAGCCGACCGTGGTGATGCACCTGGAGGCCGGTCAGGTCGGCCGCCAGGGCGCCAACTCCACCGGCCTCGCGCTCAACGCCAACGGCCTGGGCGGGAACTTCGGCGCCACCCGCGGCGTCCCGCAGACCCTCATCCGCCGCAAGGTGCTCGACTCGTCGAGCATGCACGAGGCGCTGGAGGTGCTCAGCAAGGCCGACCAGCAGATCGCCAGCAACGCGCTGCTGACGCACCGCGACGACTTCGCCATCGACGTCGAGACGACGCCCAAGGCGCACGGCTGGATGTACCCGGAGGATGGGGTCCTGGTGCACGGCAACCACTACCAGGCATTCATCCCGCCGCAGCTGGCCGCCGACTACCGGCCCCGGCCGGTGGACTCCCTGTTCCGCGTGCCCCGCATCCGCACCGGGCTGCGCCAGGCGCGCACCGCGTCCGGCGGCGATGCCGTGCGCAAGGCGATCAAGGACGCCTTCTCCGATCACTTCGGCTACCCGGAGTCGGTGTGCACCCATCCCGATGAGTGCACCGACGAGATCCGCCAGTGGTCGACCGTGCTGCACAACTGCATCGACCTCACCGCGGGCGAGTACTACGTGGCGGCGGGCAACCCGTGCACCGAGGAGTACCAGCTGCTGCCGTGGAACCTCTACGACGGACCGGGCGGTGACGGCTGATGCGAAGATGCCTCGCCCTGCTCTCCGCCGGGCTGCTGGCCGGCTGCGGAAGTTCCGCGCAGCTCGGCGCGGTCCAGCTGGTGCCGAACACGCCGCCGGCGGTCGCGCCGGCCGGCGACATCACCTGGTTCCTGGACTCCGAGCCGCTCACCCTCGACACCGACTACCACGGCGCCACCACCGAGGACACCGTGGTGGCCAACCTCTGCGACCGCCTCTACCAGCTGCAACCGGACCTCACCGTCCGCCCGTGGCTGGTCGGGGAACCGGCGATGCCGGACCCTGCGACGTTCGTTTACCGGGTCCGCGACGGGGTCCGGTTCCACGACGGCAGCGCGGTCACCGCCGAGGACGTCGCGTTCAGCCTGCGACGGCACGCCGAGGACGGCAACGACGAGTCCGACGAGTTCGGCAACGTCGAGTCCATCGACGTCACCGGCCCGATGGAAGTGACCGTCCGGCTGGAAGAACCGGACGCGCAGTTCAAGTACCGGATGGCCGGCGACGCCGGGATCGTCCTCAACGCCGACGTGGTGAACCGGCTCGGCCGGGACTTCGGCAGCCCCGGCCGGCCCGACGCGTGCAGCGGCCCGTACTACCTGGACCGCTGGGACGCCGGGGCGAGCCTGACGATCAAGCGGTTCCCGGACTACTGGAACCCCGAGCTCCGGCCGCTGACCGAGAGCATCCGGTTCGTCTGGGGCGACGAGTGGGCGGCGGTCAACAGCCTGCGCACCGGCGCCGCCGACGGCGCCTACCTCGACGACCCGAGCATGGCGCCGGCGCTGAGCACCAGCCCGGAGCTGTCCCTCCACTTCGGACTCACCACGTCGGCGTGGCAGCTCATCCCGACCGGCCGCGGGCCGATGGCCGACGTCCGGCTGCGCACCGCGCTGTCGCTGTCGCTGGACCGCCAGGGCATGGCCGAGGCGGCGTTCCGCGGCGCCGCCGAGCCGTGGAAGCTGCCGGTCGGCGCGGGCACGTTCGGCACCGGCAAGGAGCTGTTCGAGCAGGCATACCAGCAGATCCGCGACGTCCCGATCCGCCCCGGCGAGCCGGACCTGGCGCGCGCCCGCGAGCTGGTGCGGGAGGCCGGGCCGCCGGCGGAGCCGATCGTGGTGGCCAACGACGGCACCGCCGTGGGCAACGTGCTGGCCAACGGCGTCCGCGACGCCGGGCTGGAGCTGGGGCTGCCGGTGGAGATCCGCACCGTGCCGCCCGCCCAGTTCTCGGAGCTGTTCGCCTCGCCGGAGGCGCGGGCCGGCGTCGATCTGATCGTCAACGACTGGTACCTGTCCAAGCCCGACGGGCTGGGCATGTACGACAACGTGCTGCCCGACAGCGTCAACAACTACCTGGACTTCCGCGACGAGCAGTACGAGAGCACCTTCGCCTCGGCCGCGGCCACCTACGACGACCTGCAACGCACCCGGCAGGTCATCCGGCTGCAGGACGAGTACCTCGGGCACATGCTGTCCATCCCGCTGGTGATGGCCCCGACGACGCTGGCGATGAGCAACCGGCTCACCGGCGCGCCGGTCTCCAGCGCCTACCTGACCTATCCGTGGGCGGCCGATCTCGGGAGGCGGTCTTGATCGCGCTGTTGCGTTGGCTCGGCCAGGTGGTGATCACGCTGCTGGTCGCGTCGTTCCTGATCTTCGCCGCGATGTACCTGGCGCCCGGTGACCCGGCGACGGTGCTGGCCGGCGGTGCGGAGAACGCCAGCGACGAGACGCTGGCCGCGATCCGCGCCGAGTACCACCTGGACCAGCCGTTCCTGGTGCAGTACGTGCTGTGGCTCGGCGGCGTGGTGCGCGGCGACCTCGGCCGGTCGTTCGTCTACGGGCAGGACGTCGGCTTCCTGATCGCCACCCGGCTGGAGACCACGGTGTGGCTGGCGCTGTACGCGGCGGTGCTGACCATCGCGATCGGCGTGCTGCTCGGCTCGCTGGCCGCGGTGCGCCGCGGGCCGCTGGACTCGGTGGTGTCGGCCGCGACGGCCATGCTCGCCGGAATCCCGCCGTTCGTCGCGGCCGTCGGGCTGATCGCCGCGTTCGGCGTCGGGCTGGCCTGGTTCCCGGTGACCGGCGCCGGCGAGGGCGTGCTCGGCAGGCTGCACCACCTGACGCTGCCCGCCGTTTCCCTGGCGGTGGTGTCGCTGGCGACCATCACCCGGGTCACCCGGCAGTCCATGGTGGACATCCTGGTGCAGGACCACGTCCGGGTCGCCCGCACCCGCGGCATCCCGGAGCGGCTGGTGATCGGCAGGCACGTGCTGCGCAACGCGGTCGGCCCGATCGCCACGATGGCGGGCATGATCACCGCGAGCCTGCTGGCGGGCACCGTGGTGGTGGAGTCCGTGTTCGGGCTCAGCGGCGTGGGATCGCTGCTGGTCAACGCCATCAACACGAAGGACTTCCCGGTCACGCAGGCGGTCCTGCTGTGCATGGTGCTGGCGTACGTGGTGACGACCGGGCTGACCGAGCTGGTGCAGCACCTCGCCGACCCGCGGCTGCGCCGGGCCCGGCGCGCGGGTGTCCCACGACAGGCAGGAGCGGCGGCATGACACTGTCCGGATCGCTCGTCGCCGACGCCGCGGTCGCGTCCGGGCGGCGGCGCAACGGCCCGCTGTTCTGGGGCGCCGCAAGCGTTCTCGCGATCCTCGGGCTGGCCGCGCTGGCGGCGCCGCTGATCGCGCCCTACGACCCGACGGCCACCGATTTCGACTCGATCCTCGCCCCGCCGGGCATCGAACACCTGCTGGGCACCGACCAGCTCGGCCGCGACATCCTGTCCCGCATCCTGCACGGCGCCCGCACCAGCCTGATCGCACCGCTGGGCGTCCTGGTCATCTCGCTGCTCCTCGGCCCGGTGCTGGGCGTCGTCGCGGCGTGGCGCGGCGGCTGGCTGGACGCGGTGGTCTCCCGCGCGACCGATGCGCTGATCGCCTTCCCCGGCCTGCTGTTCGCGGTGCTGACCATCGCGGTGCTCGGCACCGGCGTCGCCGCGTCGGTGCTGGCCCTGGGCCTGGCGTACTTCCCCGCGGTCGCCAAGATCACCCGCAGCGCCGCGCGGGCCGAGCGGCAGCGCCCGTACATCGAGGCGTACCGGGTGCAGGGCATGGGCGGCGCGGCGATCTGCCTGACCCGGTTGCTGCCCCGGGTGATGCCGATCGTGCTCGGCTACGCGGTGGTGCTCTTCGGCGACGTGCTGATGGCGCTGGCGAGCCTGAGCTACCTCGGATTCGGCTCGCAGCCGCCGTCGTCGGACTGGGGCCTGATGGTCGCCGAGGGCCAGTTCGCGATGCTCGAAGGCGCGATGGCCCCGACGCTGGTGCCCGGCGCGATGATCGCGATCGCGGTGGTGGCGTTCAACATCGTCGGCGTGCGGATCGCCGACCGGCTCGGCAGGGTGGAGCACTCATGAGCCTGGCAGAACTCCGGGATCTGACCGTCGGTTTCCCCGGCAGGCCGATCCTGCGCGGCATCGACCTGCGCGTCGAGGCGGGCGAGGTGGTCGGGCTGGTCGGCGAGTCCGGTTCCGGCAAGTCCACCGCCGCGATGAGCATCGCGGGCGCGCTGCCAGCCTCGGCCGCGGTGTCCGGACAGATCACGGTGGACGGTCGGTACGTGCTGGGCATGTCCCCGGCGGAGCTGCGGGAGCTGCGGACCCGCAAGGTCGGCGTGGTGCAGCAGGAACCGCGCGCGGCGTTCAACCCGGTGCGCCCGGTCGGGCACTTCCTGACCGAGCAGCTGCGCACGAATCTCGGCTGGTCCCAACGGGATGCCCGCGACCGGGTGGTGGGCCTGATGCGCGAGTGCGGGCTGCGGGAACCCGAGGCCATGCTCGCGCGGTACCCCCACGAGTTCTCCGGCGGCATGCTGCAGCGGCTGGTCATCGCCGCGGCCCTCGCGCCGGAGCCGGAGCTACTGGTCGCGGACGAGGCGACCAGCGCCCTGGACGTCACCACGCAGGCCGAGATCATCGGGATCCTGAGCCGGGCACGCGCCGATCGGGGGCTCGGGATCCTGTTCATCACGCACGACCTGCCGCTGGCGGCGGCGTTCTGCGATCGCGTGGTTGTCCTGCGCTCCGGCGAGGTGGTCGAGGAACAGGGCGCGCGCGAGCTGTTCGCCTCGCCCAAATCCGCCTACGCCGCGGAACTGCTCGCCGCCGTGCCGGTGCTGGACGAGGACGGAGTCGACGCATGACGCTCGAAGTGACCGGCCTGCGCAAGTCGTTCGGTCCGACCCGCGCGGTCGACGACGTGTCGCTGACCGTGCCCGATGGCGGATCGCTGGGCCTGGTGGGCGAATCCGGTTCCGGCAAGAGCACGATCGCCCGCATCCTGGCCGGCCTGGAACGACCCGACGGCGGCAAGATCACCTTGGACGGCGCGCCGGTCGCCACGCGCCCGCGCACCGGCCGGGCGCGGCTGGCCAGGGCGAAGGCCATCCAGCTGGTGTTCCAGGACCCGTACCTCTCGCTCGACCCGGCCGTTCCCATCGGCCGCTGCCTCGACGCGGTGCTCCGCCTGCACGGCTGGCCGGACCGGGCCGCGCGGCACGCCCGCGTTGGCGAGCTGCTCGACCAGGTCGGCCTGGACGCGTCGAAAAGGCTTGCGCTGCCGCGGGAACTCAGCGGCGGGCAGCGGCAACGCGTGGCGATCGCGCGGGCCGTCGCGGTGCGGCCGAAGCTGCTGATCCTCGACGAAGCGGTGTCCGCGCTGGACGTTTCGGTGCAGGCGCAGATCCTGCGGCTGCTGGCCGAACTGCGGCGCGATACCGGCACGGCCCAGCTGTTCATCAGCCACGACCTGGCCGTCGTC
This sequence comes from Saccharopolyspora sp. NPDC045941, assembly GCF_056431445.1. Lineage (NCBI taxonomy): Bacteria > Bacillati > Actinomycetota > Actinomycetes > Pseudonocardiales > Pseudonocardiaceae > Saccharopolyspora > Saccharopolyspora sp. NPDC045941. The sequence continues at coordinate 7,142 of NZ_JBWKKU010000123.1, forward strand.
AACGAGGTCACCGACACGATCGCGGTGCTGCTGCGCGGCCGCCTCGTGGAAAGCGGCACCACCCGCGACGTCCTGCGCTCGCCGGAGCATCCGTACGTGCAGCTGCTCAAGGATTCGGTGCCCCGGCCGGGCTGGAACCCGGCGGCCATCGCCGCCCGCCGCGCCGAACTCCCGGAGCTGGCAGGCTGATTTCGCGGCGGCTGTCGGTCCCGGCCGGTATAAAGGATGGCCGGTGCTCCGCGAGTCGCCGATTCCGCAGATCAAATGCCGTGAGCGTTTCGGGGCGCCAGGACGCCCCGGAACGCTCACGGGCGCGCGCCTGCGGAAGCGGTGCCGCGGGGCATCCGGAACCAATGCCTTTCGCACGGTTGGAGAAGCAGCGCAGCATGAGCCCGGATCCGTCCGAACGCATCAACTCCGAAACCGCCGAGCCCCGGCGGGCCGCCGACAGCCACGACCTGATCGAAGTCCGCGGGGCGCGGGAGAACAACCTCCGCGACGTCTCGCTGGACATCCCCAAGCGGCGGCTCACGGTGTTCACCGGTGTCTCCGGTTCCGGCAAGTCCTCGCTGGTGTTCGGCACCATCGCGGCCGAATCCCGGCGGCTGATCAACGAGACCTACACGGCGTTCATCCAGTCGTTCATGCCCAGCCTCGGCCGGCCGGACGTGGACTCGCTGCGCAACCTGAGCACCGCGATCGTCGTCGACCAGGAGCGGATGGGCGCCAATTCCCGCTCCACGGTCGGCACCGCCACCGACACGCACACGATGCTGCGCCTGCTGTTCAGCCGCCTCGGCACCCCGCACGTCGGCACCGCGACGGCGTTCAGCTTCAACAGCCCCGAAGGCATGTGCCCGGAGTGCGAGGGGCTCGGGCACGTCTCGACGATCGACGTCGACGAGCTCGTCGACAAGGACCGCTCGCTCAACGAAGGCGCGATCACCGTCCCCGGTTTCGCGGTGGACTCCTGGTACTGGCAGGTGATCGCCGGCTCCGGGCTGTTCGACCCCGACGTCAAGCTGCGGGACTTCACGCCCGAGCAGTGGGAGGACTTCCTCCACAAGCCGGCCACCAAGATGAAGCACGCCACCATCAACACCACCTACGAGGGCCTGCTGGTCAAGGTGCAGCGGGTCTACCTCGCCAAGGACCGGGAGGCGATGCAGCCGCACATCCGGGCGTTCGTGGACCGCGCGGTGGTGTTCGCCGACTGCCCGGCCTGCGGTGGTGCCCGGCTGAACCCGGCCGCGCTGGGGGCGAAGATCGACGGGCGCAACATCGCCGACTGCTCGGCGATGCAGATCAACGAGCTGGCCGAGTTCGTCCGCGGCATCAGCGACGAATCGGTGGCTCCGCTGCTGGAGGCGCTGCGCGACACGCTGGATTCGCTGGTCGAGATCGGCCTGGGCTACCTGAGCCTGGACCGCGAGTCCGGGACGCTCTCCGGCGGCGAGGCGCAGCGGGTGAAGATGGTGCGGCACCTCGGTTCGAGCCTGACCGACGTGACCTACGTCTTCGACGAGCCGACGGTGGGCCTGCACCCGCACGACATCCAGCAGATGAACGACCTGCTGATCCGGTTGCGGGACAAGGGGAACACGGTGCTCGTCGTGGAGCACAAGCCGGAGACCATCGAGATCGCCGACCACGTGGTGGATCTCGGGCCGGGCGCGGGCACCTCCGGCGGGCAGGTGTGCTTCGCCGGCGACGTGGCGGGCCTGCGGCGCTCGGACACCCTGACGGGACGGCACCTGGACCACCGGGCCCGGCTGCGCGAGGAGGTCCGCGAGCCGGCCGGCCACCTCTCGATCACCGGCGCCGACGCGCACAACCTGAAGAACGTCGACGTGGACATCCCGCTGGGCGTGCTGACCGTGGTCACCGGCGTCGCCGGGTCGGGCAAGAGCTCGCTGATCCACGGTTCGCTGCCCCGCCGCGACGGCGTGGTCGTGGTGGACCAGGCCCCGATCCGCGGTTCCCGGCGCAGCAACCCGGCCACCTACACCGGCCTGCTCGACCCGATCCGGACGGCCTTCGCCAAGGCCAACGGCGTCAAGGCGAGCCTGTTCAGCGCGAACTCCGAGGGCGCCTGCCCGAACTGCAAGGGCATCGGGCTGGTCTACACGGACCTGGCGATGATGGCCGGCGTCGCGACGGTCTGCGAGAAGTGCGAGGGCAAGCGGTTCACCGCCGAGGTGCTGGCCCACAAGCTGCGGGGCAAGGACATCAGCGAGGTCCTGGGCATGTCGGTGGCGCAGGCGCACGAGTTCTTCACCGCAGGCTCGGCGCGCGCGATCCTCGGCCGCCTCGTGGACGTCGGCCTGGGCTACGTCCGCCTCGGCCAGCCGCTGACCACGCTGTCCGGCGGCGAGCGGCAGCGCCTGAAGCTCGCGATCCACATGGCGGAGAAGGCGTCGATCTACGTCCTCGACGAACCGACCACGGGCCTGCACATGGCCGACGTGGACCAGCTGCTCGCGCTGCTGGACCGGCTGGTGGACGGCGGCGGCACGGTGATCGCCATCGAGCACCACCAGGCGGTGATGGCGCACGCGGACCACCTGATCGACCTCGGTCCCGGCGCGGGCCACGACGGCGGCCGGATCGTCTTCACCGGCACCCCGGCCGAGCTGGTCGCGACCGGCGATTCCCTGACGGCCCAGCACCTCCGCAAGTACGTCGGCGCGAACTAGGACCGAGGGAGGGGCACCGCGAACGTGAAGTGGTCCCCGGAAGTTGGACTCGGTAATTGAGAGTCTAGGCAGCGAGGGTCTGGGCCCGGTATTGCACCGGGCTCAGGCCCTCGCAGTGTG
>NZ_JBWKKU010000124.1:0-9338 GCF_056431445.1 Saccharopolyspora sp. NPDC045941
GGGGAAAGCTGCCGAGCGTTAGTCACCGCCACCCTCACACCATAACCAACGAACACGCCACATTTGAGTTACGCATCAATATGTATGTCCAATACACGGCGTCAGGGCCGTCCTCGCCAGGAAGCCTCTGAGAACCCGCGGCGGTGCGAGTGACGTAGGTGGGTTATGCGCCTGCGGCGCATGCGACACTTCATCGACGTGCAGCTTTGCGACCCGCGGCTGCGGGTCGACCAGGATGAAAAACGCTCAATGGAAATCGGTCCTTCGATTTCCATTGAAATTGCGGCAGACGTGTTGAGCCCGCTGCGACAGCGAGTGGTGTGGAAACGGGTCAGGCGGGGTAATCAGACGGAGAAGAGTCCCGGCGGAGCGGATCTCCTGCCGGATGCGCAGGCAGTCCTTCGTGGTGCCGAACTTCCCGTTGAACGGGGGTGTTCTCCGTGATCGTGCTCGGAGTAGTCCTCTTGCTGCTCGGTTTCTTCCTCAAGATCTCGATCCTGTGGATCCTGGGTGTGGTGCTGACCGTCGTGGGCGCCGTTTTCGCCATCTCGGGCGCCAGCGGCCGTGCTATCGCCGGGCGGAAGCACTGGTTCTAGTCCCGGCGGGGCGGAATGCCTGATGCCGCGCGGGGTGGAGCGTTGAGTGGCGGCTGTGGTGGTGAGCCGGAAGCGACCATTGTGGACGAACGGCACTGCGGGTCGCTCGCCCACCACGCGAGCGCGACCGGGAACGTGATTGACGCCGCGGCTGATCGGGTAGCGCGGAGGCGCGTACCGGCGCTCGGCCTCGGACGCTTGCCGTCGATGTGGTTTGTCGAGGTGCTGTGATGGCGCAGAAGGTCGGTGATGACCGGTGACGTCAGCGCACCGATGTCGGTCGTCTCCCACTACCCGAAGCGGGCGCGGGTTCAGGTGGCGGGCGCGACCGTGCGCTTCTCGTCCACCTCGCCGCCGAAGCCGTGGATGACCACGTCACCGCCACCGGTGCCTCCGCGATGGCCCGGCCTGGGGCCTGGTTCGCGACTCCGTCTTTCCGGTGCTCGCGTCGACGACTTTCCAGGTGCCTTCGGCGTGGTCGCGAACGACATGACGTTCCGCCATGGCGCCCTCCGGAAAATCAGGCACTGTCGACTCAGGACTACCCGGAGCGTCGTGCCCAACACCTGCGGGGCTCGCCCGGTCAGCGGTCGGTCGACCCCTCCTGCGCGCGGACGACTTCCTCCTGCAGCACCCGGGACTGCTGGCGCGTGCGGATCCGGCCCAGCGTCCAGATCGTCACGCCGTGCGCCACCGCCAGCACCAGCAGCAGGACCCCCAGCCGCGCCACCACGGTTTCCGGCGCGCTGCCGAGGTCCATCGGCACGACGGAGATCAGCGCGAGCAAACCCAGCGCTGCCAGGTGGAACACGACGACGACCAATTGGTTCACCGAATCCGCGGCGGCGGAATCGCGGGCGGTCGACTGCAGGTAAGTCGTTCCGCTGCGCCGGATCAGCTGACCGTCGGCGACCACCAGCGCGGCGCCGATGACGAGGAACACCATGAACGAACCCGCACCCGGCATCGGACTTCCCTCCACTTCCATCGGAACGGATCGTTCACCGAGCGCTACCCGGAGCGATGCGCGGTAAACGACGAGCGATCGCTTGACACCTGGATGGACCAGCACGCCCGAGTTGTGATGGCAAGCACTTCGCGGCGGCCTTCGGGATGCGGAAAACCGTTCGATCCGTAAGCTGATCTGTCTGCCCTGGGCGGGTCATCGGAGTACGCGCCTGGACTACTGCGGAGCGAGACAGTGATTTCACGTCCTGTTCGGAGTTGCGACACCTCACGGGACCTGCCGCGCGGCGGGCAGCGGGACAACGGGTCGTCGGCGGGACGGCGCGTTCGGTGACTCTGACAGCAGCAGGTGAACAGCTCGTCCCGTCCGCATCTCCGGAAACCGCGGCCAGCGCGGTCTTCTGGTCGGACTTCGCGCCCGATCAGCGCACCCTGATCGGGGTTCTCGACAGCACGGCACGTCGATTCCCGGACGCTCCGGCGATCGACGACGGCACGACGGTGCTCAACTACGGTCGGCTGACCGCCGAGATCGACGTCGTGCGGCGGCGGCTCGCTGAAGCCGGCATCGGCGTCGGAGACCGGGTCGGAATCCGGATTTCCTCCGGCACCGCGGAACTCTACGTCTCGATCCTGGGCGTGCTGGCCGCCGGCGCGGCCTACGTTCCGGTGGATGCGGACGATCCCGACGAGCGCGCCGAACTCGTGTTCGGCGAAGCCGAGGTCTGCGCCGTGCTCTCCGACGGGGGCTCGTTCGCGCTGCGCCGCGAGCCGCTCGGTAGCCCGGGCGAACCATCGCCCACCGACGACGCCTGGATCATCTTCACCTCCGGTTCGACCGGGAAGCCGAAGGGCGTGGCGGTGAGCCACTCTGCCGCGGCGGCCTTCGTCGACGCCGAAGCGGGCCTGTTCCTCACCGAGGAACCCATCGGCCCCGGGGACCGGGTGCTGGCCGGGCTGTCCGTGGCGTTCGATGCCTCGTGCGAGGAGATGTGGCTGGCCTGGCGGCACGGCGCCTGCCTGGTGCCCGCGCCGCGCGCCCTCGTGCGCACCGGTGTCGACCTCGGCCCCTGGCTGGTGGCGCGGCACATCAGCATCGTGTCGACGGTGCCGACGCTGGCCGCGTTGTGGCCCGTCGAAGCGCTGGAAGAGGTTCGGCTGCTCATCTTCGGCGGCGAGGCGTGCCCGCCGGAACTCGCCGAACGACTCGCCGTCGAAGGCCGCGAGGTCTGGAACACCTACGGGCCCACGGAAGCGACCGTCGTCGCCTGCGCCGCCCGGCTCACCGGCGAGGGGCCGGTGCGGATCGGATTGCCGTTGGCGGGCTGGCAACTCGCGGTCGTCGACGAGCGCGGTGAGCCGGTTGCGATGGGCGCCACCGGCGAGCTGATCATCGGTGGCGTCGGCCTCGCCCGGTACCTGGACGCGGGCAAGGATGCCGAGAAGTTCGCGCCGCTGCCGTCGCTCGGCTGGTCCCGGGCCTACCGCAGCGGTGACGTGGTGCGGGCCGAGCCCGAGGGGCTGTTGTTCGTCGGCCGGGCCGACGAACAGGTCAAACTCGGTGGCCGCCGCATCGAACTCGGTGAGGTGGACGCGGTGCTGCAGGCCCTGCCCGGCGTTGCCGGGGCGGCCTCGGCCGTGCAGAACACCGCCGCCGGGAACCAGATCCTCGTCGGCTACGTGGTGCCGCGTGCGGAGTCCGAGGCGACGTTCGACCACGACCACGCGGTGCGGCGGCTGCAGGAGCAGCTGCCCGCCGCGCTGGTGCCGCTGCTCGCGGTCGTGTCCGACCTGCCGACCCGCACCTCCGGGAAGGTGGATCGGGCCGCGCTGCCGTGGCCGCTGCCCACCGCCGGCGGCGATCCCGCCGCGAGGTCGGCGATGTCGCCGACCGAGGCGTGGCTCGCGGAGGGCTGGGCGGAAATCCTCGGCGTGGAGGTGACCGACCCCGCCGCGGACTTCTTCGCCACCGGTGGCGGCAGCCTCACCGCCGCCCAGCTGATCGCGCGCATCCGGATGCGCCACGCCCAGGTGTCGGTCGCCGACATCTACCAGCACCCGACGCTCGGTTCGCTGGCCGCGCACCTGGACGCGTTGGAGGCGATGACCGAGACCTCGCGGCGCGTCGTCCGGCCGACGCCGCGGCTGACCGGGCTCTGGCAGGCCCTGATCATGCTGCCGCTGCTGGCCATCGTCGGGTTGCGCTGGACGACGGTGCTGGCGGCGCTGAGCAACGTGCTGGCCTGGACCGGATCCGTGTCGTTCGCGCCGGCGGTGTCGTGGTGGTGGATCGCCGCGGCGTGGCTGGTCTTGTTCAGCCCCGTGGGCCGGATCGCGTTGTCGGCCGGTGGGGCGCGGTGCTGCTCGCCGGGGTGCGCCCGGGCGCCTACCCGCGCGGCGGCGGTGTCCACTTGAGACTGTGGACGGCCGAGCGGCTCGCCGAGTTCAGCGGCGCGGCGGGCGTGTCCGGTGCCTCCTGGATGACCCACTACGCGCGGGCGCTGGGCGCCAAGGTGGCCAAGGACGTCGACCTGCACTCGCCGCCGCCGGTCACCGGCATGCTCAAGGTCGGCAAGGGCGCGGCCGTCGAACCCGAGGTCGACCTCGCCGGCCACTGGGTCGACGGCGACGAGGTGCACATCGGCAAGATCCGGATCGGCGCCGGTGCGCGCGTCGGCGCCCGCACCACGCTGATCCCCGGCGCCCGGATCGGCAAGTCCGCGGAGATCGCGGCCGGCTCCACGGTGCGCGGCCCGGTGCCCGCGGGGCAGCGGTGGGCCGGGACCATCGCGCGAGCGATCTTCAGCCGCAGCGGCGGGGCGAACGTCCGGCTCGCGTCGGCCTCGTCGATGGAACGGCGCAGCGGCATCGGCGGCATGCCCAGCCAGGACGAGCCCTTCTTGGCCTTGCGCGGCGTCGAGGACAGCACCCCGACCAGGCCGCGCTTGGGCACCGAACGCCCTGGTGTCGCGGCAACGCCGCGGCAGCACCACGACCTGGGTCTACGAGCGGCCGGAACCGACCGCGACGTACCTGATGAGCATCCAGGTCGGCCTGTACACCGAGGTGGAGCTGGCCGGCGGCCCGGTGCCGCAGCGGGCGGCGATCCCCGCGCGGCTGAGCGACCGCTTCGCCGCGGACTTCGCGCGGCACGGCCAGATCATGGACGTGCTGCAACGGTTGTTCGGCCCGTACCCGTTCGGCGAGTACGTCGTCGTGGTCACCGACGACGACCTGGACGAGCCGGTCGAGGCGCAGGGCATGTCGGTCTTCGGTGCGGGCCACCTGGACGGCCGGCGCACGAACGAGCGGCTCGTCGTGCACGAACTGGCGCACCAGTGGTTCGGCAACAGCGTGACGATCGCGGACTGGCGGCACATCTGGCTCAACGAGGGCTTCGCCACCTACGCCGAATGGTTGTGGTCGGAGTTCTCGGGCGGCCCGTCGGCGCAGCAGCACGCGGCGAACTGGCACGCGCACGTCGCCGCAGGTCCGCCGGACCTCCGGATCGCCGATCCGGGTGTGGCCGGGATGTTCGACGAACAGGTCTACAAGCGCGGCGCGCTGACGCTGCACGCGCTGCGCCGCGAACTGGGCGACGAGCCGTTCTTCGAGCTGCTGCGGAAGTGGGTCGCCGACCACCGGCACGGCACGGCGACCACGGCGGACTTCACGGCGCTGGCCGGCGAATTCGCGAACCGGTCGCTCGCCGGGTTCTTCACGAAATGGCTGGACAGCACCGAGTTGCCGCCGCTGCCACGCTGAGACCGCCACATCGGGCGCCGACGACAGGGGTGCCGGAGCGGTGGCGTCGATCTTGATCGCACCCGGAACCGGACGGCTCAAGGCGGCCGAAGCCCGAGCCCGGTGCGTTGGACGGGGGACCGACACCACGCCCTCGTCTGACGTTCACCCATCCTTGCGGGCCGATTCGTTGTGCTCCGGGCCAGAGACCGGTTGTGTGGTGGCAGAACTTCCTGTGACGCAGATTCGAGGTTCCTGCTGCGATGGTCGCCACCGAACCGTCCGGGTCGACGCCCCAACCGCTGCTGGTCGGCCGCAGGCCGTTGGCCGCGCACCTGTCGGTGTACGTGTTCATCCTCCTGCCGTTCCTGGCGCTGGTGGCGGCGGTGCCGCTGGCATGGGGGTGGGGGCTGCGCTGGTGGGACGCGCTGCTCGCGGCCGGCTGGTACGTGTTCACCATCCTCGGCGTGACGGTGGGCTACCACCGCTACTTCACGCACGGCGCGTTCCGCGCCAAGCGCTGGCTGCGCATCGCGCTCGCGGTCGCGGGCAGCATGGCGGTCCAGGGCCCGATCCTGCACTGGGTGGCCGACCACCGCCGCCACCACGCTTTCGCCGACAGGGAGGGCGATCCGCACTCGCCGTGGGCGTTCGGCACGTCTCCCGCCGCGCTGGCGCGCGGGTTCTGGCACGCGCACATGGGCTGGATCTTCGAGCGGGACCTGACGAACCAGCGGCGGTTCGCGCCCGACCTGCTGGCCGATCCCGACATCCGGTTGGTGCACCGGCTGTTCGGCCCGTTGACGGTGGCGACGTTCGCCCTGCCCGCGCTGTGCGGCGGTGTGATCACGGGTACCTGGTGGGGCGCCGCGACGGCGTTCTTCTGGGCCGGGCTGGTGCGGGTGGCCCTTCTGCACCACGTGACGTGGTCGGTGAACTCGATCTGCCACCTGGTCGGGGATCGCCCGTTCCGCAGCCGGGACAAGGCGGCCAACTTCTGGCCGCTCGCGGTGCTGAGCATGGGGGAGTCGTGGCACAACCTGCACCACGCCGACCCGACGTGCGCCCGGCACGGTGTCCGGCGAGGCGAGATCGACATCTCGGCACGGGTGATCTGGATCTTCGAGAGGCTCGGCTGGGCCTCCCACGTCCGCTGGCCGACCCCGCGACGCCTCGCCCGCCTGGCGGCCGACAGCTGATTTAACGTCCTTTGTGGACAATCATCGCCGATACGAGCCTTCTACCAGACTGAGAGGTCGTTTCAGGCTGGTGCGCGGGCATGCCTGGGACGTGGCCGCCTGGGAGGTAGGCCGCCGATTTCGCGCGAAAACGCCACTGGAGTCCGGCGCTGGGCGCCTTCGGGATGCGTCCCGACCTGAGCTAGTGCGCCGGAAAATCGCTGGCCGGGGCGGTCATGCCGCGGTCAGACTGCAGGCGTGGCCGTACTGGAGAAGACCGCGCGGGCGCCGGGCCGGGCGCGGGCGACGGGCCTGAGCCTGACCTCGTGGGTGCTGTTCGCGAGCTCCGGCCCGCTGGCCAAGGCGGTGATGGCGGCGGGTTGGTCCCCGGCCGCGGTGACCTCGGTGCGGATCGCGCTGGCTGCGGTGCTGCTGGTGCCGGTGGTCGCGGTGCTGCGGCCGCAGGCGCTGCGGTTCCATCGCGCCGACCTGTGGCTGCTGCTCGGCTACGGCCTGCTCGGTGTCGCCGGGGTGCAGCTGTTCTTCTTCCTGGCCGTGGCACGGATCCCGGTCGGGGTGGCGATGGTGCTGGTCAACCTGGCGCCCGCACTGGTCGCGCTGTGGGTGCGGGTGGTGCGGCGCACCCGGTTGCCGGGGCTGATGTGGCTGGGTATCGGGCTGGCCGTGGCCGGATTGGTCCTGGTCGCGGAGATCTGGCAGGGATCCGAGCTGGACTTGCTCGGTGTCGCCGCCGGGCTCGCCGCGGCGATCTGCTCGGCCGGGTACTTCCTGCTCGGCGAGCACGGCGCGAGCAGGTACGACTCGTTCGGGCTGACAGCGGTCGGGCTGTCGATCGGCGCAGTGGCAGTCGCCGTGGTCGCCTTGCCGTGGGCGCTGCCCTCAGGATTGCTCAACGTCCCCGCGGAGCTCGGCGGCCTGCAGGTTCCGGTGTGGCTGGCCCTGCTGGTGCTGGCCGTGGCCGGCACCGCACTGCCCTACCTGGCCGGGCTGCGGGCGCTGCGCAATCTGCCTCCGGCCCTGGCCAGCGTGCTGGCCCTGGTGGAACCGCTGGTCGCCGCCGGACTCGCCTGGCTGCTGCTCGGGCAGGCGCTGAGCCCGACGCAACTGGCCGGGGCGGTGGTACTGCTCGCCGGCGCGGTGCTGGTGCAACTGGCCGCCCCGAACCCGCTCCCGGAAGGCCCCATCTCGCGCAGACCTGGCTGACCGCTGGTGCGTGACCGACACGCCCGCGACGCCCGCTACCGGGACCTCGGCTCGGACTTCTCCAAGGCCGGATTGCGCTTCTTCGCGTAGTTCCTCAATTGTGGGCAGGTGGTTCATCGAGGGAGGCGCGCTGCTGACCTTCCGATCAAGTGGAGATTCCGTTGTCGGGCAACGATTCACCGCGTCCGTTCCGCGGTGCACGTGCTCGTCTTGCGGGAACGGCAAGATTTCGTGCCAGATCGGTGCGCGCCTACCGAGACTGGGTGCTGATCGACGGCGCGACCGGCGCCGACTCCGCACTTCCTCCGCAGGACAGGAACACATGACCACCACAACTCGGCCGCTGACGCGCAGGTTCCGCCGGCCCGCGCGCACGATGGCGACCCTCTCGCTCACCCTTCTGCTCACGATCGGCGGCGCGGCCTGTTCCGCGCCGACCGCGGACGACGTTGCCCCCTACGCCGTCGCCACCCAGGACGATCCGGCGTTCCAGGGCACCTTCCGGCACGAGTTCGCCGACGTCGACGGCATCCGCATGCACTACGTGACCGGCGGCAGCGGCACGCCGGTGGTGCTGATCCACGGCTGGCCCCAGACCTGGTACGGCTGGTGGCAGATCATGCCGGCCCTCGCCGGACACCACACCGTCTACGCGGTCGACCTTCCCGGACTGGGCGACAGCACCGGCTCGCCGACCGGCTACGACAAAGCCACCCTGGCGCGGTACGTGCACACGCTGATCGCCGACAGGCTCGGGGTCCGGGACGCCGCCGTCATCGGGCACGATTTCGGCGCCGCGGTGGCGTTCCAGTACGCCAGCCAGTTCCCCGGCGACACCGCCCGCCTCGGATACCTCGACCTGCCGCTACCCGGGCCCGCGATCGACGCATCCACGTACCGCACGCTGAGCTGGCACATCGCCCTCCACTCCCAGCGACGGGTCCCCGAGGCGATCGTGGGCGACGACGTCCGTGAGTACCTCGCACTCTTCTACCCCCAAGTCTCGTTCGAGGGCACGGCGTTCGGCGGCACCTCGGATCGGTCTCCGTTCACCGCCGGCGAGATCGACGAGTACGCGCGGACCTACAGCCGGCCCGAGGCGCTGTCGGGCGGCTTCGAGCTCTACCGCGCCCTCGACGAGGACGTGCGCGACACCGTGGCAGCGGCACCGGTACGCGTCCCGGCCCTGCTCATGACGGCCCAAGGGCAACTCGACGCGATCCGAGCCACAGTGGACTCGCGGATGGCCAACATCGTTCGAGCAGTGGACGTGCCGCGCGCAGGCCACTGGCTCGCCGAGGAAAACCCCCAGTTCGTCACCGCGGAGCTGATGCGTTTCCTCGAAGGATGACCGCGCCGCGGCTGCGCCGGACGGTGGTGTGTCCGAAGTGGACCGGTCAGGGTTCTTCGTCGACCGGGTCGGGTAGCGTCCAGCGGTCTTCTCGGCGGGGGTGGATGTATCCGTAGTAGTAGAGGTAGCCGATCGCCAGGATGGCCAGCGTGATCGACACCGGGATCCAGTCGCTGATCAGGTCGACGTAGTGCGCAGACCCCCGGGTTTATCCGTGGGGTTAGCACGTCAAGTCCGATCCTGACGTGCCCAGCGGTAACCCTGCCAACGTTAGATAGC
>NZ_JBWKKU010000125.1:0-9286 GCF_056431445.1 Saccharopolyspora sp. NPDC045941
TCGGTCCTCCCTGACTCGACTCGAGTCAAGGTCACCGGACAAAGGGGTCAAAATTCGGATGCCACGCCGGGGTCAGTATTCACGTGCCGTCGACATACGCCACACCGCTGGCGGGTTTTATTGCTATGTCAAGCAAGGGCAACAGTTCTACCGAAGGACCGGAGGCGCGGAATGTCGCTCGCTGCTATTGTGCTCCGACATTTCTTGGAGTGACTCCGCCGATGGGCGGCACCGCGCCGCCTGAACCAACGCGCCCCGCACCCTTCACCGGGTACGGGGGCGCGTTCGTCGTCTCTGGCCTTGGCCGTAGGAAGGACTTCGTCCTCTGTTTCGCGCCTCGCGGATCTCGCAAGATCGGCGGAGCCGGGAAACTGGCACGTGGTTTGCCCGGGGCGGAAGGGCCCAGCTCAACCGCACGAGCGCTACCCATGGGCCCGTCAGTCCACTTCCATCGACGATGACCCGCCCCGGCAACCCACCGAATACCGGCTGAAGATGTCAACCTCGACTGGCCCCGGAGTGACGGCCTGAGGTGGACCCGCGCGAGCTCTCTTCAGACTGACGGTTGTTGGTCGAGCAGCCCGACGGGGTCGGCGCTGTAGGCGACCATCCAGCTGGGGTCGATGCGATACCACACGTTCTCGTCCCAGAACGGTTCGTCGCCGTCGTCGTCGTAGTGGTTGACGAGGTAGTCGCGGACGGTCGGCCAAGTCGGGTCGCTGCTCGTCCCCTCGGGGTTCAGCGGAACGGCGTGTCCATGCGTGAAAATGCCGAGCTGCTCGCCGCGCATGAAGGTCGCGCTGATGCCGGGCCGCGCCGCGAGATGACGGGCTTTAGCGGCCTGGCGGTGGGTGCCGACGATCCAACGGCCGTGCAGGAGGTGCCCGTCGGCGCCGCTGATGCGTGGCTCACCGCGCCGGGTGACTGTGGCGATGGCCAGGGTGCACATGCCTTGGCAGACTCGGACAACCTGCTCGGCGTTCAAGGTGCTTTCACCTGGCCGGATGATCGATTTGAGGTGGCTGCTGGAGGATCGCGCCGTCGTCGGACTCCTCGTCCTGCTCGACCTCGAGGTCGCTGCTCTCCTCCGCCAGCTCCTGCGGCCAGTCGTCATCCGGAGCGCTGGCAAGGCTGGCCCGACCGGTTCTCCTTCCGCCAGCGACCACCATTGGAAACCCCGCCCGACCCAATTCCGCAGGCAGACTTGTTCCTCGCCGTCGGTCAGCTGCCCACCGGCCAGCGCAACCGGCCCGGGCCATCGCGGATCGATCCGATCGGTGTCCAGTTCGCCGAGCGGGCGCCAGGACGCCCACAGCGTCCGCCACGGCAGCGCCAGCCCGCATTCGTCGAGCCATTGGCAGAGCGTCTCGTCGCCGCACACCGTTGCGGACCACTGCAGACGTGCGGCGTGCTCGGCCAGCGAACGTTCAGGGTGGTCCCGGAACGTCCTGCTCGCTTCGAGGACGACGCGCCTGCGTCGGTCTGCCGCGTCGGTGTCTGCTTGCCCGGCCCCGCGCACCGCGTCTTCGAGGTTGCGCTGCTGCGACAGCAACACGCGCCGTGGGTCGGTGAGCCAGTTGTCGACAGCGAACGCCCCGGCCGCGTGGCCGGGGCCAGCGCCGAGGGCGTAGCGCTCAGCCGCGGTGCGAGTGGCCTCGAGCGCATCCCTGGGCACGAACGACGCGATGGTGGACAGCACGCTGAGCCGAGTATCGGATCCGAGCGAGACCGCGGCGGCGCGTCCCAGCGCTTCGTGCCGGATGCGCCAGCACGCCACCTCGCCCGAGGCTGTTGGGACGGCGGTCCGCTCGATCAGTTCACCGGTAAGTGCGGCTGCGTCCTCCAATTGGCGCGCGGGAACGTGCTCGCCGAGCAGGTTGCTCGCCGCTGCCTGCCACACCTCCTGCGGCATTCCCGGCGTGCCTTCGGCGAGCGCGATCGGCGCCAGCAGTTCCGACAGCCGGGATCGCGGTACCGGTTGCGAGGCGAGTAGAAGATCTTAGACCTCGGCGAGCGTGCCCGGCAGCCGCTCGGCTCCACTCGGTGACCAGCGGGCCTTGCGGGTTCGCAGCACGATCGCCGTTGCCTCGGCCAGCAGGAAGTTCAGCGACGAGCGGTCCGCGATCTCGGAGGCGATGGCGCGAACCACGTCCACCGGTGCGTCCGCGTACGGGGTTCCCGGAGCAGCGAGCAAGCGGCTGATCCACGCTTCGAACTCCGTGCGGTACGGGGCGTGGTGAGCGTCGTCCAGGTCCACAACCGACCCGGCGGGCAATCCCACCTCGCGCGTCAGGGCCGCAGCCCGCTCCTTCGGCAGCTCGACCAACAGCCGCACCGAAGGGAAATCCGCTTCCCGCCCGGGACGGTAACGTCCCGATGCGTATTTGTTGCTGCTCAACAAATCCGACAGCAGGTCGGTCAGCACATCGTCCGGAACCGACGAGCACCGGATGCCTCCCGCATGTTCGACGTTGATGATGGCAACCAGGAACGGACGCCCGCGCTTCCCGGCCGCCCTGCTGACCCCGATGGGACTGACCTCGCCCGCGAGCGGTCCGCGATCCAACCCCAGCTCTTCGTTCACGGCGACGGCGAGGTCGGCTGCCGAGGCACCGGTGGCATCGACGACCGCGTCGAATTCCCGAACCACAGACCTGACCAGGTGGGTCTTCCCGCAGCCAGCCGAACCGGTGATCACCCGCGCGGCGTCGGTGGGGTCGCCGTGGCCAGCCATTCGCCCAATTCCAGCCTCGTGGCTTCCCGCGCCACTGTCCCGAGCCGCATCGCACGCATCCCGTCTTTCGTCGTCGAGCAGAACAAGATCATATCTTTCGCCACTGGACAGGCCGTCGATTTCGCGCGAGATCGACGGCTAGCTGACCGCTATGGTTCGCCGGGTTGAGAGGGAGGACCGGAGTGTTCGTCGAGATCGTCTTCGTGCGGCTGCCGATCGATCGCGACGACGTCGAAGAGGCTTTGGAGGTGGCGTTCGAGCTCGACGGCGAAGTCACCGATGCGGGCAGCGGCATGGGTCGTTGCCATCTTGACCTTGAGATCGCGGAGAGCCCGGACACTACCGCGGCCCTGCAGCGGCTCCGGGCGGTGCTTTCCGAACTGGGAGTCGCGGACTGTGCGGCCTTGAACGTCGGCGAATGATCAAGCCGCGCCCTTCTTGCGGCGGTTGACGCCCCAGAGTGTGTCGTCGCCGATCGAGTAGCAGCCGTGGAAGTAGCGCACTCCGTGGGTGCGGTGGTCCCTGTTTGGCCCAGCACAACCCGGCGGTGGGCCGGATGCCGAGCGGACCGAACTCATCGGACGCGAAGGCGCGGTCGGGGAAGCGGTCCAGGACGTGCTCGATGCGGTCGAGCTTGGCGGCACGTTCGGGGTCGGGCGACTCCTTCCAGGTCTTGGTGCGCTGGAAGGTGATGCCGCGACGGGCGAGCAGGCACCGTAATGCCTCACGGCCGATGCGGATCACGCGGCCGTGCACCTTCTGCAGGTAGGCGGCGAGTTTGCGAATGGACCAGCGGGTGAGGGGCTGGCTGAGCTCGGTCGGGCGGGTGGTGGCGTCGCCACGACGAAGTCCTCGTCGTCAGAACTGAGCAGGCGGGGACGGCCTCCCGCCCATCGAGGGTCCAGGCAGGCCAGGCCGATCTCGTTGAACCTACGTCGGCCGGCCGGGGCCCGCGCACCGGAATCCCGTGCCAGGCCAGCTCGCAAAACGTCACCGGGTTGACGCCGGACCGTCCCGCCGGCGTGAACCGGCTCTCCTGCGCGCAGGGAACGTCGGGACAGCCGTCTGGCCCTGCCGCAAGATCGGCCCAGGTGAGCACCGCACCATCAAAGTGCGGCCGAGGGAAGCAGGCCACGGTGCGGGCGTGCGCCTCGGCCAACGCCGCCATCTCCCGCGCCCCGGGCTCCAGGCGGCGGTCGGTCACCGCAACGAAGTCGATATCGCTGGCCGTGCCGAGCCGACCGCGACCGGCACCGCGCGGATGAAAGTCTCCCAAAGCCACCGATCCGACCAAGTAGAAGCCGGTGACCAAGCCCGGCGCCAACTCATCCACGGCAGTCAGGAACAGCTCCACACTCCGACCGACCTCGACCGGAAGATCACCGCTAGGCATGCCAGACAACCTACCGAACACCTCAATCCGGCACGTCAAAAACCGGAGCTGGACGGATGCTCGCCGTGGCCCTGTCGTTCTGGCACCCCGATCGGCGAGGAACGGGCGACGTGACACCCCGGAACTCAACGACTCGGCGTCGACGCCGCTGATCGATAGACCACACGCCACACACCAGCAGGACGGGCGATCTCACATGCCGAAGGAAAACACCACTCACCACGAGCACGGCACTCGCCGGATCCGGGTTCTGGGCGCCACCGCGCACCCGACCACCTCATGGGTGGCTCAGGCCGCGAGGAATCTTGTCATGGACCTCGAGGACACGGGCTGCAGAGCGCGCCTGATCCGGTACCGCGACAGCAAGTTTCCCAAGCTGTGCGACCCCATCCTCAAGGACGCAGGGATCGACGTCGTGCTCAGCGGCACCCACATGCCGAGAATGAACTCGATCACGCAAAGATGGGTGCAGACCTGCCGACGCGAACTCCTGGACCGCACGCTGATCCGGAACCAGCGGCACCTGCGCCACGCTTCACAGGAGTTCGAAGAGTTCTACAACTCGCGCACCGGCCTCACCAAGGCATCGCAAACGCCCGTCCGCTGCACCCCTTCCGGAGCCGATCCCCGACCCAACCCAGATCGCCCACCTCGACATGCGAAGACGCGCGCCTAGGCGGCATCCTCAGCGAATACCGACACGCGGCCTGACCTCGATGGATGACACTTCCGGCAAGCGCAGCTCGCCGCGCTGCCGAAATCCGCGCAGCCCTGGGCGACAAACATCCTCTGTGGACACCGGAGTGGACGAACCGAGGCCGCCGACCCTGGAGGAGATGCGCAGCGGCGGCCACACTCACCTCCGCGCGAGACCGTCCAGCCGTGTACGGCGGATTCCCGGGCGACACAGCCACCGCGCCCCGTTCCACGCCACCAGAGCCTGCATGGAGCACGTCATCAACTGGCTTAGGCGGCGCGGAAGGAACGGGGCCGGCTGCACATCGTGGCCGTCGGGGAAACCCGGTGCGCTCGAAGGCCTGGTGCATCGGGCACATCGTGCCCAGCGCGCCGACGCCGAGTTTCGCACGGAATTGGCGGCACGGACCGGCAGACTCGACGACGCCGCAAAAGGAGTGCCTGCATCAGCGGCAGACCCCGCACCAGGACCTCAAGACCAACGGGTGCACGGGACTTCTCCGCCGGAGGAGCACCGCCCGTCCGGAAGACATCCGGTTCGAGCCGCATCCGCCGCTGGCCACGCTGCTCCCACCAGTTGTCGTCCGGAGCGGGCCATCGTGCCCCGGTCCGTCAGAACCGTCCGAACAGAGTGTTGCCGGGGAGTTCTGGATCAGTGCCGATGAAGAACTGCGCTCCCGCGGTCTGCAGCTCGTCGCGGGTCAGATAGCCGCTCGCGTCCTTGTCGAGCGTGGCGAAGGCGGTCCGGCAGTCCGGCTCCGGGATGCCGAAGGCGGCGGACATGGCACGCGTGAAGTTGTCCGAAGTGATCTTTCCGTTCGACTCGATGTCGGCGATCCTGATGACCGCGTCTGCGAGGGGCCGCACGTTCTCGTAGCCCTGGGGATTGTCCTGAACGCCTGCGGTGTAGGCCGATCGGTACTCGTCGAAGCTGACATGCCCGTCGCCATCGGTGTCCATCGGCTTGATGATGTCGTCCCAGAACCGGACGAACTCCTCGCGAATTTGGCTGTGCGGGGCGGATTCCGCGGCGACTCCGAAGGCGGTGTTGACGTTCTCCGCCGCGGTCAGGTAATCGTTCCGCTCGAGCGTGCCGGACCCGTCACGGTCCATGAGGCTGAAGAAGTGGCGGAGCTTGCGGTCAAGGAGTTCTGACATCGGTGTTCACCCTTTCGTCGATATTCCGGACATCGTGATCACTGGTGACGAGCTCGAAGGTGGCGAGGAAGTCGGTCGAGGCGATGGGATAGCGCTCCAGGACTTTGGGTGAGACCGCGAGCGCCTCGACCAGGGTCAGCGCATGTGACGCGAGTTCCGCCGTAGCGGCTTCGGTGGCATCGGGCAGCTCACGGACGTGATCAGCGGTGATCCGTTCTTCGGCGAGCAGGTCACCGGCGTGGCGGGCGAGACAGCGCAGCACGAAGAGACGGTGGACGCACCACAGCAGTTGCTGGGCCTGGTGGTCTCCGGATCGATCGGCGGCCGCCAGCAGGGCACGGGCGGCGTGACGCTGCGCATGGGCGCCGGTCATCTCCAGGGCGGGACCGACGGCGGCGTTCCATTGGTCCAGCGGTACTGGAGAAGATTCTCGAAGCAAGCGCGAACGTGCTCGCTGGTGCCAGATGTATTCGACGTCGCCGAGCAGAGCTTGGAGAAACCCGGGGTCGTCGAGATGGCGTCGGTCGGGTGCTGTCGCAGCCGGTTGCGGCAGCTCCTGGCCGAGCAGCTCACGGGCCGCTTTGACCGAGATAACGAGATTGTCGCCTTCCGCGGTGATGCCGCCCGTGTAGTAGTCCGGAAGTTCGGCGATGCCGTTGAAGGGGAACAGGCCCTGTGCGCCGCACCGTTCCCGGCACTCGATCGCGACCATCCGTCCCTGCCATGAGATCCACGCCTTGGCGATGGCGACGAGCCGTTCGTTGTTCGCGCGATCGGTGGCCGTGCTGCGTATCCACCGATGCAGCACCTCACGGTGCAGCAGAGTCGCGGCATAGGTGTCGGCCAGCGCCCCCATGAGCCTCGCCCGGTGGCTGGCGTGCTCGAACACGGGCACGGTCTGCCCCTTTGACAGGCCGGTGGTGTGCCGGGTGTGGGCATAGCGCATGGCGATCGTCATTGCGGTGCGGGTGAGACCGATACCGCCGGCACTCATGCAGAGCTTGCCCTCCGTGACCCGGCCGATCGATCGCAGGAACCGCAGTCGGCGCTTGTCCACCGAGCTCGTGAAGGAGCCGTCGCCTGCGATTCGTCCGTGCTCGCCGGCCAGCAACGAATGGGGCGGCAATCGGACGTGATCGAATGCCGTCAGGCAGTGGTCTACCGAATAACCGATCTTGTCAGGCAGCCGACGGACCCGGATGCCCGGAAGCGTTCGGTGGCCATCCGTCAACGGGGTCAGGAAGAGGAAGATCCCCCGGTCCTGCCCGTCATGGATCAACCGGGCCGCGACGAGTCCCGTCTTCGGGCCGCCGGCCGTACTGGAGTTGGGCATGAACTTCTGCGCGGCCGATGTCGGGGTGTGCAGCACGAACCCACCGGTCGAAGGATCATGGGTAGCGGTTGTCTCCAGTCGCACCGCATCGTTGCCATGCCCGACCTCGGTGCACAGGAAGACCCCGACCTGCTGCATCGTGCGGAACGGGGCCAGGTCCCGCCGGTCGTCGGCATCGTGATCGAACAGGCTGCCGAGGAACAGGTTGTAATGGACACCCGCGGCCGTGAGCATGCCGCCTTCGATCGGGGCCAGCCACTCGTGCAGCGCTGATATCGCTTCCACGTCATCGGCCAGCTCTTCGGCGGTGCCGAGCGAATTGTTGATCAGCCGCAACCGCTCGTAGGAGTCGTCGACACGTTCGTACGGTCCTGCAGTGGCGCGGTGGTGAAAGAACTCGTTCTCGCTCAACGCCCGCCACCGGGAATGGACTGCTTCGAAGCGGCCCACGTAGAGGGCGTCGGTCAGCGAAGCAACGGTGCTGGACGCCGGATCCTCCGGAACGCTATCCACCAAACTCCTTCCGGGCTGTGCGACAGCTCCACCTAGTTCCGGGTGAGGAGTCAATCAGAGACATCACTGAAAGTCACTACTTGATCACTTAGAGAGATCGGTGTAAGGCGTACTGCTGCTGCAGCAGCAGTCACATTGCTTCAGCAGCATGAATGCGAAGTACAGCACCGACCAGCAGGGCTGCCCCGAGATGGCTTGGGGCTCCCCGGGAGTGATGTTCCCCGGGTTTTGCGGAGCCGGGTTCCCGGAGTTTAGGTGACGGGCTGGAGGGCGGGGTGGCTGTTCTCTTACTCGATCGGGGTGAGCATGCCGAGCGCGCTGTGGCGGCGTCGGAGGTTGTGGCAGATCTCGAAGGACTCGGAGATCGTGTTGGCCAACTCGACCCGTGTCTGCCATTCCTTGCGGTTGAGCAGCCCGGTCTGCATGCGTCCCCAGAAGGACTCGATGACGGCGTTGTCGAAGCAGTCACCGATGGAGCCCCTTGGGGGGAATGAAATCACCTTCCCAGTGGCCGGCCGTGTTTCGGTCGTCTACTTCGGATGGTCGCTGGTCGATCCGGGCGTCGTCGCGGATGAATTTCCCGCCACGACGCCTTGTTCGTGCTCGGAGCACGCGCAAGGCACGTCCGGTGCGCAGACACGCGGTGCGCTCGCGGCGCAACGCCCCACGGGATGGGACTTTCGTGCCCCGGTATCGGTAGCGGCTGACCGTGACCGATCGTGGCCGGAACATCGCCGCTTCGCCTGTCCTGGTCGAGAATGCGGTCATCCGGTTTGACCTGGGCGATCGTGACGTCCGATGATCCGCGATCGTGTCTGTTCGTCTGGTCTAAAAATCGAGACGGCACCCATCGGGACGATCATACAAGATCCACAACTGGGCTCTTCCCACGGTCGGGCTGACAGGATTTGGACCTGCGACCCCTTGACCCCCAGACATGTCCACAAGAGACACTGACCGGCGAAAGCCAAGAAACCGCAGCACAATACGCCAATCCTCGGCGAGGGTCGGTCGACTTTGACATCAGGTACCGGCGGTGGCCGTGACCGATGTCCGTGAATGACGGCGTCAGTTGATCAAGCGGGGTGTCAGGTTGTCGATATCAGCAGGCGGAGCGCGAGGACCGTGATCAGGGTGCTGGAGAGCATGGCGGTGATGAGTCGCCCGCGCCTGCCGGTCAGGACGCGGCCGAGCAGCGCACCGCCACCGGCAAGGAGCAACTGCCAGCTGGCGGACGCCGCGAAGGCAGCGAGAACGAACACGGCCTGCTCCAGGTGATCGGATACCAATGTGGTCTGGCTGCCGAGCACGAGAGCCGCGAAGTAGATCACAGTCGTGGGATTCAGCATCGTGATCCCCCACAGCCCTAAGAGTTCCTAACAGAGGGTTTTGGTGTGTCGGTAGCAGATGATGCATGTGGCCAGGCCGAGGAACGCTTCGTGGATGTCGTCGCGGCGTT
>NZ_JBWKKU010000126.1:0-9000 GCF_056431445.1 Saccharopolyspora sp. NPDC045941
CAGCCCGAACGCGTACAAGCCTTCTTCGGCAAGGACGAAGTCCGCTACGCCGCAGACTAGACACGCCACATTTGCACTACCAATCAATATGTATGACCAATACACGGCGTCGCGGCTGTCCTCGCCAGACGAACGCTGAGAACCCGCGGCGGTGCGAGCTGAGTCCCGCACCGCATGCGGCTGACGCCGCATCCTAAAAGAACCCCTAAGTCGAACCGACACGAACAGCGCGGCGCGTCGAGATCGTGAGTGGTGAGCCCTGGGCCCGTGAGTGCTTTGGGGTGCCCTAATGCCCCGAAGCGCTCACGGGTCTTCCCGCTCCGGCCGCGTCAGGACGGGGCTTTCGCCGGCTCCTGTTGACCTTCCTCGGCCGACACTCCCGGCGGGGTCAGCAGGAAGACCCGCGGCGCGACCCGGTCCATGGAGCCGCCGCGCCCGACGACCATGCCCGCGGCGAAGTCGACGAGCCGCACCGCTTCCGCCTTGGGCAGGCTCGTCAGGTCCATCACCACCGGCACGCCCTTGCGGAAGTAATCACCGACGTCGTAGGCGTCGCCGTAGTTCTGCGGGTGCAGCGTCTTGACCACGTCACCAGTCTCGTCGGCCGGGCGGCAAAGTCAACTGGAAGCCGGATGAGCCGCCCCGTCCCGCCTCGCGGGAACCCGCGCCCGGCTCGCAGCCACCCCCGTTGCGCATGTACTCATGTGATCGCTAAATTGAACTCATAAGTTCAATTTTAGATACCACTCGGGAACGGACATGGCTGCTCGCTCAGAACCACTGGATTCCGCGCTCCGCAAGTTGCTGGTCACCATGACCCTCGGCGCGTTCCTCGCCCTGCTGGACACGACCATGACCGGCGTCGGAATCGACACGCTGGTCCGCGAATTCGGCTCGACGCTGGCCGCGATCCAGTGGGTGACCACCGCCTACCTGCTCGCCGTCTCGGTCACCGCGCCGCTGTCCGGCTGGGCGATCGACCGGTTCGGCGCCCGCCGCACCTGGCTCGCCGGGCTGTCGGTCTTCGTACTCGGATCGGTCGCCTCCTGCCTGGCCTGGGACGCGCCGAGCCTGATCGCGACGCGGCTGCTGACCGGCCTCGGCGGCGGCCTGCTCGAACCGGTCATGCTCGCCACGCTCGCCGGCGCGGCCGGTCAGCAGCGCGTCGGCCGGGTGCTCGGCCTCGCGGCGGCCCCGATGACGATGGGACCGATGATCGGCCCCGTCCTCGGTGGCCTGCTGCTGCAGGGGCTGCCCTGGCAGTGGATCTTCCTGGTCAAGGTCCCGGTCGGGGTGCTGGCGATCGTGCTCGCCGTTCGCCTGATGCCGGCCGACGACGCGACCACCGGCGAAGCGGCCAAGCGCCTGGACGTCCTCGGTGTGCTGCTGCTGCCGCCCGGCTTCGCCGCGCTGATGTACTCGCTGGCGAACGCCGTCGAGGGCGTCACGGCCCCGGTGCTGATCGCCGGTGCCCTCGGCGCCCTGCTCTTCGCCGGCTACGTCGCCCACGCGCTGACCACCCGGCGCGAACCGCTGATCGACCTGCGGCTGTTCCGCAGCGGCGGTTTCGCCGCCAGCGTGTCCGTGCTGTTCCTGATCGGCTCGATCATGTTCGGGACGGTCTTCCTACTCCCGCTGCACTTCCAGCAGGTCGGCGGGCAGGGCGTGATGGCGGCGGGCCTGCTGCTCGCCCCGTTCGGGCTCGGCGCCGTCGTCGCGCAGCCGACGGCCGGGAGGCTCTCCGACCGGACCGGGGCCCGCCTGCCGGCCACGGCCGGCGGCCTGCTCCTCATCCCTGGATTCCTGCCCTACGCGCTGGGATTCAACGGCGTCGTCGCCACGCTCGGGCTGGTCGTCGTCGGGTTCGGGCTCGGCGTCGTCGCGTCCGCGACCATGGGTTCGGTCTACCGGACCGTGCCGCCCGTCGCGGCCTCCCGCGCGACCGGAGCGCTGTTCATCGTGCACCAGATCGGCGGCGCCCTCGGGATCACGCTGCTGACCCTGGTGCTGCAGAGCGCGACGGCCTCCGCGCCGCCGGAGGCGGCGTTCCGCACGACCTTCTGGTGGCTGGTGGGCGCCGGCGTGGCCATCTCCGCCGCGGCCAGGATCCTGCCCGGGCGCCCCGCACCGGCCGCCCCGATGACCGAAACCGCACCCGTCGCCGGACACGCGTGACCAACCATCCACTGGAGACGACCTTGACCAGGACATTCGTGATCACCGGCGGCACGGACGGAATCGGCGCCGCCGTGGCGCGTGCGCTGTTCTCCCGCGGCGACCACGCCGTGGTGATCGGCACCGATCCACGCAAGGGCGACCGCCTGCTCCGCGAGGCAGCCGATTCGCCCGGAACGGCCTCGTTCGCGCGGGCTGATCTCGGCTCGGTGGCCGAGAACCGGCGGATCATCCGCGAACTGACCGAAGAGCATCCGGAGATCGACGGGCTCGTGCTGTGCGCGCGCTTCTTCCAGACGCGCCGGAAGGTGACGCCGGAAGGGTTCGAGCACAACTTCGCGCTCTTCTACCTGAGCCGGTTCCTGTTGAGCCACGGCTTGATCGGCGCGCTGGCGAAGGGCGACCGCCCGGTCATCGTCAACGTCGCCGGCCCCGGCCAGGACATCCCGATCGACTGGGCCGATCTGCAGAACGAGAACTACGACGGCGTGCGGGCGATGTTCGCGACGGGGCGCTACAACGACCTGCTCGGCGTCGACTTCGCGCGGCGCCACGGCGACGGGCCCGTGCGGTACGTGCTGTTCCAGCCGGGACCGACGTCGACGAGCTTCGCGGGCGAGTTCGACGCGCCGACGGCCCGGTTCGTCGAACAGCAGAAGGCCACGGCGAAACCGGCGACCGAAGTGGTGCCACCGATCGTCGGGCTCCTCGACGTCCCACCCGCCGAGCCGCTCAGCGCGTTCGGCACGCACGCCAGGATCGGCATCCGGAACGACCTGTTCTCCCCCGCCGAGGCGGCCCGCCTCGCAGCCATCACGGAGCAACTGCTCGGCTCCCGATGGGGGTAGTGGACGCTCGGTTCCCGGGTTAGACGGCACTCCCATCGAACTCCTCGTCCAGCGGTGGCTGTTCCGGTGATTCGGGTTCGCCATGAGGATTGTCGAGGTCGCGTATGAAACCCGTGCCGTCGTCGAATCGCACAACCTTGTCGAACCGGCCGCGGACCTTCGGCGGGACGCTGTTGTCGACGATGATGACCTGGAACGTTTCGTATCGGCCGCCCAGGAGCGTACGACGTTCCTCCAGGTAATCTCCGATCCAGCGGTAGATCCGCTCGGCAAGCTCGGCGTCGTGGCCGTCCCGGCCGAGGTTCTTCTGCGGGGAGTCAAGGATCAAGAACGTCGGTAAGTGGAAGCCTGCTGGATCCTCCAGCGCATACATCAGGAGGGCGAGACTATATGCCACTGATACCGCAGTCCGTGATCCGCCGCCCCGCTGTCCGAAGTCCTGCTCGTCAACCATCGGCAACAGGGTGTCCGGATCCAGTCGTGCCCGGCCGGTGGCCCACGGCAACGCGAACGCTTTGATGATGGTCCGGAAGAGGCTGTCTATCCGGGCCAACACGTCGATGGGCTTGTTCAGCTCCGCAACGATGCGAGTCCGCTGTTGGTCGAGCTCTTGCAGGACGGCTTTCCGGGCTTCGATCTCTTCGTATCGCTGGTTCAGCCGTCGATGTGGTACTCGCAACCGCTCCAATGTCGCGAGTTGGCGGCGGATCGCCTCTAGTTCAGCGGCCGAGGTCGCTATCGCGTCGACGTAGGGCGTTACCGTCTCGAATGTCCGACCGTCTAATGCCAGTCTCGCCTCGTCGAGGTTCCCGCGTACGATCGCAACAGCGTCACGCGCCTTCGCCAGATCGACCTCGGCGAGGCTGAGTTCCTGCGCAGCATCCACGCGGAGCCGCTGCAAGCGCTCCTTCTCGGCAGGTTGCGAGGATCCCGGCAGCGGCTCGGTGCACAGACTGCACCGTCCAGCTCCGACAACTCGCTCTGCGAGGTTGGTTTCACATGTCGGGCAGGCCGGAAACGACAGGGGAAGGCTATTTCGGGTGTCCGGCGAGGCCGTCGCTACGGCGGTGAGCGTGCTGAGCGAGTCGTCGATAGCAGCGATCCGGTTGACAGCCTCTCGCTCTCGCCGTAGCGCGCGGTCGACCTCATCTTCGGCCGTCCGCAGCTTGGCACGTTCGGCCTCGACTTTGCGGTCTAGCTGCTCGGCGAATGCGGTGGCCGCACGGGCGTCGCCCCGGAGGATGCTCAGAGTTTGCGCGGCCTCCTTCTCCTTCTCCTGCAGTCCTGCGAGATCGGTCTCCAGTGCGTCCCTCTTGGTAGCGTCGGACTCGTCGAGGAACCTAGCGATCGCCTTGGCTTTGTCCTGGCGATTCTTGATGTCGTTCCTCAGATCGTGCATCTCCGCATTGAGCCGCTCGAACTTCGCATTGCTCAACAACAGCAGCAGCTTCGCGACCGCGAGCCGGGCGGCTTCGTCCGACGCAGCGGCGGAGCGAACGACGAAACGGTCGATGTCTTCCTGCCGGATGTGCAGGTAAGGGAGCAAATCAGCGGCGAAGTCCAGGCGCTTGCCATTCGGCAGTCGCACCGAGGCGAACTCGTCGTCCAGGTCCAGTTGCGCCAGCAGCCAGTCAGACAAGCTCTGTCGCCCTTCACCCGCCTTGATGGGGAACGACCCCACCTCGTCGCCAACTGCATCCTTGATCTCGACCCAACCAAGCTGGTCTCGTCGCCGATGGAGCACGAACGCCCCGTCGCCGATTTTCAATTCCGCTCTAACGGCTTGCAAATGCTGATCGACGGCGCCTTTGAAGCGCACACTCCGACCGAAGAGGAAGTCGATGCAGTCGACCAGTGAACTCTTGCCCCGGTCGATCGGGCCGATCACGCCAACCAATCGGCCTTCGAGGTCGTAGGGCTCCTGCCACCCCCTTCTGTCCTTGGCCTGGATCCAGTTGACCCGCAAGACCTTGCTCACCTGGTACCAACCCTTCGCCGCCCTATCGCTATGCCCTACGAACGACATTGCCCGGGACGAACGCGTGGCCCCATCGAGATCAGCTCAAACCCCCCGAAAAGATCAACATTCTCCCTGGCAGAACGCTGCCTCAACCATCGGCACCGCACGACGCAGCGACGCGGGAGAGCGATTTAAGCTCTCGCGATCAGATCGGTTGGCGGCTTCGCGGGCTAGTTGCCGCATGCCTAGCCAAGGTGGAGGCGCCGCTGAGTACCGGCTAGCACAGGCCGTTCTCCAGGCCGAAGTGACGGTAGTGGATCACAAATGCCGCTGTCGGTTCAGTCACCACACCATCGGGTTACGCACCGTAGCGACTACTCCCAAGACTCACCTGGGCGCGGCACGGGCCTGCTCGGACCTTCGGCGCAAGGTTGGTGGGACGCCGAAAGCGGGTACGCAGTCCGAACCGCTTGCACATCAGTCGCGGCTGCACCAGGAACCTGGCCCTCGCACACCACCACTCAACCGCGTCGGTGCACCGCTAACCCGATCAAACTGCAGAGGGCTATCTCGTTGATGCCGACGATGCACCGCGACGCGGTCGCTGTTGACTCGGTTAGCAACCGACGAAGTCGTCACCTGACCGCCGAAACCGGCAACGCAGTTTGCCCGGAGGCGCCTGAGCTGCTGCTGCTTCCGCTGCTGCTTCCGCTGCTGCTTCGGCTGCTGGTGCTCCCCTCGCTGCTGTCGGTCTCGCCCCTGGTGTTGCCCCCCTTGCTCTTCTTGTCCTTGCTGTTGTCCTTCTCGGCGTGGAAGTGCCCCGCTGTCGAGGCCGGTTGCGCCGCAGCCACGACGCTCGACGCGCCGCTCGCGGCAGCCGTTCCGACATCGGCGATTCCCAGTGCCAAAGGCGCGACCAAAGCCAGACCGGCCAACGCCCCAACCGCTGTGCGCATGGAGATTTCCCCTGGTTCCGTTACTTTAGTCCCTTGCCCGTACTTCTCCGCCGTGCTCGCGGCTTCGAAACCCCCGGACACCAACGAGTTTTCTCCGCCGGCGCACCGGATGCGCCAGTGGAACACCCGGGCCCGCTCCCTGGTCGCACCCGCTTTTCCGCGGGTGCCCGGCGGTGTTGCCAATCGAGGGGTCGCCGCCCCTACCATCGGAATATGGCTATTTCCGGCCGTGCTGGGGCCGGGCTGCGTGGCCGGAACCGCGAGTGCGAGTTGCTGGATCGCCTGTTGGCGAGAGTCCGGACGGGGCAGAGTTCCGCGCTGGTGCTCCGCGGCGAGCCCGGTGCCGGCAAGACGGCCTTGCTGGATTACGTCCGAGAGCGCGCGTCGGGTTGTCGCCTCGCCCACGTCGTGGGCGTGGAGTCCGAAATGGAGCTCGCCTTCGCCGGTCTGCACCAGTTGTGCGCGCCGATGCTCGACCGCCTGGACCGGCTCCCGGAGCCGCAGCGGGACGCGCTGCGCGTCGCGTTCGGCCTGCACGAGGGCGGTGCCCCGGATCGCTTCATGGTGGGCCTGGCCGTCCTGACGCTGCTTTCGGAAGCCGCCGCGGAGCGGCCGCTGGTCTGCCTCATCGACGACGCGCAGTGGCTCGACCGGGCCTCGGTGCAGGCCATGTCGTTCGCGGCGCGCCGCCTGCTGGCCGAGCCGGTCGCGGTGGTGTTCGCCGTGCGCGAGCCCAACGACGACCACGACCTGGCCGACCTCCCGGAGCTCTCCGTCGACGGCCTCGGTTCCGCCGACGCCGCCCAGCTGTTGGCCTCGGTGATGCACGGCCGGCTCGACGAGCAGGTGCGGGACCGGATCATCGCGGAGACCCGCGGAAACCCGCTGGCGCTGCTGGAGTTGCCGCGCGTGTTCACCCCGGCCGAGCTCGCCGGCGGGTTCGGGCTGCCCAACCCAGGGCCCGTTTCCGGCTGCCTCGAACAGTGCTTCACCCGCCGGATCCGGGCGGTGCCCGGCGATACCCAGCGGTTGCTGCTGACCGCCGCGGCCGACCCGTCGGGCGACGCCGGCCTGCTCTGGCGGGCCGTCGCCGGGCTTGAGCTGCCGGCAGGCGCGGCCGGCCCGGCCGAAGCCGCCGGGTTGATCGAGATCGGCGGCCGGGTGCGGTTCCGGCATCCGGTGGTGCGCTCCGTGGTCTACCGAACGGCGTCGCCGGACGAGCGCCAGCGGGTGCACCGCGCGCTGGGCGAGGCCACCGACCCGGAGGTGGATCCCGATCGGCGCGCGTGGCACCGCGCCCGCGCGGCCCACGGCCCGGACGAGGTGGTGGCCGGCGAACTGGAACGGTCGGCCGACCGGGCGCACTGCCGGGGCGGGATCGCGGCGGCGGCCGCCTTCCTCGCGAAAGCGACCGAGCTGACGCCCGATCCGGCGCGCCGGGGTGCGCGCGCCCTGGCGGCCGCCCAGCAGAAGCTGGATGCCGGCGCGCCCGATGCTTCGCTGGGACTGCTGGCCATCGCCGAAGCAGCACCGCTCGACGAGCTCCAGCACGCCAGGGCCGACCTGTTGCACGCCGAGATCGCGCTCGCCGTGAACCGGGGCCGCGACGCCCCGCCGCTGCTGCTGCGAGCCGCCGAACGCCTCGAACCGCTCGACGTCGCGCTGTCGCGCGAAACGTACCTCGAAGCGCTCGAAGCGGCGATCTTCACGGGGCGCGTCGGCGATTGCAACGAGGCGCTGCGGGCGACCGAAGCCGCCCGGCGCGCACCGCAGCGGCCGATAGACCTCCTGCTGGACGGGCTGGCCGCGCGGTTCACCGGCGGATTCGCCTCCGGCGTTCCGACGCTCCAGCGCGCGGTGCGGGCGTTCCGCCGCAGCGGCACGGGGACCGACGACGCCCGCTGGATCGGGCTGGCTTGCCGCGTCGCGACCGACCTGGGCGACGACGAGGCGTGGCGCGAGCTCGCCGCCCGCGGCCTCCGCCGGGCGCGCGACACGGGCGCGCTCACCACGCTCGCCACCGCGCTCAGCTACCGCGCCGGGGAGCACGTGCACGCCGGCGAGCTCGACGTGGCGTCGGAGATGTTCGACGAGGCCGATGCGATCGCCCAGACGTCCGGCAACGCGCCGCACCGGTACGCCGCGATGATGCTCGCCGCGACCCGCGGCCGCGAAGCCCAGGCGCTGGAGCTGATCGAGACCAGCGCGCGGGATGCGGACGACCGGGGCGAGGGGCGGGCGATCACGATGGCCGACTACGCGACCGCGGTGCTGGGCAACGGCCTCGGCAAGTACGAGACGGCGGTCGCCGCCGCCGAGCGGGCCTGCCGGAACGATCAGCTTAGCGTCTACTGGTGGACGCTGGGCGAACTGGTCGAGGCGGGCGTGCGAAGCGGCCGGCGCGAGGTCGCCGAGGACGCTTTCCGGCGGCTCCACGAGCGAACGAGAGCTTGCGGAACGAACTGGGCTGCCGGGATCGAGGCTCGCTCGCTGGCGCTGCTGAGCACGGGTGAGGCGGCCGAGGAGCTCTACCGCGAGGCCGTCGAGCGGCTGGCCCGCAGCCGTGCCGCGGTGCACCTCGCCAGGACCCACCTTCTGCACGGCGAGTGGCTGCGCCGGGAGAACCGGCGCTTGGAGGCGCGCGAACAGCTGCGCACCGCGCACGAGATGTTCGGCCGCATCGGAACCGAGGCGTTCGCCGAACGCGCCCGCCGGGAACTCCTGGCCACCGGTGAAACCGTGCACCGGGCCACGCCGCAGACGCTGGTCGTGCTCACGGCCCAGGAGGCGCAGATCGCCCGGCTGGCCCGCGATGGTCACACCAACCCGGAGATCGGCGCCCAGCTGTTCCTCAGCCCGCGCACCGTGGAATGGCACCTGCGCAAGGTGTTCACCAAGCTCGCCATCGGTTCGCGCCGGGAACTCCGCCGGGTTCTCTCCAACGCCGCGCTAGCGGATTCGCGCACTTAGGGATTGCAGAAAATCAACTCGCTGATTTCGGCTTTGTGTTTGGTGTGGGGTTGAGGCTGGTTGCTAGCGCGGTGAGGTCTGGCGCGGAATA
>NZ_JBWKKU010000127.1:0-8814 GCF_056431445.1 Saccharopolyspora sp. NPDC045941
TCGACAGGGTGTGGGAGAGTAAGACACCGCCGACACATTATGTGAGAAGGGTCCCTTCTTTTCCGGTCCACCGGAAAAGAAGGGACCCTTTCTCTATTTGTCGTGAAATGCGAACCGAGCCCGAAAGGCCGTAGGCGGCTGTGCTGCCGGCACGTACGCTCACGGTCATGGGTGGTGTGCGGATTCTCGTTGTCCAACCGTCGAAGTTGGATCCGCCGGGCGAGCTCGGTGAATGGCTGCTCGCCGCCGGCGCGGAACTCGACGTCGTGCTTCCGGCGGAGCAGGAGCTCCCGGCCGGCTTCGACGATCATCATGGCGTGGTCGTGCTCGGCGGCGAGATGGGCGTGTACGACGACGCGGAACACCCTTGGTTGGCCGGGCTTCGCGCCCTGCTGAGCAAGGCCGTTGGTGAGCGGGTGCCGGTGCTGGCCGTATGCCTCGGTGCTCAGCTGCTCGCCGTCGCCACCGGCGGCCAGGTGCGTCCAGCTCGCAAGGGGCCGGAGGCCGGGACCTTGCTGGTGGCGAAGCGGGATGCCGCGGCGGAGGATCCGCTCCTCGGCCCGGTTCCATTGACCCCTGACGTGCTGCAGTTCCACACCGACGAGATCTCTTCCCTGCCGCCGTCGGCGCAACTGCTCGCTTCTTCCCCGAAGTGCGACAACCAAGCGTTCCGGGTCGGGGACTGCGCTTACGGGTTGCAGTTCCACATCGAGACGACCCCGGACATGGTGTTGGAGTGGGCCAGGCTGTCGCCCGAGGTCGCGGAGACGGTGCGGCCGGGACAGCTGGATGTCCAGCATCTGCGGGAGTTCCACGCCGACCTCGCCGAAACCTGGCAGCCGGTCGCCGAGCGCTTCGTCCGGCTGGTCGCCACGCCGCCGGAGGAGCGGACCACCAGCAGGTTCCTGCCGTTGGCGTGATTGTCGTCAGGTGGGGTCTCCAACGGGATTCAATGCGGACTACGGTTCGAACATGGCGAACAGCAACTCGTCCCGATCGGGTTCGGTGCCGTCCACCGCGCGTTACGGATTCAGCGACGCGTCGCGTGCCGGGGACCAGTTGAGGCGAGTCGGCTGGTGGTCGGACACTGGCCCGGGGGAATCCGAGCCGATCGTCGCCGCGTTGTCCCGCACGCCGGACCCGGATCTCGCGCTGCTGTCGCTCGACCGGATTCGGGAAGCCGTCGGCTCGGGTTGGGCGGAGTTGTCGCGGTCGCTCGCGGACGACATCGGGCTGCGCGGGCGTTTGTTCGGTGTGCTCGGCGATTCCACGGCGTTCGCCGATCATCTCGTGGCGAATCCCGGTGACTGGCGCCGTTTGCGCTCCGACACCGTTCAGCCGAGCACCCTCCAGGAACGCACCGCGGTGCTGCTGGCGTCAGTGGGGGCGAACGGTGACGGGGCACCGGGAACAGAGGGCGGCCCGGTTGCGAAGTTGCACGGACCGGAGGCGGTCAGTGCTTTGCGGAGTACCTATCGCGGCTTGCTGCTGGACGTCGCCGGCAATGACATGGCGAGCGTCGCCGAGCCTTCGCTGCCCGCGATGCCGTACGAGAGCGTCGCGGCGAACCTCTCCGACGTCGCGGTGGCTGCGCTTCGCGCGGCCCTGTCGGTCGCCGTCGCCGAACTGCAGCGGTCCGGCGTGGACGAGGTGCCTCGGCTCGCGGTGATCGCGATGGGCAAGTGCGGCGGCCGGGAGCTGAACTACGTCAGCGACGTCGACGTCGTGTTCGTCGCCCACAGCGAATCGGAGATCCCGGCGGCGACCCGGTTGGCCAGCCTCATGATGCGCGTGGCGGGCCCGGCCTTCTTCGAGGTCGATGCCGCGTTGCGGCCGGAGGGCAAGGCCGGCGCGCTGGTGCGGACGCTCGACGGGCACCTCAGCTACTACCGCAGGTGGGCTCGCACCTGGGAGTTCCAGGCGTTGTTGAAGGCGCGGCCGGTGGCCGGCGACGAAGAGCTCGGCGACCGCTACCTGGAGGCCGTGCAGCCGTTGGTGTGGACCGCCGCGGAGCGCGAGGGATTCGTCGTGGACGTGCGGTCCATGCGGCGGCGGGTCGAGGAGCACGTCCCATCGGAGTTGGTGGAGCGTGAGCTGAAGCTCGGCCGTGGCGGCTTGCGGGACGTGGAGTTCGCCGTGCAACTGCTGCAGATGGTGCACGGCCGCAGCGACGGCTCGCTCCGCTCGAAATCCACATTGGACGCTTTGCTGGCACTGGGCGACGGCGGCTACGTGGCCCGCGCGGACGCGGCCGATCTCGTGGACTCCTACCGGTTCTTGCGCACCGTGGAACACCGGTTGCAGCTGCGGCAATTGCGGCGCACCCACCTCTTCCCGCCGTTCGACGACGCCGATGCGCTGACGGTGCTGGCCCGCGCGGTCGGTTTGCGCTCCAGTGGCCGGAACACCGCGGCTCAGGCCCTGGTGGGCGAGTTCCGCCGGCACGGCAACAGGGTTCGCCGACTGCACGAGAAGCTCTTCTACCGCCCACTGCTGGAGGCGGTCGCGAAGGTGCCCACGGCGGCGCTGCGATTGACCACCTCGGCGGCCGTCGAACGGCTGGCCGCGCTCGGCTACACCTCGCCGGAAGGCGCGTTGCGGCACATCGGGGCGTTGACGTCCGGGATGTCGCGGCGGGCCAGCATCCAGGGCACCCTGCTGCCGATGCTGCTGGATCTGCTGGCGAACACGCCGGATCCCGACGGCGGTCTGCTGGCCTACCGCAAGGTTTCCGAGGCGCTGGCCGAAACACCTTGGTACCTGCGGCTGCTGCGCGACGAGGGCGTGGTCGCCGAGCGGTTGGCGCAGCTGCTGGGCACTTCGAAGCTGGTGCCGGAACTGCTGGTGCGGGCACCGGAGGTGCTGCGGCTGCTCTCGGACACTTCCGCACTCGCCGAACGCGATCCGATGGAGGCAGCGGTTTCGCTGCGCAGCGCGGTGGCGCGGTACTCGGAGCCGCAGCGGGCGGTGTCCGCGGCGCGTTCCTTGCGGCGGCACGAGCTGCTGCGCATCGCGTGCGGCGACCTGCTCGGACTGATGGAACCGACCACGGTGTTCGGGGCACTGTCGAACATCTGGATCGCCGTGCTGGAATCCGCGTTAGATGTCGCCGTGCGGGACGTGGCCAGCCGGTCCGGTGGCGAGGTCCCGGCGCGGATCGCGGTCATCGGGATGGGGCGCCTGGGCGGCAACGAGCTGGGTTACGGCTCCGATGCCGACGTGATGTTCGTGTGCGAGCCCGTCGGCGAGGCCGATGAGCGCTCGGCCATCCGGTTCGCCACCTCCGTCGTGGAGCAGGTCCGGCGGCTGCTCGGCGCGCCGAGCCAGGATCCGCCGCTGGAGGTCGACATCGACCTGCGGCCGGAGGGGCGGCAGGGGGCGTTGGTTCGAACCCTGGATTCCTACCTGACGTACTACCGGCGCTGGGGCGAGGCATGGGAGGCGCAGGCCCTGCTCCGGGCGCGCGCCGTCGCCGGCGATCGAGACCTGGGCGAGCGGTTCTGCCACGCGATCGACCCGATCCGGTATCCGGAGGGCGGCCTGGAGGAAGCCAAGGTCCGGGAGATCCGGCGCATCAAAGCGCGGGTGGATTCCGAGCGGCTGCCGCGAGGCGCCGACCCGGCCACGCACACCAAGCTCGGGCGCGGCGGCCTGGCCGACGTGGAGTGGACGCTGCAGCTGCTGCAGCTGCAGCACGCGCACGAGTTCCCCGAGCTGCGAACCACTTCGACCGTGAACGGGCTGCGCGCCGCGGCGGCCGTCGGCGTCATGGAGGCCGGTGATGCCGACGAGCTCATCGAGGCGTGGACGTTGGCGATGCGCGTGCGCAACGCGGTGATGCTGGTGCGCGGCAAGCCCGACGACCAGCTTCCCAAGCACACCTGGGAGCTGAGCGCGGTCGCCGCCGCGTTGGGCTATCCGGCCGGAGTGGACACCGGTGAGGTCGTCGACGATTACCTCCGGGTCACGCGGCATGCCCGCGCCGTCGTCGAACGCGTCTTTTACGGTTCCTGATCGCAACGCCTAGGGTGGCGAGCATGACTGATCGGCTTCGCCAGGCGGAAGAGCACGACCACCAGCGGATCGTGGCGGCGATCGAGTCGTGGTGGACGGATTCCCGCAGCCCCGCCGCCGCTCGCGAATTGTCGCTGCTGGTGCCGCGATTGTTCCTGCAGCATTTCTCCGGCACCAGCTTCGTGGCCGAGCGGGATGGCCGAATGACCGGTTTCCTGATCGGATTCCTGTCCGCCGACCGCGCCGAGGACGCCTACATCCACTTCGTCGGCGTCGATCCGGCGCTGCGCCGAAGCGGGCTCGCTCGCGCGCTATATGCCAAATTCTTCGATGCCGCTTCTCGTGCCGGGCGCCACCGAGTCCACTGCATCACGTCCCCGGCCAACTCCGGGTCGATCGCGTTCCACCGGCGCATGGGATTCGAGCTCGTTCCCGGCGACACCGAGGCCGACGGGGTGCCCGTGCACCGAGATTACGATGGCCGGGGGCACGACCGGGTTTGTTTCGTCCGGGACATTTCGGGGCTTTGACCGGCGATCGTGCAACGTGGACCATTCGGGTGGGCGTCCGGTGAAATTGTTCCACCGCGCGCAATCGCGGTAATCGAATAGGCCGGATGGTGCATCGCCGCTCCGGCGTCCCCATTGGACCGTTTTTGGGAAACCCCGGTCGGCGGTCCCGAATTGCCGAATTCGCCAGTAGCCTCGGCGATCGAGTGCGGGCGTGTTTCGGGATGGGAGAGGTCGATGTCCGAGGACTTCGAGCTGCTCGTCGACCGGCAGGCGCTGTGCGGGACGAGCCCGCTGTGGATGCCGGCGCTCAATTGCGTGTATTGGGTGGACCTGATGCGCCGCGAATTGCACACCTATCACCGGGATTCCGGTATCGACGAGGTGCGGGTGCTGCCGGGCGCGGTGACCGCGCTGGGCGCGACGCGGCACGGGCAGTTGATCGCCGCTGCGGGGAACGGTTTCGCGCGGGTGTACCTGGGCCGCGCCGCGCTGGAGCCGGTCGTGCAGGTACGCAACGGCGACAGGATGAGCGTCGGAGCGTGCGATCCGGCGGGGCGGTTCGTGGCAGGCACGCTGACGCACGCCCGCGACGTCCGCGCGAGCGCGCTGTTCGTCCTCGACGGCGACCGCGCGCGGCTGCTGGTCGAGGGGGTGACCGCCGCCGGTGGGCTGGCCTGGAGCCCGGACGGCACGCGGATGTACGTGGTCGACACGCGCGCCATCTGGGTCTACGACTACGACGTGGAGCGGGCCCGGGCGCTGTCCGGCCGGCAGTGGGTGGCGTGCGCGGAGTCGGAGGGCAGTCCGGAGGGCGTCGCGGTGGACGCCGAGGGCTGCGTGTGGGTCGCGATGCACTGGACCGGGCGGATCCACCGGTACGCCCCGAGCGGGGACCTCGAAACCGTGCTGTGGGCGCCGACCCGGCGGATCACGAGCCTGGCCTTCGGCGGATCGCGGCTGGAGGAGATGTACGTGACGTCGGCGTGCTTCGGCTACGACGAGCCCGGACTGCTCGCCGATCCTTGCGCGGGCGCGCTGCTGCGGTTCAAGCCCGGCACGGTCGGTGCCCCGTTGACGCCGTGGCAGGGCATCTGATCAGCAATGCGAAAGCGGGGTGGGGGCCGAAGTCCCCACCCCGCTCGCGCAACGCTCAGCCGATCACACGTCGAAGTACAGCGAGAACTCGTGCGGGTGCGGGCGGAGGCGGATCGGGTCGATCTCGTCCTCCCGCTTCAGGCTGATCCAGGTCTCGATCAGGTCGGGGGTGAACACGCCACCCTCGAGCAGGAAGTCGTGGTCGGCTTCCAGGTTGTCGATGACCTTCGACAGGTTGTCCGGCACGGTCGGCACGTTCTTGGCCTCTTCCGGCGGCAGCTCGTAGAGGTCCTTGTCGATCGGCTCGGCCGGCTCGATCTTGTTCTTGATGCCGTCCAGACCGGCCATCATCATCGCGGCGAACGCCAGGTACGGGTTGCCGGACGGGTCCGGGCAGCGGAACTCGACGCGCTTGGCCTTCGGGTTCGCACCGGTGATCGGGATCCGCATGCAGGCGGAGCGGTTGCGCTGCGAGTACACCAGGTTCACCGGGGCCTCGTAGCCCGGCACCAGGCGGTGGTAGGAGTTCACCGTCGGGTTGGTGAAGGCCAGCAGGCTCGGCGCGTGGTGCAGGATGCCGCCGATGTAGTAGCGCGCCATGTCCGACAGGCCGGCGTAACCGGACTCGTCGTAGAACAGCGGGCTGCCGTCCTTCCACAGCGACATGTGGCTGTGCATGCCGGAACCGTTGTCGCCGAACAGCGGCTTGGGCATGAACGTCACGGTCTTGCCGTGCTGCCAGGCGGTGTTCTTGATGACGTACTTGAACAGCTGCAAGTCGTCCGCCGCGTGCAGCAGCGTGTTGAACTTGTAGTTGATCTCGGCCTGGCCGCCGGTGCCGACCTCGTGGTGCGCCCGCTCGATGGTGAAGCCCGAGCCGATCAGCTGCTTGACCATCTGGTCGCGCAGGTCCGCGAAGTGGTCGTACGGGGAGACCGGGAAGTAGCCGCCCTTCATCCGGGTCTTGTAGCCCCGGTTGCCGCCTTCCTCGTCGCGGCCGGTGTTCCACCAGCCCTCGACCGAGTCGACCTCGGCGAAGGTCTTGTTGGCGGCCTCGCCGAACTTGACCGAGTCGAAGATGTAGAACTCGGCCTCGGCGCCGAAGAACGCGGTGTCGGCGATGCCGGACTCGTTCAGGTACTGCTCTGCCTTGCGCGCGATGTTGCGCGGGTCGCGGCTGTAGGGCTCCAGCGTGAACGGGTCGTGCACGAAGAAGTTGAGGATCAGCGTCTTCTCGGCGCGGAACGGGTCGATGCGAGCGGTGTACGGGTCCGGCAGCAGCAGCATGTCGGACTCGTGGATCGACTGGAAGCCGCGCACCGACGAGCCGTCGAAGGCCAGCCCCTCGGTGAAAGCGTCCTGGTCGAACGCGGTCGCGGGCACCGTGAAGTGCTGCATCACGCCCGGCAGGTCGCAGAACCGGACATCGACGAACTTCACGTCCTCATCGGCGATGAAGCGCAGGACCTCGTCAGGATTCTTGAACAACCTCGGTGGCTCCTAACCGCACTCGTACAGCTCACCGACCGCCATGCCATGGGGTTCCGCCGCCGGCTCGAAGCCAACGTTATGTCAGGGGTGTTGCCCCGTCGTCACCCGAATGTTTCGCGGGCGTTAACTGCCGCCTGTTCGGGTGGTAGGGGTTGCGTGCAGTGGCCGAACGTGATGCTCCGACAGCGCCAGCGCGGGCGGCACGTACCCTGGGTGACGTGCGAAAAGTCGGATCGTGGCTGGACGGCCCGAAGAGCGCATTCAAACAGGCGCGCGAGCAGGCGAACGAGACCCGACCCGAGTGGCGGGGCCAGCGGCTGGGGCTGCCGGAGAGCGGGCCCGGCGCGGCGGCGCCGGTGGGCCGGCGGATGGCGGCGTTCCTCATCGACATCGTGCTGGCCGCGCTGGTCGCCGCGTTGTTCACCGCGCCGGACTACCCGCAGAACTGGAGCCTGGTGGCCTGGGTGGTCATCACCGTGGTCCCGGTGACCTTCTTCGGGGCCACGCCGGGCATGGCGGCGATGCGGATCTGGGTCGCGCGGGTCGACGGCGCGGTCATGGTGGGGCCGTGGCGGGCCGCGGTGCGCTGCGTCCTGACGGGGCTGATCGTCCCGGCCGTGGTGTGGAACTTCGACGGCCGCTCCTGGCACGACCGGCTCACCGGCACCATCGTCCTCCGCCGCTGAAGGATCGCGACGGAAGAAGCGGGCCCGGGTCGTT
This sequence comes from Saccharopolyspora sp. NPDC045941, assembly GCF_056431445.1. Taxonomy (NCBI): domain Bacteria; kingdom Bacillati; phylum Actinomycetota; class Actinomycetes; order Pseudonocardiales; family Pseudonocardiaceae; genus Saccharopolyspora; species Saccharopolyspora sp. NPDC045941. Next base: position 7,833 of record NZ_JBWKKU010000127.1, read on the forward strand.
CGACCCGGGCCCGCTTCTTCGTCCTCGTCGCTTCTTACTTCGCGCGGCGAACGGCGCGCGACACGTTCCGCATCTTGGCGCCCTGCGGCATGGGGCCCTTGGGCAGCGAGTTGCCCCGGCTGGCGAGCGCCGCGAGCCGGTTCTCGATCGAGTCGATCTGGGCCGGGCCGATGTTGCGCGGCAGCTTCATGATGCGCTGCTGCAGCTTGCTCAGCGGCACCTGGTCCTTCTCGTGGCCGACGGTGATCTCGTAGATCGGGGTTTCGCCGACGAGCCGGGAGATCCGCTTCTTCTCCTGCGCCATCAGCGCCTTGACTCGGTGCGGCGAGCCCTCGCCGACCAGCACGATCCCCGGGCGGCCGATGAGCCGGTGCACGGCGTCGAGCTGGGCGGTGCCCGACACGGCCTGGGTCAGCACCCAGCGGCCGCGCAGGTTGTCCAGGGCCCATCCGGCGGCGCCGGGCTGGCCGTCCGCCTTGCGGTAGACGGTCGATTGCACGCGCCGACCGAAGATGATCACCGCGGCCAGCAGCCCGAAGGCCAGGCCGACCGGGAGGAACACCCAGTGCAGGCTCCAGATCATGCCCAGCAGGAACACCACGGCGGTCACGCCGAGGAACGCCCCGAGCATCAGCGGGAGGAGGAGCTTGTCCTCCCGGCGTTGCATCTTGAACGCCTCGAAGATCTGCTTGATCCGGCCCCGTGTTGCCTGGCGCCTTGCTTTGGCCGCCGCTTTCTTGGCGGCCTTGTCCTGCTTGGCCATGGTTTTTAGGATACGGCCCGGTCCGCGCCGGGTGCAGGTGCGGTCCGAGATGCGTGACCGACCCGTGAACTCCGACCCGAAAACACGGCCGGATGAACAGCGAAGGGCACCGCGGAGCGGCGTGGCTGAAGTGGTCCCCGGAAGTTGGACTCGGTAATTGAGAGTCTAGGCAGCGAGGGTCTGGGCCCGGTATTGCACCGGGCTCAGGCCCTCGCAGTG
>NZ_JBWKKU010000128.1:0-8571 GCF_056431445.1 Saccharopolyspora sp. NPDC045941
CAAGCCTGAAACCCCGAAGGGGCGGCCGCCAGGCCGGGCTTGACCTCCGGCCCGCAGCCCCACAATCCACCCATCGCGGGGATGGCCCCAAAAGATGCCGAACCTCCAAAAGCCCCAACCCCTCCAAAGGCCGCTCCAAAAGCCCGAACCCCCAAACCCCCCGTACGATCCCAACCACGCCCCCGCCCAGAAAAGGACGCCCAAGAAGATGGCGATCGACCCAGCGGTGATCGGCAAGCGCCTCCCCGAGATCAAGGCAGAGATAGAACCGGGCCGCCTCCAGCAGTTCGCGGCAGCGATAGGCGAAACGGACCCGATCTACACCGACCGATCCGCCGCCCGAGCAGCCGGCCACCGAGATCTCCCGGTACCGCCGACGTTCCTGTTCGGCCTAACCCTGCAAGGCCCGGATTCCTTCGGCTTCATGGCCGATCTCGGCGTCGACCTACGCCACGTCCTGCACGGCGAGCAGGGATTCACCTACCACTCCCTCGCCCACGCCGGCGACACCCTGGTGCTCCGCCCGGTGATCACCGACGTCTACGCCAAGAAGAACGGCCAGCTGGAGTTCGTAGTCCGCGAAACCGCCGTCACCCGAGACGACGGCAGCGCGGTGGCGGATCTCAAGGAGGTCCTGATCGTGCGCCACCCGCTAGCCGACGGCTGATCAGCGCGCACCGGCCATCCGGTGATGCCGGGCTTCCGGCTCCAGGACGAAGTCGTAGCCGGCGATGCGTCCCGGCCGCACCGCGACCCGGTCCACCGCCGGTCGCATGCCCGGCGCGGAGACGACCACCGTGACGTACTGCCGGGGCAGGTCGTGCACCTCGTATTCGCCCGAGTTCGAGGTCACCAGGTGCGCCAGCTGACCGCCGGTCGGGTCGGTGACTGTCACGATGGCGCCGGGCACCGGCTCGCCGCCAGCGGCCCGCACGGTGCCGGCCAGGGTGTGGTGGTGCTTGGGCTGGGGCGCTTCGATCGCCGGGTCCACCACGACTTCGCTGTCGTCCTCGTGCTCGTAGGTGCCCGCGGTGGTCACCGCTTCCGGGTCCGCGGCCTTCTTCCGCCTCATGCGCAGCTGGTTGAACACCACCAGCAGGACGCCCAGCGCGCACCAGGCGACCAGGCCGAGCACGGCGGGCAGGGCTCCCGCGCCGTTGAAGTACAGGACGCCGCGCATCGAGTCCACGGCCTGCCCGAGCGGCAGGAACCGGTGCAGCGACTGGAAGAACACCGGCACCAGTTCCTTCGGGATGGCGCCGCTGCTGGAGGGCATGCTCAGCAGCACGAACAGCCCCATGGCCACGCCGGGGATGAACTGCTTCACGAACGGCACGAGCCCGAACGTCGTCCACGCGACCGCCTGGGTGAGCAGGAAGCCGATCAGCATCAGGACCGGTTCGTCGTAGATCACGTCCATCGACAGCGCGGCGGAGTAGCACACCACGGAGGCGAACGCGCCGACTCCGGCCAGCGCCAGCAGTTTCTGCCGGGTGGTCAGCGCGGCGCGCAGCAGCATCATCACCGTGATGTAGGGCGGGATGTTCATCGCCAGCAGGACGTAGAAGAGGCCGGTGCCCATGACGTCGCCGGGCGCGGCCGGGGCGAGGTCGACGAGCGCCAGGTGGTGACCGCCGGCCGTGGCGATCGGGGTGAACACCTGCTGCAGCACCATCATCAGCGCCGAGCCGTTGGCCTTCGCGTAGAACAGCTGCCCGTCCGCGGGGTCGTAGGCGGCGACGGCCTGGCGCTGCAGGATCGCGTCGCGCGCGCCTTGCTCGTCGGGTACCGCGGTGACGTCGATGCCGCCGGGCATCGCTTGGGCGAAGGCGGCGTCGAGGTGCTGCGCCGCCTGGTCGCCGACCACCGCCACCGGCATGTTGTGAGGCGCCGGGGCGTGGAAGGGCAGCAGGTAGCACACCATGAATCCGACGATGAAGAACATCGGGAACCACAGCGCCGATGCCAGGGTGCGCACCAGTGAGCTCGGCTGTGCCTCGGTCAAGAAGCCTCCTCACGACGGGACGGGGGTGCGGCGCTGCACTGGTTCGGATCGCCCGGCCGAGGGCGAGAACTACCCCATTGACGGTTAGCGACCCTAACTTATTTCTGCAGTCTGTGCAAAAATGCGCGGGTGCAACATCGGTTTGCCGGAGATGCCGGAAACCGGGCACTAGGCTGAGACGGCCGCCCCGACGAGAGAAACGGACGCCCCCCGGATGGCCAGGACGACGGCCGCGAGCAGCGCGGATGCCGAGCGGGCGTGCGGGCTGCGCGAGCGCAAGAAACGGGCGACCCGGCAGGCTCTGCAGCAGGCGGCCGTCCGGCTGTTCCTGGACCGCGGCATGGACGCGGTCACCGTCGAGGACATCTGCGCCCGCGCCGAGGTCTCCCCGCGCACCTTCTTCAACTACTTCACCGCGAAGGAAGAGGTGCTGGTGCCCTGGGATCCGGAGAGCGTCGCGAGCACCGCGCGGCGAATCCTGGCCCAGCCCGCCGAGCGCTCGCCGCTGCAGGTGGCGCACGTCGCGCTCGGCGAGGCCATCGACGCCGCGATGGCCGCGCCCATCTGGCGCGACCAGGCGCGGCTGCTGCGCGACCACCCCGAGGCGCTGCGCCGGATCGTGCTCGCCTCGCGCGCCCTGGAGGCCGCGCTCGCCGACGGCCTCGCGCAGCGGCTCGGGCGGGACCGCGCGGACCGGTACGTCCGGCTGCTGGCGGCCACCTCGATCACGGCGATGCGCAGTTCGATCCAGTCCTGGCACGAGGCCGACCCGGACACCGACCTGCACGACTTCCTGGACGAGGCCTTCGACCTGCTGGGCCGCGGCCTGCCACCCGGCTGACCGGTCCCCCTGCGCCCGACCGAAAGGACCGCGATGGCCGACGAACTCGCCACCCTCCCGCAGCGACCGGACGACGCGCGCCGGCAGATCGCGGCCCGTCTGGCCCGGTTCCGCACCAGGCGAATCCCGTTGCAGGGCCGCCGGGCCGCGGCGGTCGCGATCACCCTGGCCAGCGACGGCGGCGAGCTGGGCATCTGGCTGACCCGCCGGGCGGCGACGCTGCGCGCACACGCGGGCCAGTTCGCGCTGCCGGGCGGGCGGCTCGATCCCGGCGAGGACGCACGGCAGGCCGCGCTGCGCGAACTGCGCGAGGAGCTGGGCGTGGCCGCGCGGGAGCAGGACGTGCTGGGTCGGCTCGACGACTACGCGACGCGCTCCGGTTACGTCATCGCGCCGATCGTGGTGTGGATCGGCTCCGCGCCGGAGCTGTCGCCGAACCCGGACGAGGTCGCGCGGGTGGACCTGGTGACGCTGTCCGAGCTGGACGTCGCGCCCCGGTTCGTGGCCATCGCCGAGTCCGACCGGCCGGTCATCCAGCTGCCGCTGCTGGACACCCTCGTGCACGCCCCCACGGCGGCGGTCCTGCACCAGTTCCGCGAGGTCGTGCTGCACGGCCGGGACACCCGCGTCGCCGACCTGGAGCAACCGGTCTTCGCCTGGCGCTGACCTGCTTTCCCGCCCTGGCAGGCGCACTGCGGGCGTAGCCTGGAGCGCGGAGGGATTGCCGGGAGAAACGATGCGACGCGGGCGCACGCGCACGCTGTTCGCAGCGGCGCTGATCCTGCTCGCGGTGTTCGGCACGGCCGCCTGCGGCCTGTTCTCGACGCCGCGCGCCGGGTCCCCTGCGCCGCCGGAACAGCAGCCCGCCACCAGCGGCACCGCCCCGCCGTCCGCCGGGATCCCGCCGCCGGGCCCGCCGGTGCTCGCGGTGAAGATCGACAACGTGGCCGATGCCCGGCCACCGGTCGGCATCGGCGCCGCCGACGTGATCTACGTCGAGCCGGTCGAGGGCGGTTACAGCCGCTTGCTGGCGATCTTCGCCTCGCACCAGCCGCCGACGATCGGGCCGGTGCGAAGCGCGCGGGAGACCGACACCGTGCTGCTCCCCCAGTTCGGCCACCCGACGCTCGCGTACTCCGGTGCGGCTCCCGAACTGCTGCCGCTCATCGCGGCGGCCCCGGTGACCGACGCCTCCGACGGGCACCAGCCCGCCGCCTACACCCGCGACGAGTCGCGCACCGCCCCGCACAACCTGTTCCTCGACCCGGCGAAGCTGCCGCCCGGCGCGCCCTGGCCGGGCCAGAACCGGATCGTCGCCGGGCCGGCCCCCGCCGGCGGCACGCCGACGGACCACTACGAGGTCACCTTCCCCTCCGCCACCGTCGGCTTCCAGTGGTCCGAGGCGGAGCACCGGTGGCTGGCCTCGATGGACGGGGCGCCGTTCGCGTCGGTCGACGGCGGGCGGCTCGGCCCGCCGACGGTGGTGATCGAGCGGGTCAAGGTCCGCGAGTCGGCGATCCGCGACGCCGCGGGCAACCCGTCCCCGATCGCCGAAACGGTCGGCAGCGGCGCGGTCTCGGTGCTCCGCGACGGGCGATCGTTCGAGGGCACCTGGTCCCGGCCCGCCCCCGATGCCGCGGCCACCTACACCGGCCCGTCGGGCGAGCCGCTGCTGCCCGCGCCCGGTCAGGTCTGGATCGTGCTGACGCCGTGAGCGCAATGGACCCGATTCGGCTCTTCCTGTGCGGCGACGTGATGCCAGGTCGCGGCGTCGACCAGATCCTGCCGCACCCCGGCGATCCGGGCCTGCACGAGGCGTACCTGCACGACGCGCGCAGCTACGTCGCGGCGGCCGAGGCGCGCAACGGCCCGATCACGAAGCCCGTCGGCTTCGCCTGGCCCTGGGGCGGCGCACTGCGCGCCCTCGACGTCGCCGCGCCCGACGTGCGGGTGATCAACCTGGAATCCAGCATCACCTGCAACGGCGAGTTCGCCCCGGGCAAGGGCGTGCACTACCGGATGAACCCGGCGAACGTGGGCTGCCTGACCGCCGGGCATCCGGACGTCTGCAGCCTCGCCAACAACCACGTCCTGGACTTCGGCCGCCGGGGGCTCGACGACACTCTCGACGCGTTGTCCGGGGCGGGTCTGCGCTGGGTGGGCGCCGGGCACGACGCGGCGGAGGCGCGCCGGCCGGCGGTGATCGGCACGCCGCGCGGCCGGGTCGTGGTCTTCGGCTACGGCGCCGCGTGCAGCGGCATCCCGGCGAGCTGGGCGGCGACCGCGAAGCGGTCGGGCGTGAACTTCCTGCCGGACCTCTCCGACCGGCGCGCCGCCGAGATCGCCGGCGAGATCCGCGAGCGGACCCGGCCCGGCGACATCGTGGTCGTCTCGCTGCACTGGGGCACGAACTGGCAGTACCGCGTCGGTGCCGGCCAGGTCCGCTTCGCGCACCGGCTGATCGACGGCGGCGTGCACGTGGTGCACGGGCATTCCTCGCACCACCCACGACCGATCGAGATCTACCACAACCGGCTCGTGCTCTACGGCTGCGGCGACTTCATCGACGACTACGAGGGCATCCCGGGCTACGAGCAGTACCGCGACGATCTGCGCCTGCTGTTCTTCGCGTCGCTGGACGCGGGCGGCGAACTCGTCGACCTGCGCATGCTCCCGATGCAGGCCAGGCAGATGTACCTGCACCCCGCACCGGCCGCCGACGCCGACTGGCTCCGCGCCACCCTGGCCCGGATCAGCGCCGAGTTCGGCACTGATGTGGTGCTGTCGAACGGGGCGCTGCGCGCGCGGCGCCGGGCGTGAAGCGGCCGCCCGGGCGCGGCGGTGGCGCAGCGCTGCGGTACCGTCCCGCATTGTCCATATAGGACGACCTCACGAAGGAGCGCCCCCTGGCATGGCCCGCACCGACGCCCCGGCACGCCGCAGGCGCCGGGTCATCCGGATGGATCAGAGCGCTGCCCGGCAGCACCCGCCGCGCCGCCGCCGCGGCTACACCCTCCGGTTCGACATCGGCGGCGTCACGGGCCACCTGACCACCAACGCCTACCCGGACGGGAAGCTCGGCGAGGTCTGGGTGAGCGTGGAGCAGCAGGGCAGCCCGCTCAGCGGCTTCCTGGACAGCCTGTTCGCCGCCGTCTCGCTGGGGCTGCAGCACGGCGTGCCGCTGGAGACCTACGTGGCGAAGTACGCCGGCATGCAGTTCGAGCCGCGCGGCCCGGTGTCCGATGCGGACATCGTCTACGCCCACTCCTTCCCGGACTACGTCTTCCGCCGCCTGGCCCTGGACTACCTGGACGCCCCGACGTGCACCCGACTCGGCATCGCCGGTGGCCCGACCGAGGAGTAGCCCGGGCAAACGAGTGATGATCGTTGTGCGGCCCGGATAGCCCTTTGTACCTTTCGTCTTGCTAACCGAATCTTGCTCGCTGCATGCCACGGCATTCAGGAGGACGGATGTCCCAGCACGCACCGCTCCGGCCCCGCAGGTGGTTGTTCGGTTCGGCGGCGTTGGCCACGGCGCTCGTGGTCGGGCTCACCGCGCAGACCTCGCCGGCGACCGCCCAGGGCGGACCCGGTGACCTGCGGTCCTGGGAGCGGGCGCTGCAGCGGGAGGTCGATGCCGACAGCGCGGCGCGGATGAGCGAAGCGATGTCCACCTACCCCGGCCGGGTCGGCACCGAAGGCGCCGAGCGCAGGGCGAACTACTCGGTGGACGAGCTGACCAGGTGGGGCCTGAACGCGAGGCTGGAGAGCTACAGCGTCTACGCCTCGGTGCCGCAGCACATCGCGGTGACCATGACCGGCCCGCAGCGGCGGGAGCTGGAGGTGAAGGAACCTCCTTACCCCTGGCACGAGAACTTCGAGGACGTCGTCGTCGGCTACAACGCCTATTCGCCGGCCGGGCAAGCCATCTCGGACGTCGTCTACGTCAACTACGGCCTGCCGGACGACTACGCGCGGCTCGCCGAGATGGGCGTCGACGTCCGGGGCAAGATCGTGCTGGCCCGCTACGGGCAGAGCTTCCGCGGGGTGAAGTCGAAGGTCGCCGAAGAGCACGGCGCCGCGGGCGTGATCCTGTACTCCGACCCCGCGGACGACGGCTTCACCCGGGGTGAGGTCTACCCGGACGGGCCGTGGCGCAATGCCGACGGCATCCAGCGCGGCAGCGTGCAGTACATCTTCCAGTACCCGGGCGACCCGCTCACGCCGGGCAGACCGTCCACACAGGGCACCCCGCGCCTCGATCCGCCGGACGCGGAGAACATGACGAGCGTGCCGACCACGCCGATCTCCTACGGCCAGGCACAGCACCTGCTGGCCGCGCTGCAAGGCCCGGAGGCGCCGGCCGAATGGCAAGGCGGCCTCGACCTGACCTACCGGGTGGGCCCCGGGCCGACCCGGGTCGACCTCGACCTGGACATCGACTACCGGCAGATCCCGGTCAACGACGTGATCGTCGAGATCCCCGGCTCGAAGCACCCGGAGCAGAAGGTGGTCCTGGGAGCGCACTACGACTCCTGGACCTACGGCACCAAGGACGACGTGTCGGGGTGGACGACGCTGATGGAAGCGGCGCGGGCGCTGGCCGAACTGCGCGACCGCGGCTGGCAACCGGAGCGGACCATCGTGCTGGCCGGCTGGGACGGCGAGGAGTACGGGCTGCTGGGCGCGACCGAATGGGTCGAACAGCACCGCGCCGACCTGCTGGAGAACGCCCTGGTGTACCTGAACATGGACGGCGCGGGCGGCGGCAAGGACTTCTCCGCGGGCTCGGTCCCCGCGCTCGACGCGGTGCTGGCCGACATCGCCAAGGACGTCCGCGATCCCGAGCACGGCACGCTGTACCGGAACTGGCAGCAGGCTTCGGGCGAGCAGAACCCGGTGCCGGACCGGCTGGGCAGCGGCTCGGACTACACGCCGTTCCTGGACCACCTCGGCATCTCCTCGGCCGAGTTCGGCACGTCGACGCCGAGCGGCGAGTACCACAGCGCCTACGACGACCTGCGCATGATGCGCGAGTTCCTCGACCCCGGTTACCGGTACCACGAGGCGTCCGCCGCGTACGCGGGCACTTTCACGTTGCGCATGGCCGGTTCTGACATAGCGCCGATGCTCTACTCCGACTACGCGACAGCGGTCGAGGGCCACCTGCGGGACCTGGACGAGAAGCAGGCCGGCGGCCAGGTCGTCGACCTCTCCCCCGCGTACGCCGCGGCGCGGGAATGGCACGCGGCGGCCAAACGGCTGGAGGACGAAGCGCACGGCGCCCGCGGCGAGCGCGCCGACGCCATCAACGACGCGCTGATCGCCCAGGAACGCGCGTTGACCCAGCAGGAAGGCCTGCCGGGCCGGGACTGGTACAAGCACATGGTCTACGCGCCGGGCCTGTACACGGGTTACGCGGTCCAGCCGCTGTCGGCGATCGACGACGCGATCACCGGCCACGACCCGGCAACGGCCGAGAAGTACCGCGACCTGCTCGTGGATTCACTGCACGAGGCCACCGAAGCGGCACGAGGAGCCGTGGCGTAGCGGTTCGACCCTGCGGCCCGCCTTCCCAAGGGGAGGCGGGCCGTCTGCGATCGATCCACGAAGGACATCCGCGCCGGGCACTAGTAGTACTTCGTTAAGTCTTGATCTTGTTGGTGGGCATGCTTCATGATCTTGGTGTGGATCTTGGTGCGGTGGAACGTCTTCGGGGCGAGTT
>NZ_JBWKKU010000129.1:0-8556 GCF_056431445.1 Saccharopolyspora sp. NPDC045941
TACGGCAAAGCAAGCTTCACCTTGCTACGAAAGAGAATCCTACTCGACCAATAACTACCCACAGCGTCCTTGATCACGCAACCAGCGACAGAGCCAGGAGAACGGTGTAACCGCGGTGCGTGGGGGTACTGATCGTTCGTGGGGATGATACGGCCTTCGAAAGGCGACCGTGATCGATATCTGCTCACGCAGGTTGATCGGGTGGTCCATCGCCGGTCACCTGCGGGCCGAGCTGGTCTGCGATGCGCTGCGGGCCGCCGTGCGTGCCCGCAGCGGCGACGTCGACGGCGTGGTCTTCCACTCCGACAGGGGTCGCAATACACCTCGGCTGACTTCGCCAAGGCCTGTAAACCTCACGGTGTGCGGCGGTCGATGGGCAGCATCGGCTCCAGCTACGACAACGCTTTAGCGGAAGCGTTCTTCGCCACCCTTAAACGCGAACTGCTCCACAATGGACGACCCTGCTGGAGCAGCGAAGCCGAGGTCCGACAGCAGGTCTCCCGCTGGATCGCCTTCTACAACCACCGCCGCAGACACTCCGCCCCGGGCTACCTCAGCCCCGCCGACCACGAACACCGGCGCACATCAACTACAGTGCAAGACCTCGCAGCATCCACGCACCCGGGGGAACTCCAGATCATCAAACCCGGGGTGTCAACCATCTCCGTCAGTCTTATATTGGCAGCTTCGCGCCCAGCTCTTACCGGGCCATGCGTGTTGGGCGGGGACGAGTCCTGGACACTGGCCCGGACTACGTCTGCGACAGTGCCAAACCTCCAATCGACGCAGTCAGTCACCACGGCTGCGACCTCACGTCGCAAGGCACTCCAGAGATGCCCTCTCGGTTAGACGCAGTGATCCTTCAGCAAGATCAATCGTCCAAGCTCGAGAGGGCATCTCACCTACTCACGACCGAACCACTACCCGGAAACTCCGGTAGATCGAGCCTTAGCGTGACGCGCCTGCCGTCGTTCGGACTTGTCCGTTCCGCGAGGTAGGAATGCTCGGATCCACTGGAGAGTTCTGCTGGTTACTGCAGTAGTAGGCATCGCGCATCAGCTTCTGCATGTCGTCGAGCACGGGAGCACGCGGGTTGGTCGGAGCACATTGGTCCTCATAGGCGTTCATCGCTTGCGTCGGCAAAGCGGCAAGGAAGGACGTTTCCTCGACGCCGATTTCGGCGAAGGAGGGCGGGATACCGACGGCGTCTCTGAGCCGCTCGATGGCAACCGCATACGATTCAACCCCTTGCTCCGGCGTTCGCGATGGCAGACCGAGGACGCGGGCAATGTCCTGGAAACGTTGCGGGGCTCGGTAGTTCTCATACTTCGGCCAACCGGTGAGCTTCGTCGGGCTTTGCCCGTTGTAGCGAATGACGTGCGGCAGCAGGATCGCATTGGTACTACCGTGGGGCAGGCTGAACGTGGCCCCGATGGTATGCGACATGGCGTGCACGATACCCAGGAACGCATTGGAAAGAGCCATTCCTGCTAGCGTGCTGGCGTTGTGCACCTTCTCGCGCGCAATGAAGATGTCGCCGCCGCTCCGAACAGAAGTTTCAAGGTTCTCGAAGAGAAGCTTGATCGCTTGGATGCACAGTCCGTCCGTGAAGTCGTTGGCATATGTTGATACGTAGGCCTCGGTGGCGTGGGTGAGCGCGTCCATGCCCGCACTTGCTGCCAATCCCTTCGGCATTTCGGTCACCAAGGTGGGGTCGATTATCGCGACGCTCGGGGTCAGGGCGTAATCGCCGATCGGGTATTTGCGTCCCGAATCGGGGTCGGTGACCACTGCGAACGGCGTTACCTCTGAGCCGCTGCCCGACGTGGTGGGGATGCAGACCAAGCGAGCGTCGCGGCCGAGTGGCGGAAACTGGTAGGCGCGCTTGCGGATGTCGTTGAAGCGAGTTTTCGCGTGATCTAGGTCGGTGTCGGGGTGTTCGTACAACAGCCACATGAGCTTGGCGGCGTCCATCGACGAGCCGCCCCCAATAGCGATGATCGTGTCTGGTCTGAACTCCCTCATCATTTCGGCACCGCGGCGAATTGTCGAAACGGTCGGCTCAGGTTCGACGTAGTCGATCAACCTCACGTCCACGGGTTCGGCGCGGCGGCGGAGGACATCGACGACTTTGCCGGGATAGCCGAGACGGGCGATGGTCCGGCCGGAGACGATGACCGCTTTGTGCACGTCGGCCATGTCCGCCAGGTATCGCAAGCTATGCGGCTCGAAGTAGATCTTCGGTGGGACCTTGAACCATTGGATGTTGTTCGTGCGTCGCCCGGTTCGCTGGATGTTCAGCAGGTGGACCGCACCGATGTTGTCGGCGATGGAGTTGCCACCCCAGCTACCGCAGCCGAGTGTGAGCGATGGGCGGAATGCGTTGTACAAGTCTCCCATCGCGCCTTGTGCCGCCGGAGCGTTCCAGACGATCCGGGCCGCCTTCAGCGTGTTGCGGTAGCGATTGACGAGATCCTGATCAGCGGTGTGGATGGCGGCAGTGTGCCCCCTGCCCCACAGGTCGAGGGCCCGTTGCGCCTTCCCGATGGCCTGATCAGCGGTATCGGCGGGAAGTACGGCAAGGATTGGGCAGGACTTCTCGCGGACCAACGGCTCGGCAGCGTCCACGTCGGACACTTCGACGAGGATCGCCGAGGTGTTCTCGGGAACGGTGAAACCGGCCTGGGAGGCGAGCCATGCAGGTGACTTGCCAACCGCCAGCAGCGAGCGACGGGCCGTGGGCGCGTCGTCGGCACCAGCCTCCGTACCGAACAGGAGCCGTTCCAGCGCCCGTTTTTGGTCTGGGGTAGCAAGGTGCGCGTGTAGCTGCTGTAGCTCACTCAGCGTCTCGTCGTACCGGGAGGCCTCGACGATGAGCACCTGCTCGGCCGAGCAGGCCGTGCCGTTGTCAAACGTGACCGACAGAAGGACGTCGTTGGCGGCACGCTTGAGGTTGGCGTCAGCCGAGATAAAGGCGGGTACGTTCCCGGCGCCGACGCCGATTGCCGGCTTACCAGAGCTATAGGCGGCTGCGACCGTCTCGTTGCTACCTGTTGCGAGGACGACGGAGACACCCGGGTGACGCATCAGTGCCTGATTCGCGGCGCGGGTGGGGCTATCGATCCATTGGATGCAGTCGCCCGGCGCGCCGGCCGCCACCGCGGCGTCGCGGACGGTTCGGGCCGCTTCGGCGCCGCAGCGGGGGGCCATGTGGTGGAAGGCGAAGATGATCGGATTGCGTGTCTTGAGTGCGATGAGGGACTTGAAGATGACCGTGGAGGTGGGGTTGGTAACAGGCGTGATGGCCGCTACGACGCCCACTGGACTGGCCGTCTGGGTCATTCCGGTGAGTTCATCGTGGGCGATGGTCCCCACTGTTTTCAGCCCGGCGAGGTCGTTGGCTATGTGTTCGGCCGCGTAGATGTTCTTGGTCGATTTGTCCTCCACCCTGCCACGACCGGTTTCCTGGACCGCCAGCGCAGCGAGCGCGAGATGCTTGTTCAGGGCAGCGAGCGCGGCCTGCTGCACGATGTGATCGACTTCTTGCTGCGAGAGTTGCTCGAAGGTCTGGAGTGCATCCAGTCCGCGCGCCACGAGATGGTCGACTTCGCCTGGTTCCGGAGCAGGTTGGGCGTCGACGTCGCCGGCGGCGACCTCGGTGCTAGCTCGGGCGTCGGTGACCGGGGCAGTGGCGGTGAGGCGAGGTGCCAGGCTCGCGGCAAGCTCACCCAGTGTGTCGTGCTCGTAAAGCTCCTCAACCTGCAGTTCGGGAACGTACTTCCCGAGTCCGACCACTGCCTCCACCATGGTCATCGAGGACAGGCGGAGCCCTGGTACATGGGTGTCGGCGTTGAGGCTTTGCTGGGGTAGGTTAGCGACTTCAGCGAGAACATGCACGATCGTCCGCAGTGCATCGTTGTCGACCTCGGCCTGAGTTGCCTGCGATGTGGGAGGGGCCGTGGCATTGGTCGACGCGCCTCGGCCAACGAGGTAGTCGGCCGCGTTTCCCGGCTCATGCAGGGTTTCCGCGATTGTTTGCAGAGCTTTCAATCTCGTTGTGCCAATCGTCTGCGGTATCGACGATGTGGAACTCGCCGCGGGAGCGGCCTGATCCATCGTGGCAGGATCGAAGTGAACCTTGCTGGCTTCGACCGCGCTGAGGGTGACGTCAAAAGCACCGTCGTCGACCAGTGGCTCGGGCGCGCTGAGTGAGCCCAGGAACTTTCGGACCGGGAGGTTCCGGTCAGTACGCTTGCACGGAATTCGCACGGTTTCGCAACCTGATTTGATTGCAAGCTCACCGAGAACGGCCAACATGCGGTGCTCGACCCCGCGGCCGAGTGCCCTGCAGCTAAGCAGGAAGGTGTCGACCACAAGCTCGTCCGCGTCCTGCTGGTAGATCGTGGTACCAACGGTACCGTAATCACCGAAACGGTCCTTGGCGCGGACCACCAGGCAACCCGCCCGTTCGTCTTTGAGGAGCACTTGCAACTGCGACTCCTGGCGACGTTGGACGCTGGCATTGAATTGGTTGGTCCGTTGGGTGAGCTGGGCAACTCGCCGAAGGTCGGCATCAGCTGCCGGAGCTATGTCCACCTGCAACTGCAGGTTGGCCATGAATTCCGCGAAGTTCATCGTGCGCTGAAGCTGAGAGCGCTCTTGCTGACTGACATAAGAGCGGGTGCGCGCGCGGTCCTCGTCGGTGGTCTCCAAGCGGTCGAACGCCCAGACCCGTGCCGCGAAGTCAGGCAGTAAGTCGGGCTCGGCGGGTACGGTCAACGCAAGCACCCCAGGGCAATTGGCTTGTACCTCCGCCACTTCGAGTGGGTTGTCGTCCAGGAACACCACGCTGTCGAGCCCCAGCCCGAAACCTTCGACGAGTTGGATGAGGCCGGCCGACTTCGGTTCCCACGAGACGGCCTGCCCGGCCAGCATTTCCGGACGCAGCGGCATATCGGTCCGAGTGGCGAACACTTCCCCGATAAGAGCGGGATCGTTCTTGCTCACCAGGCACACGAGGACGCCATTCCGCGAAAGGTCCGCTGCCCAATGCTGGAGCCGGTAGTGCCCATCGCGCATCCGCAACCCCTGCGGCCCGTCTTCCCCTGCGACGCCGTCCCACAGGGTGTTGTCGCAGTCAAGCGCGAGCACCTTGAACGGCGGTGCAGCAACAGTGTGCAGCGTCCGCGCGAGGCCAGTGGCAAGGGCGGTGTAACCCTCACTGGTGTAGGGCATGTGCGCAATACGAAGCCGCGCCGGGTCGTGCACATTACCTGGCTCTGGAGACAGTCCACCATGCCAAGTGGCGCAGTCGAGTACGTGCACGCCGCGCAACCCGTCCAGCAGCTCCGAGAGCAGGGCATGACGTTTTTCATCCAAATCCGCGTGCGGCTCCGGGCTCGGGCATACCTGGATGAGCAAGGTTGCCAGGTTGGTGCCGCGTTCGGCCCAAGCCCGGACTGTAGCCGCGAACTCCTCAATCGTTTTCTCGATTCCGGCCTCATCCCAGTCGGCGAAGCGCACCAACAGCGCTGCCGCCGTCGCCCCGCTAAGCGCGCTATCGACCGCGAGGAGCTGCTGGAAAATCTGACCATATGGGGAGAATTCCAATTCCCACTCGAGTCCGAGGCGCTGCAACCAGGCGTCAAGGGGCGGCTGCAGCGGATCGATGGTGAACGTGGCGGCCACCGCAAGCCGCGAAGAATTCTTGCCGGTTTTCTGCGACTCTGAAGGGAGATCGGCCGGCTGGGCGAAATCTTCAAGCACGGTCGCCGTACCCGCCGTACCTGGCTTCAAGAGCGCGTTGATGATGCCGGCGGTGACCGGTTCGACGCGCATCCCGGGGAGAACCCCGCTCGCGTAAGCTGTGGCCAGCCGCGGCGGGCGCGCGATCACACCTCTGGTACTGGACTTGTTCGTGATCGTGTTTTTGACCATTGCCTCGGCCGCCTGTTTGGCAACGGCGTAGTGCTCCAACCCGGTGGGGCATGAGGTGACATACTCGCTGGAGATCAGAATGATCTGTCCAGCACGCTGTTCGACCAGTTCGCCCAACCTCTCCAGAGGCGTGTGCACTAGCTGAAGAGCGCTTTCCTGCCATGCTTGCGCGGCGTCACCAGTCATGCCTGGGTGCACCGTCGGGAAAGCGTTGAGCACGAGCACGTCCAAGCCCCCGTGCCTTGCTCTGATGTGATCGCCCAGTTCTGCCAGCTGATCGGCATTGGACGCGTCTGCCTGCACCAAGTGGACTCGTTCCGCGTCGGCACCTAGCGCGTCGCGAACTTGCTGGGCCTCGGCTCCACAATCGCGATAGAGGGCATAGACCTCGGCACCCTGTAGCGCCATCCCTTGAACCAGGCTCGCTCCCAGTCCCCGGCTGCCGCCGACCACCACGGCGACCTGGTTGTCCAGAGCCCGCACTTGGGGAATAAGTTCGGTTAGCTGCGCTGGGTCGAGCTCTGCGGGCAGCTGCCGCACCAATACCGAAAGCTGCACCTGCCCGACCCCGCCCAGGGCCCCTGCGAGTTTCACCAGTCCAAACCGTCGGTCCACCGCGGTGACCTCGACACGACCAACGCCTTGCGCCAGATTCGGCGCGCCGTCCGGCAACACCGACAATCCGGTGATCATCGCCTCCCGTCCCGGGAGATGCATGCCTGCTACGTAACTGGCCCAGGACAGCAACGTCACGTGCTGGCCGATGCTTCCGTCCGCATCTGCCCCGTAACCGCGCAGCGTTGCGTGAAGGTCTCCGACGTCGCCGCCAAAGGGGATCTCCAAAGTCAATCCCTCGGAGATCTCATCGATGGTCCACTGTGTTGGCCCGTCACCCAAGCTCTTCACGTCGGAGACGTTCGAGAGCTCTCGATCAACACGCTCGTCACCGACGTTCTCCAGGTCAATCTCGACCGCCAGGTTCTCCGCCGCCCAGACCTCAAACCGAGTCGCAGCCTCCGGCATCGTCACGGTGTACTCGGCGCCGGGCAGGACAGGGCCGTGAAAACGCGCCCGGAGCCAACGGTCGTTCGGCAGCTGAGCCGACTCGATCCACGTACCTAGCGCGTGCATCACCACCAACGCGCCGTGCACGATGGGCTGCGGAAAACTCGTGCACCTGCGGACATACTGGACATCCGTGTGGAGCGGGTTGATGTCTCCACTGGCCTCCGCAAAGACCCTTACTTGTTCATCGCTAACTCGAAGAACCCGCTGACCGATTGACACTCCCATAGTTCCTTTCGTTTCGGTGATTGAGGTTCCTCCGTATGGTTCAGAGGCTTCCCAGCTTGGTCTGATGGACCTAGCGGGAGTCATCCGTGCCAGCACCGATGAAGTACCGACGAGCTGCACCATAAATGCGCTCAACGCCGGCGTACCCGGCAGTATTGTATTGAGAAATGAGCATCATTGGTCGCCGCTTCGCGCGCAATTAACGGGATCGCGAGGAAATCTTGCAGGGAAGCCAGAGGTTTGGCCAAGGCGCTCCCTGTCTCCACCTCCAGCAACGTTCTCCGTTTTCGGTATGCGAAAATCGGTCTATCCCAGGTGCGCGCTTGGGGCATTGATCTGCCGCCAACCGGGCCAAATGTGGTTGGTCGCGATTACGAGGCGAATTCTGGCGCTCTTTTCGTCAGAGACGATACCGTTTGGTCGCGACTGTGCCCTAATGTCCACTAATGCATGACCATTTGGGCAGTTCGGCTGGCCGGGATGATTTGGGATGGTAGCGGCCGCTTATGCTGAGTCTTTCCGGGTAAGCATCGGTGACTCGAGGTAGTCGTCAGGGGAACGTCAAAGTTGGTTTGCGCTGGTGGCGGCCTCGATGAGTGGAAGGATTCTGGTTCGGTCGGCAGCGATACGTTCCAGGGTTCGGGTTATTTGCGTGATCCCGGCCAGGCGTAATAAGCCCAGCGTGAGGTTGCGTAAGGTGGCCATGACGTGGACGCCTGAGCCGGTGTAGACGTGTTGGTACCCAATGGTTCTTGTTTTCTATTCCCCAGTGCAGGCGGATGACGTGGGCAATCGGCGTCGGCTTGTTCGGCGGTCAGACTGGTGACACCGTGAACGACCTCTTTGGACACACGGTTCCCCGTGTGGTCGAAGGCGTCGCGGCGGATGCGGAACAGCAGCGAACGCCGTCGGTGCTCACTGCCGTAGGCGGTGAACATGCTAGGCACCGAGACGTAGATATGCAGCGGCCATTCCTCGGTGATCGCGCCGTTGATGAAAGCACGCCAGTGCTGCCGGGCGTCCTTGGAAACGCGTGCACTTAGCAGCCGCTTAAGCAGATCGTGGCTGGTTACCGCCCACGCCACCACTCCACCAGGAAGTTCCACCGCGCTGCGGGGCCTTGTCGTCGGATGCCGGCGGCCTCGGCGTAGACGTCGCGGCCGGTGGGGTCGATCTTGAACGGGCAAGAGGGTTCGTCGAGCTGAGCGGGGATTAAATGAGGTTTTTCCAACCTCGTTTTGCGTGGCGGTGCGGGTGGCGGAACCTCAGAGGCTTCCTGGTCTGTGGGTGCCCCTCCTGATGTATGTCCAATACACGGCGGAGGGG
>NZ_JBWKKU010000130.1:0-8548 GCF_056431445.1 Saccharopolyspora sp. NPDC045941
GTCGACGCACCTCGCGGTCCAACTGGGGTTCACTCACCCGGATCTCCCTATGATCATCAGGCCCGGGTGTCAACCATCTCCGTCAGTTTTATAGGGTGCTATAGCGCCCCGAACCGCTCACGGCCCGATGTGGACGTGGGCGGACCAGTAGCGGGGTTTTCCGGTTCGCGGGCGCGGAGTTGACGGACGGCGTTGCGCAGGGCGCAGGTCACGTGGTCGGTGTCGTAGTCCTCGTTGCCGCAGCAGATCAATGAACTGCGCGCCGACCGCGAAACCGCCGAGGCCAGGGGAACGGCCGTCGCCCGCGAGGGCTGCACGGCCGGGGACACACCTTCCGGCTAGGGCCGGATCATTGATGGGATGGGCGGGCCGTGTAGGCCACGGCGGGGATGATTGCTAGGGCGAGGAAACCGCCGATGGCGGCAAGTGTGGTGTAGCTGCTTGTCGCGACGATGAGGCCCGAGGCCATTCCGCCTCCGGCTCCGGCAAGGGCGATCGCGACGTCGACCGTGCCTTGGGTCTTGGCGCGGGTGGTCAGGGGGACGGTGTCGGTGATGATCGCGGTGCCGCTGATCAGTCCGAAGTTCCAGCCGAGTCCGAGCAGCGCGAGCGCGAGCGCGAGCAGTCCGACTGAATGCGGCGGGGCCAGGGCCGCGAGTAGGCCGGCGCCGAGGAGGGTGAGTCCGGAGGCGGCGGCCACGGTCAGTCGTCCGAAGCGGTCGACGAGCAGTCCGCTGAACGGGGATGGGAGGTACATCCCGGCCACGTGGACGGCGATGACCAGGCCTGCCGCGCTGACATCGTGGCCGTGGTGCTGCATGTGGATGGGCGTCATGGTCATGATGGCGACCATGATGAGCTGGGTGAGCACCATGACGGCCGCACCCAGCATCAGGTGCGTGCTGTGCCCGTTTCGAGGTTGGGTCGCTTCCCGTTCCAGGGTTTTCTCGCCGGAATCTGTCGCGTTCGCGGCGAGAGCGTGTGCGGTGGTCAGGGGGTCGGGACGCAGCATGGTCCACAGCACGGCGCCGGCAGCTGTGTAGGCGAGCGCGGCCAGGATGAAGGGACCGGCCAGACGTGGGATGTGGAGGGCGTCGGCTAGCTGACCTGTCACGGTGACCAGGTTCGGTCCGGCAACCGCCCCCACGGTGGTGGCCACCAGGACTGTGCTCACGGCCCGCCCGCGGTGCTGTGGTGAGGCGAGGTCGGCTCCGGCGTAGCGGGCCTGCAGGTTGGTGGCGGTGCCCGCGCCGTAGACGAACAGCGACAGGAAGAGCAGGAACACGCTGCCGGTAGTGGCGGCGGCGACGACCCCGAGGCTTCCTGCCGCGCCGGCCAGGTATCCGACCGAGAGCCCGGCGCGGCGGCCTAGGCGCTGCGAAATGCGTCCGACGATGACCGCGGCAGCAGCGGAGCCGACGGTGAACAGTGCGCTGGGCAGCCCGGACAGGCTGGTGCTGCCGAGCATGTCCTGGGCGAGCAGGGCGCCGACGGTGATGCCGGCGGCAAGACCGGCTCCGCTGAGGATCTGGGCCGTCACGAGCACGCCGAGGATGCGCTTTTGGGCTGGGTGAACAGCAGGGGTCACGGGGTGCCTTTCGGGCAGGGACCGCAAGCGCATCACGCGGCTTCACCGATGCGCAGGTCAGCGGGGTTTGGTTTGGGTGATGCGCCACAGCCGGCGGGGAAGCTCGCCTTCCTCGAAGGCATGGACCTCGGCCAGGTTCCATTGCTGTGCGAGAGTTTCGACCAGAGCGGGACCGAAGAAGTGCACGGCGAAGCCGCCGTGTTCGTGGATGTCGTCGTCGTGCGCGATGCCGGTGCCGTAGTGGGCATCACCGGTGTGGCGGACGGTGTAGACCAGGGGGTCGCCTGGGCGCAGTACGCGACGGATTTCGGTGACCAGGCGGTGAATCTCGGCCGTGGACAGTGCCATGCACAGCAGCATGTGCGCGAAGACGCCGTCCACGCTTTCATCGGGAAGCGGGATCGGGGTGCGGGCGTCGTGGACGGTGGTGGTGATGTTCCCGGCCAGGCCGTCCTGGTGGGCACGCGTGTGCAACTGGGCCAAGCCGGTGCGGCTGAAGTCCATGGCGTGCACGGCAAATCCGCGCCGAGCGAAGTAGAGGGTGTCGCGACCGTGTCCGGCGCCCAGTTCAAGGACGGTGGTGCCGCCATGGCCTGAGAAGACGTCGGCCGCGTGCCGGGCGGCCTCGGATGGCTCGTTTCCGTACATGTGGGGGTTGGCCTCGTAGGCGGACTGCCAGTGCGTGCGCTGAGCGTGTCCCAGATCGACGGTCACTGCGCCTCCGTTTCCACGGGCAGCTCGGCGAGTTGCCATTCGAGCATCCCGTCGGTGAGCCGTCGGGCGTTGCGGCCGTGGGCGGTCAGCAGGCGCACGGCATCGTGGGCGAGCACGCAGTAGCTGCCGCGGCAGTAGGCGACGATCTCTTGATCGGCCGGGATGTCGCCGAGTTTGTCGGCCAGTTCGTCCACCGGGATCGACACCGCGCCCGGGATGTGCCCGGCTTCGTACTCCTCGCTCGGACGCACGTCGAGCACGACCACGTCGCCGAGCTGGGCCCGGCGGAGCAGCTCCTCGCGGCTGACGTGCTCGGCATCATCAGGGCCGAGGTAGGCGGCGCGGGCCGCTTCCACGTCGGGCAGGTGAGCATGAGCGACGGCGCGCACCAGCGCGTACAGGGCTGCGACGTCCGTGCCTGCGAGGCGGTAGTAGATCTTGGTGCCTTCCCGGCGGGTGGCGACCAGGTTCGCCTGCTTGAGGGTCTGCAGGTGCGCGGAGGCGGTGGTCATCCCCAACTGCGCCGCGCGCGCCAACGCTTCGACCGTGCGCTCGCCCTGGGCGAGCAGGTCGAGCAGCTCCAGCCTCTTCCCGCTGGCCAGTGCCTTGCCGACGCGGGCGAATTGATCGAACAGGGCCGTCTTCGCGCCTCGATCACCCATCGATACTCCAATCTTCCGTGGAATAGTGTATAACAAGGTCAGGGCGATGAAATGTGCGGGCACGGCGAGCGGGCGATGGGAGGGGCCAGCCTCCTGGAACGGGCCGGGCACCGCGATCTGGCGGTTCTGCAAGGCTGCCCGGAGGACTGGGCCAAGGTCACCGGTCGGCCGCTGGAGGTCTGAGCATGAGCACCACCGGCTTGCGACTGGGCCTGCGCGCCAACCTCGCGCAGTTCAGCCTGCTCGTGGCGGTCAACGCCCTGGTGGGCGGGATGGTGGGCCAAGAGCAGACCGTGCTCCCGCTCCTGGCAAAGCAGGAATTCCACCTGGTCGGCTACACCTTCCTGCTGACCTACGTGCTCGTGTTCGGACTCAGCAAAGCTGCGACGAATTACTTCGCCGGTACCTTGTCCGACCGCTTCGGCCGCAAACCTGTCCTGGTCGCCGGGTGGTTGATCGCGATCCCCGTGCCCCTGATGCTGATCTGGGCACCAGACTGGGCCTGGATCGTGGCCGCGAACCTCCTCCTGGGCATCAACCAGGGCTTGACCTGGTCGACGACGGTGATCATGAAGGTCGATCTCGTCGGTCCCCGGCAACGAGGGCTGGCCATGGGCTTCAACGAAGCCGCCGGATATGGGGCAGTCGCCATCACCTCCGCACTCGCGGGCCATCTCGCCGAGCAATACGGGCTCCGCCCCACACCGTTCCTGCTCGGGGCGTTCTACGTCGCGCTCGGCCTCGGCCTCTCGGCCTTGGCAGTTCGCGAAACCCGCGATCACGCCCGCCTGGAAGCCGCCCAGCACGCCACCACCAGCCCCACCACGGGGCACACCAGCCTGACCAACCGGCAGGTCTTCGCCCGCACCACGTTCACCGACCCGGCCCTGTCCTCGGCCAGCCAGGCCGGCCTGGTCAACAACCTCAACTTCGGCCTGTCCTGGGGGCTGTTCCCGCTGCTCTTCGCCAGCGCCGGCTTGGCCGTGGACCGCGTCGGACTCCTGGTAGCCCTCTACCCCGCGGTCTGGGGAATCGGGCAACTCGCCACCGGAGCGCTGTCCGACCGATGGGGCCGCAAACACCTCATCGCCACCGGCATGCTCACCCAAGCAGCCGCGCTGGCCCTCATCGCCGCAGCCAACAGCTTCCCCGCGTGGGCGATCGCCACCGTCCTGCTGGGGGCCGGCACTGCGATGGTTTACCCGACACTGCTGGCGGCCATCGGCGACGTCGCCCACCCCAGCTGGCGAGCCCGCGCCGTCGGTGTCTACCGGCTCTGGCGCGACAGCGGCTACGCCGCCGGAGCCGTCCTCGGCGGCATCGTCGCCGACCTCTGGGACCTGCGCGCCGCCGTCTGGGCCGCCGCCGTCATCAGCCTCGCCTCCGCGGTCAGCATCGCGATCCGCATGTACGAAACCCACCCCCGAACCCACCGCGCTGCCGAGGACACCCCATGAGTCCTCGAAGGACAAGCATCAAAAGCGTTCCCCGGAGGTCCCGGCCATGAAAGAAGGTAGTGCTATCAGCATCCCCGCCGGACTCCACGACAACCCGATCTACCTGGACTACAACGCCACCACACCCATCGACCCCCGCGTAGCCGAGGCGTGCTGGCCGTACTTGACCGAGCACTTCGGCAACCCCTCCAGCGGCCACCACTACGGCCGCAGCGCCCGCGCCGCCATCGACACCGCCCGCTCCTCGCTCGCGCGGCTGCTCGACACCACGCCCGAGGAGATCGTGTTCACCAGCAGCGGCTCCGAAGCCAACACCCTCGCCATCCGCGGCGCCGCCCTCGCCCACCGCGACCACGGCAACCACATCATCACCCAAGCCACCGAACACCCCGCCGTCCTCGCCGCCTGCGACGCTCTCGCCCGACTGCACGGTTTCCGCGTCACCCACCTACCGGTCACCTCGGACGGACTGGTCGATCCCGCCGACCTCGACGCCGCGCTCACCGACGACACCGTCCTCGTGTCGATCATGCACGCCAACAACGAAACCGGCACCATCCAGCCGATCGCGGAACTCGCCGCCCGCGCCCACCACCGCGGCGCCCTCTTCCACACCGATGCCGCCCAAACCACCGGCAAAATCGGCGTGTCCGTCCACAAGCTCGGCGTCGACCTGCTGACCGTCACCGGCCACAAGTTCTACGCTCCCAAGGGCATCGGCGCCCTCCACCTCCGGCAGGGGCTCACGCTCGAACCGGCCATCTGCGGAGGCGGGCAAGAACGCGGGCTGCGAGCCGGGACGGAGAACGTCGCCCTCATCGTCGCCTTCGGGCACGCCGCCCAGCTCGCCCACGACAACCTCGACGAGGAGAAAGTGCGGCTGGAACAACTGCGCGACATGCTCCACGACGAGCTCGACCAGCGACTCCCCGGCCGCGTACACCTCAACGGCCACCCGGCACAACGCCTGCCCAACACCCTCAACATCAGCATCGACGGCACGCAGGGCAATCAGATCCTCGCAGCCACACCCGAGCTGGCCGCATCCACCGGATCCGCCTGCCACGAAGGCGAAACCCAACCGTCTACTGTGCTCACCGCCATGGGCACGTGCCTGGGCCGCGCCCGATCCGCGCTCCGACTCACCCTCGGACGCTGGTCCACCACCAACGACATCGCGCAAGCCGCCGCCCTCTTGGCGAGCACGAGCATCGCGCAGCGTTGAACACCCTGACGCGCACAACCACATGCGGTGCCACGTCCAGCTCTTCTCGTAGAAATTCAGCGAAGCCCCCAGGGGCTCTTCTCGTTCGACGGAGCATCCTTCCGGTTTCATTTCCTCGAGGGGTATATTCGCGGATCACCCAACCACCCCCAGCGTTGCGGCCTCGCCTAAGATCCTCCTCCACCCAACCCGGTAGATCTCGGAAGAACGGGCGGACCTGATCTGGCGTAACGCCGCCGCTAAGAGTTTGCCTTCCGCACGCACGACAGTGAGCGCGCTCACCCCGAGAGACGCGCTCAGCCACGGCGGGATCGCGACGCCCCTGGTTGCCGCGCTCTACCTGGCCGCACGTGTGGAATACCCGGTCAAGGCCCGATCGGCGATCCCCGGTCGGGGCGTGCAGTCGGGGTGTCAGACGTCGGCGACGGTGCGGAAGCCGAGGTTGCCACTGGAGCTGTCCGGGGTGTTCGCGGTGCGGGCGGCGACCCGGTAGCGGTTGCAGTAGGAGTCGTGGCACAGGTACGAGCCGCCGCGCATGGCGCGTGCCGTGCGGTGGTCGTCGAACCAGTCGGCGCACCATTCCCACGCGTTGCCCGACACGTTGTAGAGCCCGAACCCGTTGGGCTGGAAGGCGTTCACCGGTGCGGTGCCGACGTACCCGTCCTCTCCGGTGTTGCGCACCGGGAACTTGCCCTGCCAGATGTTGCAGCGGTGCTCGCCGTTCGGGGTCAGCTCGTCGCCCCACGGATAGCGCACCTGGTCCAGGCCGCCGCGGGCGGCGTACTCCCACTCCGCCTCGGTCGGCAACCGGCGGCCCGCCCACTGGCAGTACGCCATCGCGTCATGCCAGGACACGTGAACCACGGGGTGATCCCAGCGGTCGTCGACGGTGCTTCCCGGGCTCTCCGGCGCGCGCCAGTACGCACCCGCCACCCCGCACCACCACGGCGTCTGCTGGGGACGCGGCGAGACCTTGCGCAGGTCGCCCGGCACGAACTTCGCGAACACATAGGTCCAGCCGAACTGCTCCGCCTCCGTGCGGTACCCCGTGGCATCGACGAACTCCGCGAACTGCGCATTGGACACCGCGCAGGCGTCGATCGCGAACGGTTCGACCGTCACCTCGCGGACCGGCCCCTCGTGATCCTCGGGAAAGCCGTCCTCGTCGTCCGTGCCCATCCGGAACGTCCCGCCCGGCAAGGTGATCAGCCCCGTGGAGTCAACGCCGCCGCCGGGGCCCACCAGCTCGACGGCGACGGATTCGGATCCGGACCGCGGCGGGGGACAACAAGAAGACACGCCACAAACCTCCCAGCTCACGCTTCACAGTAACTTCCCGAGGACGAGCAACCCGGTCCCGCTGGTCGTACCAGCGCGGCTGAACTCAGACCCCCGCCGGCTGCGGCTGGCTGGGATGCGGTTTGTCCCCCAGCCGGGCCTGCTCCCGCCACATCGCGGCCTTGAGCTCCTCGCCGATCTCGCGATACGCGGGGTCGTCGTGGACGTTGTGCAGTTCGTGCGGATCGGCCGCCATGTCGTAGAGCTCCCACTCCGGCGGGTAGGTGAACGGCCCGGTGCCGGGCAGACCGAGCCCGTCGTTGTAGAAGTAGATGAGCTTGTACCGCTCGGTGCGGTAGCCGTAGTGCGCGGGCGCCTTGTGGAACTTGTCGTCGTGCTCCCAGTACCGGTAGTAGATCCCTACGGCCGGCGGTTGTGCCGGCGCGCCGAGCAGGTCCGGCCAGAAGCTGCGCCCCTGCATGCGAGGGTGGTGCGGCACATCCGCCGCGTCGAGGATCGTCTGGGCGAAGTCGACGTTGGTCACCATGTCGGAGAACACCGCACCCGCGGCCAGCCGCCGGGGATAGCTCAGCACGAACGGCATCCGCAGCGACTCCTCGTACATGAAGCGCTTGTCGAACCAGCCGTGGTCACCGAGGAAGAACCCCTGGTCCGAGGCGTACATCAGCAGCGTGTCGGCGAAGTCGCCGCGCTGCTTGAGCCAGTCGATCACCCGGCCGACGTTGTCGTCGACGCTCGCGACGCAGGCCAGGTAGTCCTCCATGAACCGCTGGTACTTCCAGATCGCCAGCTCGTCGTAGCTCAGTCCCTCGGGCGGGGCGACCTTGAGATCTTCTTCGTTGAGGTTCTCGGCGAGCCGGACCGCGGCCCGCCGCGCCGAGGACGAGCGCGTGGCGTAGTCGTCGTGGAAGGTTTCGGGCAGCGGCACCGGATCGGTGTACATGCCCTGGTGCTTGTCGTCCGGCTCCCACGGCCGGTGCGGCGCCTTGTGGTAGATCAGCACGCACCACGGATCGTCGCCGTCGAGGCTGTCGACCCAGTCCAGCGCCAGGTCGGTGATGATGTTCGTGGCGTAGCCCTCGACGGTGCGCAGGCCGTCGGCGGACAGGAACCGCGGGTTCCAGTACTCCCCCTGGTCGATCACCACGTCCCAGTAGTCGAAGTTCTGCGGGTCGTGTCCCTCGCCGTCGCCCATGTGCCACTTGCCGATCATCGCCGTGCGGTACCCGGCCTCGCGCAGCTGGCTGATGAACGTCGGCTGGCTCGCGTCGATCGGCGTGACGAGCGTGGTGACGCCGTTGACGTGACTGTGGGTGCCGGTGAGGATCGACGCCCGGCTCGGGGAGCACAGGGCATTGGTGGCGAAGCAGTTGTCGAACCGCCAGCCGTGTTCGGCGATCTCGTCGATCCTCGGTGTGCGGTTGACGACCGAGCCGTACGCGCCGATGGAGTGCGACGCGTGGTCGTCGGTCAGGATCATCACGATGTTGGGGCGGCGGGTCATGCTTGTCCTACCTTTCAAGCGTGGGTCTGATCTGGTCATTCGTAAGATCGGAGGGCCCAGGGGTTCTGGGTATGGCTGACATGCTCGAGCCGGTGGATG
>NZ_JBWKKU010000131.1:0-8208 GCF_056431445.1 Saccharopolyspora sp. NPDC045941
CAAGTCCTTTAAGCCATCCACCGGCTCGAGCATGTCAGCCATACCCAGAACCCCTGGGCCCTCCGATCTTACGAATGACCAGATCAGACCCACGCTTGAAAGGTAGGACTTCTCATGTACTCGCGAATCCTCCAGGTCGTTTCAGCAGCAGTGGCCACGGTCCTGCTCCCCGCTGCCGGGGCCGTTTCCGCTGCGCAAGCCGACGAAGCGCGCCAGGGTTCCGGTGACGCTCGTCAAACCGCTGTTCGGATCGTCAACGTGAGTTCCGGTCAGAAGCTGATTCCGACCGGATACGGGGCGAACAAGGCCGAGAACATCGTTATCTGGGCGAACGCCGTCGAGGAGGCTCCAGGCGGCAAGCTGTGGAGGCCCGAGGCCCTCGGCGCCGGCTATTACCAGATTCGGAACAGCGACACGAACCTCTGTCTTACGGTCGGCAACTACAACGCACCTGACGGTAGGACGGCAGTTGTGCAGCAGAGCTGCGCACAAGGTCTCAACCAGCAGTGGGAGCTGCCCTACGTCGGCGGCGGACACCTGATCAGCTCCCGGTCGGACGGCCGCGTCGTGACTCCGTTCAACATGGGCGGCAACTACTGGGCGGTCATGGACCAGCAGTCCGGAGCGCTGACCCAGCTGTGGAACTTCCCCCCGGCCTGACGCTTCTCGCCCGCATGGTTCCGAGATCGCCCATGTCTAGGTCTGCTCTCCTCCGTCGTGCCACTTCTGCATGTGCGTGGCGTGGGTGTGCAGGTAGGCGCCGGGTTTGAAGAAGCGGTCGTAGAAGTCCAGGTCCAGGTGGTGGGCCTGGACGTAGTTCATGATGAACACCGTCGGCACCGTCCCGGGGAACTTCCCGAAGGTGTCCAGGACGTACTGCGCTTGGAGCGCGACGCACGCCTTGAACTCGTCGTCGTGCACCAGGGCGCTGCCGCGGAAGCCCGGGGTGTCGGTCCAGGCTCCCGGGGTGTCGCGGTGGAACGGCCCGCCGGGGCCGAATTTGCGTTCGGCGAACGCCTCGACCGCCGCCGCCATGTCTCGGTACCGCGGTGGGCAGCAGGCATCGAAGACGCCTTCCCGGCCGGTGGGGTTCGGGGTCGGCCAGCGCTCGTCCTCGTCGTAGCGGAACCCGAGGCCGGGGACGCCGGGATCGCCCGAGGCGCCGAGCATCGCGAAGCGGTCGATCCCGTCGAACATCCAGCCGCCGAGCCCCATCGCCTGCAACATCAGCACGCCCGCGTAGCAGGCGGAAGCCAGCTCCGCCGTCGCCTCGGTCAGCGCGTACTGCTCGGTGAAGGTGAGCGGGAACGGCTCCTCGACGTCGACCAGCCCGCCGAACTCCGCCAGCCCGGGGAGCTCGCGATCGTTGACGTCGTCGTAGATCGCGTAGCCGTTCTGGGCGAAGAAGCACAGGATGGCGATGACGTGCTGGGCGATGTCCGCCACCGGGATGACCAGCAGCGAACCGGGAACGTTGACGCACCAGGTGTTGTGCCCCTCCAGGTAGGGCTCCTCCGCCGGCAGGTGCAGCCGCCCGGGCGAGAGCCGGTGCAGCCGCTCGCGGTGCCGCTCGACCACCAGCTCCGGGGTGACCTCCTCGACGGCCGGGTCGACCAGCGCGCCGGCGTCGCGGGTCGGGAAGAAGTAGAGCCCGGAGTCGTCGGTGAAGAACAACTCGGCGGTGTGGATCCCGGCCGCGGACGGGAAGGTGCGGCCGGCGGCGGCGCCGGCGTAGTTCGAGACGTGCGGGGCGTACCGGGCGTGCCGGGTGATCGAGTAGTGCCAGCCGGTCGTGCCGCCCATCGCGCTCAGCACGAGCATCCGCTCCAGGTCCGTCAGGGGAACCGGCTCGTGCCTGGAGCGGTAGGCGAGCGGGCCGTCCGGGATCTCGTCGCCCAGGGCGAAACGCCGCGAGCGGCGGCCGAAAATCGCCTCCACCAGCGGGAAATCCGCGAGCTCCGCAAGCGCCGTCTTCTCGGGCACAGCGCCAGACTGCGCCCGGAGAGCGGGCCCGGACCAAGGGCTTTCTGCCCGCCGCTCCGGACGGTCACTGCTCACGCGTGCTCGCGCGCCATCCTGAAACGACCCCTCAGGCCAGGTGGGTCCTGATCCTTTCGATGCGCTGCTCGATCGGGACCGCGCGGGCCGCCTCCAGCGCGTTGAGAAGTTGTTGGAGGGATGGGGAATCGGCGACGCCCCGGTTCTTGAACTCGCGTGCGTCGACCACGTTCGGGAACGCCGCGAGCGCCGGGTGGTTCGTCGTCAGCACCTCGTTCCCGCTGCGCGGCAGGAACGCCTTCTGCATCGTCGAGGGCGGCTCGTCCACGATGATCAGCGCGTCGTCCGTGCGCCCGTTTTCCTCCAGGCAGGCGATCTCCTGGGCCAGGGCGGGGGTCAGCTCCGCCGCCCACACGATGATCTGGGCGGCCAGCGGGATCAGCTTCGCGACGGTCTCGAACCACGTCGCATCCGGGAGGTACAGGGCGGCCCTGGGGACGAACTGGCCGAACGCCGACGACAGCTCCAGCTCGCCCGCCTTCGTGCTGGCCACCGTGATCATCGGCACCGCGAGTTCCAGTTCCGCCAAGGCGGGACCGCAGTCGCGGAACACGATGGTCTGCACGTAGTCGCCCTGCGGGTCGTCGGGGTTTTCGAGGACCGACGCGAGCGCCGACGACGCGCGCGACTCCTCGGCCAGGCCGAAGTTGCGCAGCAGGAGCACGAACGGTTCGCCGGAGCACAGCCAGCTGCGGACCTGGCCGACCGAGCTCAGGTGCTTCTCCCGGGCGGCGCGGACGAGTTTGGCCATGTGGTTGCGCGGGGCGCCCGACAGCAGCCACGGCAGGCCGAAGCCCTTGCGCCGCCTCCTGCGGTCCCAGTCGCGCTGCTTCCGCAGGTAGTCGAGGTTCAGCTCGGGCTCGCCGACCGCGAACCCGTCCAGCACCACGCCTGCGTGCTCGGCCCGGCTGAGCCATTCGTCCACGTCGGGATTCCCGCCCCGATCCCGGCCGAACGACTTCACGAGCTCGTCGAACTTCTCCCGGGCGGCCCTTTCATCGCCTTCCTGGAGCGATACCAGCGCCGTGTTGTACAAGCCCTGCGCCGCTCTCCCGCGCAGTTCGGGATCCGCATTGTGCCGGTACCGCCGGAAGATCTCCGCCCACAGCGCCGCTTGCTCCTCGCGTTTGCTCGACAGGTTTTCGACCGCTGCGAGGTGATGCCCGCGCAGGTGCGCGTGGATCGCCAGCGCCCGGCACAGCGCGCGCTCCACCAGGACGTCCACCGGGCCGCGGACGGCGTCCACCACGTCGCGCAGCACACCGGCTGCGGCGGCATTGCCCGTCGCATCGGCTTGCCCGGTGTAGGCGCACAGGTCGGTCAGCATGTCGAGCACCCGCGCGCCCAGTCCGGGATCCGGGTGGTGCGCGTAATGCACGCCGTACCAGCGCAACAGCAGGAACGAGTCGGCGATGTTGCCGACGCGGTAGAGCGCCGTCGCGGTCTCGTACACGATGTAGGCGTGGTCGCGCGGGTCGTACGGGCCCGCGCTCGCCGCCTGCTCCGGGAGGGTCTCGAACAGCCAGGTCCGGAAGTCCCGGTCGGCCACCTGCCTGGCGGACTCGCTCCGCATCCGCTGCCACCTGCCGATGGCGCCGTCCACCACGTCCGCGAGCGTCAAGTCGTCATCCACTGGCGTCACCCCCACTTGTGCGTGCCTCAACCTCTCACGGGCCAGTTTCGAGGGCCTTTGGCCTCGGGGTCCGGCGTTCGTGCGCGCGTAGAGTTCTTCGGCGGAGCCGGGTTCTAGCGATTCGGTCGGAACATACCGGGGTCCGGCGGGATTTTGCGGGCCTCGCCGAATATCAACCGAAGGAGCATCGATTATGCGTACTGTTCTGCGTGGTTCGCTCGGCCTTGCGCTGGCGCTTCCTCTCCTGTTCGGAGTCGCCCCGCTCGCGCCGGCCGCGTTCGCCGCCGTTCCGGCACCTACGGTGGCGCAGCAGCAGACCGACGAGTGCAACCAGGACGACTGGGTCTGTCAGGAGCACCAGCAACAACACCAGCAGCAGCAAGACCAGCAGCAGCACCAGCAGCGCGGGCGCTGAGGACCGGGCTCAGGTCCGGTCGTCGAGCGCCGCGTCGAGGATCTTGCGCCAGGGGATCTCCAGGGCCTGGTCGTTCCTGGGGCCGTCGCGAGAGGGATCACCCGGGAACCGCGGTGGGTGTCCACAGGGGACACGGCCGGTGTCTAGGGCCGTTGGGCTCGCGATTCGGCGGGCGCGGTCGCGTAAGGTCGTTCGGCAGAGCCGATTTCCAGCCGTTCGGTTCGGAAAGTACTGAGATCTCCGGGTTTCGGTGAACATCAACCGAAGGAGCATCGGTGATGCGTACTGTTCTGCGTGGAGCGCTCGGCATCGCGCTGGCGCTGCCACTCGTGTCCGGCCTCGCCCCGGCTGCGTTCGCGGCCAGTCCGGCGCCTGCGGAGGCGGTGCAGCTCGCCCTTCATCCGCGGTATCACCACAACTGCGCGGAGGACGACGTGATCTGCGAGACGCACGCGCACTTGCACGAGCTCCAACGCCACCTGCAAGAGCACGGGCAACACTAGAGGATCGGGCTCAGGTCCGGTCGTCGAGCGTCGCGTCGAGGATCTTGCGCCAGGGGATCTCCATGGCCTGGTCGCTTCTGGGGCCTTGCAGGGGCCAGTAGTCGTCGCCGGTCAGGAGCCGCACGTCGGCTTGGCGCAGGGTCTCCACGTGCGACTTCCACACAGGGTGGCGGACCTGCGTGATGTTGATCTTCGGGAACACCACCACCGGGATCTCGGGGGTTCCCATCGCCTCGCCCAGCGTGGTCAGGGCCTGGTTGTCGGCTAGGCCCAGGGCGAGCTTGGCGACCGTGTTCGCCGTCGCCGGGCAGGCGAGGTAGCGGTCGATGGGCGGGTGCGGGCGGCCGGCCCCGGGCAGCCGGGGCTCGACCCGGCACGGCAGGCCGGTCACCTGCTCGATCCGCTCGACCTCGCCGAGCGCCCGCAGCCACGCCCCGGCCGCGGGCGTCAGCGTCACCGCGACTTGCCAGCCCCGCGAGATGGCCGGTTCGATCAGGGCCGGGCGGATCTGCTCGACACCGCCTGCCGCCGATCCGATCAGTCCCAGGGTCCGCTCGCTCATACCGCCAGTATGTCGCGGGAGAGATCACCCGGGAACCGCAGTGGGCGTTCACAGGGCACACGACCAGCACCGAGGGACTTTGGGCTCGCGATTCGGCAGGTGCGCGCGCGTAGGCTTTTCTGGCGGACCCGGATTCAATCGATTCGGGCCGGTGAACACCGGGGTCTTCGAATGCCCACCGGGCTCGGCGCGCTTCGGGGCCTCACCGAACGTCGACGAAGGAGCATCGGTGATGCGTACTGCCTTGCGCGGAGCGCTCGGCCTCGCGCTGGCGCTGCCGCTGCTATTCGGAGTTTCCGCGCTATCCCCGGCCGCGTTGTTCGCCGTCGGCCCGGCGCCTGCGGTGGCATCGCAGCTCGCCCCGCAGGAACAAAATCACCACCGCTGCCTCAAGAATGACAAGGTTTGCGAGGAGCACCAGGTGGAACACGCGCGCCAACACCACCGGAACTAAGCGGTAGATGGTCATCGGCGGAGCGCCCCGCGGGCGGGCGCTCCGCCGGTGATCGTCAGACCGACTTGAGGTCCGATTCCTTCACGTAGACCCAGCGGTAGTTGTACGAGATCGGGACGTAGACCTTGTCGCCGACGATCACCTCGTGGTTGTCCGGGTCGTTCAGCCCGTCGTAGACCACGTTGTAGTCGAGCGCCTTGGTCTCCTCGCCCGCGACGTACACCTGACCGGCCGGCACCGTGTACGGCAGCGGCTTGATCTTGCGCGGGTCGATGCCGGTCGGGTAGTCGCCCGGCTGCGGCAGCGACAGGCCGTAGGTCGGGAT
Organism: Saccharopolyspora sp. NPDC045941; assembly: GCF_056431445.1. NCBI lineage: Bacteria > Bacillati > Actinomycetota > Actinomycetes > Pseudonocardiales > Pseudonocardiaceae > Saccharopolyspora > Saccharopolyspora sp. NPDC045941. The sequence goes on from NZ_JBWKKU010000131.1 coordinate 5,951, forward strand.
CTGGTCCCGGACCGGCGTGACCAGGTCGGCGTCGTCGGCGGGTGCCGTGTTCGTGCCGCCCGGGTCGCGCAGCCAGGCCTTCTTGCCGTCGAACCAGATGGCCAGCCAGTCGCCCGAGCGTTCCGCCACCGCGTACTGCCGGCCCGTGTTGGCCTTGGCCGACCAGTCCTCGATCTTGGTCGTGCCCGGCGAGCCGTCCGGGTGCACCGTCGGCGAGCCGATCAGCGGCGCGTCATCGCGCGGTTCGGTGTGCAGGTACAGGAAGTTCGCCCCCTGCGCCGGCAGGGTCCGGCAGGGCTCGTCCTTCGGGCACTCGACGACCTCCGGCCGGTTCGCGTCGAACCGCGGGAAGATGGTCACCACGTCGTCGCCGCCGGTGTCGCCGTCCAGCGGCTCGTCCAGCAGCTTCATGTAGTGCGCCCAGTCCCAGAACGGGCCCGGGTCGTAGTGCTCGCCGCCGGCCTTCGCCGGGTTGTCGGCGCTGACGTCGTCGTGGCCGACGATGTGCTCGCGGTCCAGCGGGATGTCGTACTTGTCCGCCAGGAACTTCACCAGCTCGGCCGACGAGCGGTACATCTGCTCGGTGTACCACTTGCCGCCCTCGGCGGCGAAGCCCTCGTGCTCGATGCCGATCGAGCGCATGTTCCGGTCCCAGTTGCCGGCGTGCCACGCCATGTCCTTGGTGGGGACCATCTGCGTGACCTGGCCGTCGGAGGAGCGGACGATGTAGTGCGACGCCGCGCCGTGCGCCGGGTTCTGGAACGCCGAGATCGCCGTCTGGTACGAGGTCTCCGTGTCGTGGATGACGATGGAGTCGATCTTGACGTCCTTCGGCCGGTTGGCCGTGTCGTAGTTGCCGTAGCCGCCGGTCGGATCCTGCGGATCGGTCGGGGCGTAGGCCGCCGGGATGTAGCGGCAGTCCAGCTCGGTCGGGCATTCCGGCTTCGGACCGAGCGGGGCGTCCTTGATGTTCTTCAGGTTGGTGCCGCTGAGATCCCGGTCCGGCAGCACCTCGGGGATCTTGGCGAACGCCAGCCGCTGGCCGGTCGAGGTGGTGCGGGCGCGGCCCTGGCCGAGCACGTCGTAGACGTCGTCGGCGAAGGACTGCGCGCCGCTGGCCTGCGGGCTGCCGCTGAGCTCGGCGATCGCCGGGTACCAGCCGCCGATGTTGTTCGGCAGGTTTCCCTCGCCGAGGTTCTTGGTGCGCTGGGCCAGCAGCGCGGCACCGGCCCGGATGTTCTGCTCCGGGTCGCGCTTCACCTGCTCCGGCGGGAGGCCCACCAGCGCCGCGGCCTCGGTCAGGGTGTGCAGCGTGGGGTGGTCCCCGAGCTTCTGCAGCTTCGGGTTCTCGCTGCGGAGCTCATCGGGGTCGATGTCGGTCAGGTGCATCGGGCCGTAGCCGCCGGCCACGCTCTGCTCACCGTTGTGGTCCTCCCACCTGGTGAGCTGGAACGAGGTCGCCATCAGCAGCGGCATCGGGATGCCGAACTCGGCGGCGGCCGATTCGAAGGCGCGCTGCTCGACGGTGTCGGGCGCGGCCGGGGTCGTGGGGGCGGCATCGGGGCCGGCGCCGAGGGCAGTGTGGGCTGCGCCGGTCAGCAGCCCGGTGACGCTCGCCGTGACCACAGCGGCTCGCCACCAGTGGAGCTTCCTGGCAGTCAAAGTTCGCTACCTCGCAAAACCAGAACTGGTGTCCTAAGTGGACCTGTGGGGTGCGCTGTCGATCACCGAACCTGCCAGTGGTCCGCAAGCGCTCGTGAGCGGTTTGGATTGCTATGACGCTCCAAAGCACTCACGAGTCCCGGGCGCAGCCGGTCGGCCGCCGCGGGACGCGTCGGGCCAACGTCGTGTCCTCGGTTGATCAACTGCGGGGCCCACCATTCCACCGTTCGAGCGATTCGGCACCGTCGAAATCCGATCTGAAACCGGGTCGATACGTGCAGAGCGGGAATTCTTCGCTTTTGGGCCGCCCGGATGCCCGAAAGTGCCGGCGATGGCCGAGGCGGCGTCCGGGCACACTCGTCCCGACGGGGCCCGGTGGGGGCGATTTCGCGCGAAATCGCCACGCGGCCGCACGCGGGACGCTTCGCGCGGAAACGGCGTTCAGCGTTCCCGGCGATCATGATTCACCAGTGTCCGCACGCCATTCTGGGAGGGGCCCTAAGGGATTGCAGAAAATCAACTCGCTGATTTCGGCTTTGTGTTTGGTGTGGGGTTGAGGCTGGTTGCTAGCGCGGTGAGGTCTGGCGCGGAATAGA
>NZ_JBWKKU010000132.1:0-8127 GCF_056431445.1 Saccharopolyspora sp. NPDC045941
TCCGGGTCGAGCAGTTGCTCCAGCCGCACGTCGGGATCGCGCGGATCCCGCCGCACCTGCTCGGTTTCCGGCCGGGCGGCCACTGCGGTCATCGGATCCTCCGGAAACTCGGTGTCAGGTGGTCTTTCGAGGCTCTCTGGTTGCCGCGGGTCAGCGGCTCGTGCGCCCCTTTGGGATACCTGGTGCTTTTTGTGGTTTGCACACGACTGACGGTCTGGAGCGACGTTCCGGCAGGTCCGGGGCCGGGTGCACGTTGTGCTGCCATAGCGAACGCGCGGCTGGAGTGACCAGCAGGAACATCGAACCGCGAAACTCCAGGGTGCTATGCCGCCCCATTTGGGACTCACGAGCTCTGACCAGCGCAGACCGTGCGGGAAGGTCAACGACTGGCCGTGCGCGGAGCCGGGAGATCGTGACCGACCAACCTGCTGACAGCCGTGATGTAGTCATCATCTGCGATCGGTGCCCGCAGGAGTTCCGGCGTGTCTCCTTCTGGATTCAACTCAGCCTTTTCCATGCTGGTCGGACCGCAGCCGCGGGTCGCACCGCCACGCACAATGAGGACGGAAAAACCTCACTCGAAAAATCACAGTGGACTGTCTACCGAGATGCTCGGCCACACCAAGACTGTGGAACCCCACGACAATCCTGCCCCGAATGCGGTGACCAACACCCGGTCCCCCGGACGCAGGTCGCCGCCGGCGGCGGCGCTGGCCAGGACGAGCGGGATGGACGCCGACAGGGCGTTTCCGACTCGATCGATGTTGATCAAAGCCTGCTCCGGCGCGATACCCAACCGTTGGGCGACGGAGTCAAGAATGCGGATGTTGGCCTGGTGTCCAACGAAGCGATCCACCTCCGTCACCGACCAGCCGGCACGATCGAGCACGGCAAGTGACGATTCGGTCATCCTGGCGATCGCCTGTCGATAGATCGCCCGCCCGGCCATCGATAGATACCAGTCCTCGGTCGGCACCTCGCCGTGACCGAGCCCGGTGACGGACCGCTGCCGTGAGCCACCACCGTAGATGGCCAGCAGGTCGGCTTGCGCGCCATCGCTTCCCAGGTCGAACGGTCCGATCGCGCCCGGCTCCTCCGGGCTTCCGCAACGCAGCACCACCGCCCCGGCTCCATCGCCGAAGATAGGTGCAGTGGCGCGATTCGCCGGGTCGATGAAGGTCGAGAACGCTTCGGCACCAATGAAAAGCACGCTTTTTGCGATCCCGGCGCTAATGAGTCCGGCGCAGGTGGCAAGGCCATAGACGAAGCCACTGCATGCAGAGGTCAGGTCGTAAGCCGCGACGGGTCCAAGCCCCAGCCTGGACGCCACTTCCGGCGCCCCGGCCGGACAGATCCGATCTGGTGAGGTCGTCGCGACGACGACCGCATCGACCCCGGAAACCCCGGCTGCTTTCAGCGCCCGACCGCCGGCCTCCACCGCCAAGTCCACCGTCGCCAAACCGTTCGAGACGGCCCGACGCTGCAAAATACCCGTGCGACTCGCTATCCACTCTTCAGAGGTGTCCAACCTCGAGCACAAATCGTTATTCGTGACAACCCTGGGAGGCAACCATGCCCCCAACCCCGCGATAACAGCACTGACTGTCATTCAGGCCAACTCCGTTGCTCAATGATTTTTGCACGAGACGATGGAGCGTTTTCATGCTTTAACATGCGCCGGCGAGGCGGGTGAATGTGTGCCACACCATCTCTGAATCTGACGTCGGTTCGCGACGACCAGCCGGTATCCAGAGTCTATGATTTGGGCGTTGTCGCCGAACCGAAGTAGGTACGTTTGTGCTCGTTGCCCTGCACGAAAATACAGTCCGGCACGCGAACCCGTGAGTACGGCGCCTCGACACCCCTGGACCACTGCCACCGACGACCAACGTGGACTTCCGGGAACCGCGCGAGACCAAACCCCGGGGCGAAGATCTTCACGGACCAGCCGACGTCGCACACCTTGACGGTTTTGTCCGAATCCACCAGGTGGCTGCCCGAAATGGCCGACGATGGTGCCCTGGACAACTCTTGTTGCCACTGCTGCGACTCGGCCAGTATTGCTCAGGTCAGCTCGTGGCCCGTGGCCCGATTGCTTCCTTCTGTCGCCCGTCCCCCCCGACAGGAGGAGATCCCGCGGGGGCCGGCCGTCGCGTAATCGGCCCTCGCGGGAACCCAACGGCAACGCATCGCATGACAGCCGCTTTGGCGGCGAAGGCCGCTGGCTACTCACATGTGATCCCCGACGGCACCTTGATTCACACCGACTGTGCTGGAGCACCATCGCGGTGGCAACATCCAGGTCATCTCCGCCCCGGACGGATGGCCCCTGTGGGCCTCCGATGAACGGCCCGGCCGTGAACACGACACCAGTGCCGCCCGGGCCAGGGATGCCTTTCTCCGGCTCGCCCCAAGCTCACACCTGGCCATGCCTGGGGTTCAAAGCGGTTCGCCCGAGCGTCGCCCACCGTGATCACCACTGCGTTTGCGCGTCGGACGCGGCCGGCTAGGCTGCCGTGTCGAGGAAGACCAGTTCTTCGCCGAGCAGGCCGCGAAGGATGGCTTGGATGCTTGCGCGCAATGCCTCCTCCGCGATCGGATCGATGATCGCCGCCAGGCTCGGCATACCGAGATCGAAGTGCGCGGTGAACCTGACGACCGTGTCGGATCCGGACTCGGCAACCGCCCACTCGCCGTCGAAGCGTTCAAAGTCGCCGTCGAGTTGCCGGAACGTGATGGTCCTGGCGGAGTGGTCGATTCGGTCTCGTTCCGACCAACACAGGATGCCGTTGCGAAACGTGACCGCCCATTCCGAATCCTGGGTTCCGTCTTGCCTTGCGGTGACGGTGACGCTGCGGACCTCGTCGGTTTGATCGGCGAAGCGCTCGATGTCGCAGACCGCGGAGAAGACAGTGTCAGCGTCGGTCCCCGTGGCGGCCGGCACCAGCGACTCGACCGTAACAGTTGGCATATCAGGGAGTTCCTTCCACAACGGTGTTGGGCGGGCATCGGCGCGCGAGGGTTTCCGCGGCACGGGTTACTGCCTCAAGAAGCCAGTGAACGTCCTCGGAAGTCAGGACCGCCGGCGGGGTGAAGCGCAGCACCCGATGCGCGTTCAGTGAATGGTTGACGAGCACTCCGTGGTCGAGCAGTTCCATCAGCAGTTCACCCGTGACTTGCTCGTTGACCAGCTCCACTCCGATCAGCAGACCCAGCCCGCGCACGTCGGTGATCAGGTGACCGCAATGGTGCGACAGGATTCGGCGTAACTCCTGGAGCAGGTACTCGCCCAACTCGCTAGCCTTGGTGACGAGGTCTTCCGTCACGATCACACGGATCGCCGCCTCGGCGGCCGCGGCAGCGATCGGCGACCCGGCGAATGTCGAGGTGTGCAGGAACGGGTCGCGATTGAACGGCGAATACGCCTCTGCCGTGGCGATCATGGCCGCTACGGGCACGACTCCCCCGGAAAGGTTCTTGCCCGCCAGCAGAATGTCAGGGGTGACCGACTCCCGGTCCGCGCCCCACCAGTGGCCAAGCCGACCCAATCCGGTCTGCACCTCATCCAGGACGAACAACGCCCCATACTTCCGGCACAGCTGCGCGACATCGCGCAGGTATCCGGGCGGCGGAACAACGACCCCGCCCTCTCCCTGCACCGGTTCCACCACCACGCAGGCCGGTGGTGCTGCGGCCAGTACCTCTTCTAGCGCCGGTGCGTCGCCGAAGGGAACGTGGTCAACGGAGGGCAGCAACGGCCGAAACGGAGCCTGGTAGAGCTCGCGGGCGGTGATGCTGAGCGCACCCGTGGTCTTGCCGTGGTAGCCGCCGACCGCGGAGATGAGGTGCGCATGCCCATGAGCACGGGCCAGCTTGATCGCGGCCTCGGTGGCCTCGGCTCCGGAGTTGACGAAATGCACGTAGTCCAGACCGTCCGGGGCGACGCCGGCGAGCGTTTCGGCAGCACTGGCGACGGTGGGCTCCAGCATTAGCCGTGTGGTCAGCGGGTGCCGGTGAACCTGTTCCACCACCGCCCCTACCACGGTCGGGTGAGCATGACCGAGGAGGAACACGCCGTATCCGCCGCAGTTGAGGTACGTCTTTCCAGCAGCGTCGACGACTCGGCTGCCGTGCGAGGACACTTCTGCCAGTCCACCGGTCATGTCGGCCAGCCGGGCCCGCCCACGGGAGATGTGGCGGCGGTAGCGTTCCGAGGTCTGCCGTGAACCGGCGTGCTGGATGCCATGACCGTTCATACCGTCGCCCCGGCGGCTGCGGCGGGGACAAGGCGTTTGGCATGGGCGAAAAAGCGCACTGAAGTGCGGAAGGCAGACTCGAACCACTCTGCCGAGGGCAGCGTCAACGCTGCCGGATCGCCGGGAAGGGCACCGAAGGAGGTCGGGAACGGCTCGGCACCGGCGAACAAAGCGGCCATCGCCAGCACGTCGTCAAACTGTTTGCGTGCGGCCGGAGGAAGGACTTCGGTCAACACCGGGCGGATCAACCGATCCACCATGTCCGGCGATACCAGCCGCGGCGGTGTGACATCGATACCAGACTCCTCGGCCACGGCCACGCATTGGTCGACGAACCGCCTGGAGGTCAGCGCGTGATGCCCCGCGGTCAACCAGTACTCGCCGCCACGCACATCCGCGTCCACCAACGCCCGCAGCCCTGCGGCGAGAAGGTCCTGCGGTATGACGTCCACCAGCTCTTCGGCCGCGAACGGAAGAAGCGGAAACTTGCTCCTGAGGATGCCTGCGGCGACCATGTGGACACCCTGGAAATGGGCCATGCCGCCGGTCACCGAATCACCGACCACCACCGAGGGGCGGGCGATCACCACCGGGACTTCCGAGCCGCGAAGCAGCTCCTCGGCTTCGCGCTTGGAGTCGAGGTAGTTTTCGGGGCGAGCCGCCCCCTCGGACATCAATCCCTGTGCCGACCGGGTGAGTTTGCTACGGGCCACGAACGCGGTGCTCACGTAGATGACACGGGCCTGCGCGTCAGCAGCGAACTCCAGGACTCGCTTCGTGCCGACGACGTTGTGCTGGTGCGCGGCATCGGCTCCGGCGCCGAAGTCGGTCTTCGCCGCGCAGTGCACCACGGTGTCCACATTGGATACCAGCATCTGGTAGGTGAGCTCATCGAGCCCCAGGAACGGTCGGGTCACATCGCCGATCACCGACTCGGAGTCGATTTTGGCACGATGAGTCAGGCTGATAACCCTGTGGTGAGCCAGCGCCGGGCGCAATGCCGTACCGACCACGCCAGAGGCGCCAGTCAGCAGCACGAACTTGGGTTGCGACATGCCGGTCTCCTCGAATCGCCGTGTTGGTCCACACCTGCGTCAAGGGCAATGAGTCGCGCAACGGTGCTACGTTGCCAACCCGACTCACTGCAGCGTCGGGTCGTATGCGCCAGGCGTGACGGCAATACCGTGGCGTGAGAGACGGCGCCGCCGCAACCGGGGAAGCGCGACGCGTGCCCGGTTGCCCATCATGTCCTGGCTCGCATAGGCAAGACTCCTGATCAGCTCTGGCGCTGTCGCACCTCGTCATGGTTGAGTTGGTTCAACTGTCAACAACAAGTCGGCGGCCACGACGATGCGGATCCGGAGGCTCGGTCACCTTGCCGGCAGCCGGATGTTCATAACCCAGGCGAGCGGTACGGGAGAGGACATGAATCGGTTCACACGTCGTGGTTTGCTGTCCGGTATGGCCGCGGCTGGTACCGGGGCGCTGATCGCGCCTGGTGCGCCGCGTGCCCTCGCACAGTCGACTCCCGCCGCCGGGCGCAGCGAGACCCAGGTCGTTGTTGTCGGTGCGGGATTGGCGGGGCTTACCGCCGCTCGCGAGCTGGTCGCCGCGGGGTGCGAGGTCCTCGTGGTCGAAGCACGCGACCGTGTCGGCGGCCGTACCGTCAATCAGGCCGTGACCGCGCCGGGAGCCACCCCGGGCACGATCGTGGAGGTCGGCGGCCAGTGGGTGGGGCCGACACAGGACCGGGTGCTCGGTCTCATCCAGCAGCTCGGCCTGGAAACGTTCAAGACCTACGACGCCGGCGATTATGCCGACTACCACAACGGAAAACTGACCCGGTACGGCCACGTGTTCCCAGCGGATCCGCTGAACCTCGGACTGAACCGGATTCCGCCCTCCGACCCGGCGGGCGCGGCAGAAGCCGCCGCCGCGATCCAGGAACTCGACAGGATGGCAGAGCAAGTTCCAGTCGACGCGCCCTGGACCGCGGATGACGCACGTACCCTGGATGGCCAGACTTTCGAAGACTGGATGAATCATCATCTTGTCCAGCCGGGCGCGAAATCGCTGATATCGCTGGTGATCAACGCGGTCCTCTCGGTCGAGCCTCGTGACGTGTCGCTGCTTCACGTGCTTTTCTACATCGCCTCCGCAGGCGGACTCGACCGGCTGGTACGCACCACCGAGGGAGCCCAGGAATCCCGTATCGTCGGTGGATCGCAACGCATCTCGCTTGAAATGGCACGCGAACTCGGTCCCCGCATCCTTCTGAACGCACCTGTAACCAGAATCGACCAGGACCCCGCAGGCGTCAGTGTGCTCGGCGACAACTTCAGCGTGCGCGCCAAACGCTGTGTCGTGACCGCGCCGCCCGCGCTAGCCGCCCGAATCCGGTACACACCACCGCTGCCAGGTACCCGTGACCAGCTGACGCAACGCATCCCGATGGGCAGCGTGATCAAGGTGCAATGCGTTTATCCGACCCCGTTCTGGCGCGCCGCCGGTCTGGCCGGACAAGCGACCAGCGACACGGGGCTCGTGCGGACCACGTTCGACAATTCACCGCCCGATGCGAATGTGGGCGTGCTGCTTGGCTTCATCGAAGGTGAACAAGGACGCCAGGCCGATCAGATGTCCGCGACACAGCGACGCACAGACGTGATCGAATGCTTCACCCGGTACTTCGGCGAACAAGCCGCTGACCCGCTCGAATACATCGAGAAGAACTGGCTGGAAGAAGAATGGACCCGCGGCGGCTACGGAGGCGTGTTCACCCCAGGTACCTGGCTCGACCTCGGTAAAGCACTACGCGCGCCTGTCGGCCGCCTCCACTGGGCCGGCACGGAAACCGCGACCATCTGGCACGGCTACATGGACGGCGCGATCAGATCCGGCGAACGCGTCGCGAAGGAAGTAACGAGCTCGCTGTGACATGTCGCTGGCGACCGTCTTCGGCTCCCGAAGCCGGCAGGGTGAGCACGGAGATCAGCTCCGCGTAGGAGCCCCGGGGCGACGTCGAGCCTCCATAGACAGCTACGCGCCCCCGACCCGTGTGCCCCAGGGCCGGGATGCGGCCGGGCCTGGCGGTGGAAGGTCGTCACTCGCCATAGAAGGCGTATTTGCGGAAGGGCCAACGGTGTACGGCGCGTCGCAGCACGTCGTCGGGCGGGTCCGGCAGGCGGGGCACGGTGCCGGTGGTGTGAGCGATGACCACGACCCGGTCCTCGCCGCCCAGGTAGATACTGGCGTCGAGGCAGCCGGGTTCGGCGAGCAGAGCGAGCACCGCGGTCTGTTCCACCCACGCGAGCAGTTCGTCCCGGCGTCCGGGCTGAGTTCGGGCCTCCCACATCAGGGTGTCATGTGGCTCGGGTGCGCCGCCGGTACACCTCGACCAGCAGCCGCGTGTGCTCATCCCCGCAGGCCACGATGAGCCGCTGCCCGTCGAACTTCGGGTCACTGGCGTGGATGACTGAGGAGTCCGGCACCAGGCTGTACAGCTCGGATTTGCCGGAGATCATCGTGCCGCGCCAATCGCGCAGCTCCGGCTCACCCTGTTCGCCCATGCCCCAGGGATACCCCTGGTCAGGGCCCTGCCCCCTTGCAGACCGCACAACTTGGTCGAACGCCGTTCAATTGGTTCGAGCGGTTCCCCCATCTGGCGCACCACTTTGCATGAGCAAGATCACGCTAAAGTACTTTTCGCGCACAGCTGCGTTCCCCAAAAGGCATCAATCCCTTTGTGAGGCGCCCTTATCAGGGTTTGCGGTGGTCTAGTAGTACTTCGTTAAGTTTGTCTTCGTTTGGGGAGTTTTCTTTGGCATGTGGGGCAAACGCCGGTCCAGCACAGTAAGACGCTTTGGAGCAG
>NZ_JBWKKU010000133.1:0-7937 GCF_056431445.1 Saccharopolyspora sp. NPDC045941
GGCATCGGCGTCCACACCCCGATCAAACACAACAAAACCGGCAAAGGCCGGCCACTCGAGGTCGACAACCGCACCTACAACACCCTGCTCAGAGGGCTACGAGCCCCAGGTGAACGCGGCTTCGCGCTACTCACCCAACGCTGGCGCACCCTGCAACACATCACCGCCAGCCCACGCAAAATCGACGCCATCGTCCACGCCGCCCTCATCCTCACCCACCACGAACACGGCCGAATCCACTGAGATCACCTCAATGGAAATTGCGGCCGTCCCAAGGTTCGGCCAGGCCGGTCTCGTAGCCGGCGATCACCAGCTGGGCCCTGTCCCTCGCTGCCAGCTTGGTCATCAACCGTCCGATGTGGGTCTTGACCGTGCTTCGGCTGAGGTGCAGGTGCTGCTCGATCTCGGTGTTGGACAGCCCGCGCGTGATCAGCGCCAGCACCTCCAGCTCCCGCTGCGTGATCCCGCTGAGCTCGCGGCGGGGCCGGGCCCGCGGTGCCGGACCGCGGGTGAACTCGGCGATCAGCCGCCGGGTGACGCTCGGGGCGAGCAGCGCTTCGCCGGCGGCGATCACCCGGATCGCGTCGAGCAGCTGGTTGGGCCGGATGTCCTTGAGCAGGAAGCCGCCGGCGCCGGCGTGCAGCGCCCGGTACACGTAGTCGTCGAGGTCGAACGTGGTGAGGACCAGCACTTTCGGCGCCTGCGGCAGCGCGGTGATCCGCTCGGTGGCGTCGATCCCGTCCAGCTCGGGCATCCGGACGTCCATCACGACGACGTCGGCCGCCCGCTCCGCCGCCAGTTCCACGGCGGCGGAACCGGTGGCCGCCTCGCCCACCACGACCATCCCCGGGGTGGCGTCGATCAGCAGGCGGAGGGTGCTCCGGAACAGCGCTTCGTCGTCGGCCAGGAGCACGCGCAGCTGCTCACCCATCGGCCACCTCGAACGGAAGCCGGGCACGCACCGCGAACCCGCCGCCGGGCTCGGGGCCGATGTCGATCGTCCCGCCGTGCAATGCGACTCGTTCGCGCATCCGTTCATGACACGTGTGAAAGCGTGTCGTGAGCCGACGCCTTGCGGTGTCGACGTTGGCCCGCGCCGTTGGGTGCGGGTCTTCCCGTGGCTATACCCGCTGCCCGCGTGGTGCGGGGCTTGTGTGGGTTTCCGTCGGGCTCGTTTACCGTCGCCCCGCAACTCGGGGAGGACGTCGTGGCCTCAGCAAGCTTGGCGAGGTTGTGGGCCGCGTTGAGGTCACGATCCATGCTCATCCCGCAGGAGGAGCAGGTGAAGGCACGGTCGGACAGGCGCAGCTTGGCTTTCACCACGCCACAGTCCGAACACGTTTTAGAGCTGGGATACCACCGGTCCGCGATGTGCACGCACACCCTGGCCCAGGAGGCTTTGTACTCGACTTGACGTCGGAGTTCGGCCATGCCGACACCCGCGACCTGCCGCGCCAAGCGGCGGTTGCGGGCCATGCCCGCAACGTTGAGGTCTTCCAGCACGATCGCGCCGAAGGTTCTCACCAGCCGGGTGGTGAGCTTGTGCAGCCCGTCGCGACGCGCGTTGGCCACCTTGGTGTGAAGCTTGGCGATGCGGGATTGAGTGTTGCTCCAACGATTCGACGGCTTCTGTCCGGTACGACGGTCCGGGCCTTGACGTCGGGAAGCCTGACGTTGCAACCGTCGCAACTCACGTTGCGCGACTTCGAGATGCTTCGGATTGGCGATCATCTCGCCGGTCGACAAGACCGCGAGGGACTTGATCCCGAGATCCACCCCCACCGTTACATCGGGCTGGGCTGGGGCGGGATCGTCGCGGGTGATCTCCACCGAGAACGACACACACCAGCGCCCCGCCCCGTACGACACCGTCGCCGACCGGATCCGCGCCCTCCCGCGCTCCACGTGGCGAGCGAGCTTGCGCGTGGACTCGTGCGTGCGCACCACCCCGATGCGGGGCAGCTTCACATGCCGCCGGTCGTGGTCGGCGAGACCGAAACTGCCGGTGGTGAACCGGCACGACAACCCAGCCCGCTTGCCCTTGAACCTCGGGAACCCGAGCTTGCGGCCCTTGCGTTTGCCTTTGTTGGAGTCGCCCCAGTTCTTCAACGCGGTCGCCAGATTGGCCAAGCCAGACGAGTACGCCTCCTTCGAATTTTCCTGCCACCACGGGGCGACCGTGTCCTTGGCCTGGTTCCAGTCCTTTCGCAAGCTGTAGGCCGACCAGCTCACAGATGGCGTCAACTCATCCCCGACCACGCCGTACGATGTTTCAGCTTTCCGCTGATCACGGTTGGCTTTGATGCGGCCCAGCCCCCAGTTGAACGCGAACCGCTGCGCACCACAATGCGACCGCAACGCCGACTCCTGCCCAGGATTCGGGTCCAGCGCAAACCGATACGCCTGCAACACCGTGCTCATCACCAGGAACAGTACCCAGGGGCACCGACAATCCCGGCGACCCGCCAAGCCGTCACACTCCTCGGCAACTTGACACCTTCCATCGAGCAGTTCACAACCCGAACTTCCAGGTCGCCGCCCGGCTGGTCGAGGTGGTCGCCGGGCAGCCCTTCGACGGCTACCTCCAGGAGCACGTCTTCGCGCCGCTGGGCATGGCGGACAGCCGCACGATCGACACGGCCGACGAGCTGCCGCCGAGCGCGCACGGTCATCTGAAGGTGCTCGGTTCGGCCGTCGCGGTGCCGGAACCGCCCGCCTTCGGCAACGGTTCCGGCGGCGTGCTCAGCTCCGCGCACGACATGTCCGCATGGCTGATCGCGCAGAACAACGGGGGTCGCGGGCCCGGCGGGGCGACCGTCGCCACGGCCTCGGCCATCGCCGCCACGCACACCACGTCGTCGGAGGTCTCCGGCGACTACGCCCTCGGCTGGTCGGTGGGCACGACCGGCTCCGGAGCGCCGGTCGTCGCGCACAGCGGCGACCTGTTCACCGCCACCGCCTACCAGGCGTTGCTGCCGGCTTCCGGGTACGGGATCGCGGTCATGGCCAACACGGGGCTCGCCCACGGCGACGCCAAGGCGATCGCGGATCGGCTCATCGCCCTGGTGGAGGGCACCTCCGCGCCTGAGCACAACGATCCGCTAGTGGTGGCCGACATCGTGTTCCTGGTGCTGACCGCGGGTGCCGTGCTGCTCGCGACCCGCGGCGTGCTGCGTTCGCGGCGGTGGGCGGCGAAGCGGTCGCGCGGTTCGCGCCGCATTCCGCCTGCTGCCGCTGGCGATTCCGCTGCTGGCCTTCGCGTTCGTCCACCGGGTGGTCAGCGCGCTCTACCGCGGCCGGGACGTCGCCTGGATCCAGGTGCCGTACCTGTACCCGACGTTCATGCTGCTGCTCGCGACTGCGGCCGCCGGAAGCCTCGTGGTGCTCTCGGTGCGGATCACGCGCTTCGCGCAGGTCACTCGCGGCAGGTGAACCCGAGTGTCCCTCGTGGACATTCGCAGGGGCTGGTCCGGCCCTTGCGAGCGTCCTCTCACGCCGGGAGGGGACCCTCCAGGCGTGAGAGGACGCCGTTGCCGGCGCATCGAGGAGGCGGCCCGCGATTTCCGGGCACCTATTGACTTTCCCTTTTTCTTCTTCCTAGCATTCCTCGATCCCCCGGTCCCGAGGATGTGGTGATGCGGTCGAATCTGGCCGAAAAGCGCGTGGTCGGGGGCTTTTCGGGGAACTTAGTTTCTGTTGCGGGAGATTTTTTCCGGCGCGGGAGTTCCTTTTTATCTCGTCCCACTTTTCGTGGAGGAAGAATGCGAAAATATCCGGCGATCGCTGCCGCGGTCGCGGTGTTCGCCTTCGGTTCGGGAGCGGTCGCGGACGCCGTGCCGCGCCCGGCCGACCCGGTGGAACTCGACGTGCTGTTCATCGGCGCGCACCCCGACGACGAGGCAGGCACGCTGTCCACGCTCGGCCAGTGGAGCGAGCAGCACGGGGTCAAGGCCGGTGTCATCACGACGACCCGGGGAGAGGGCGGGGGCAATGCCGTCGGCTTCGAAGAAGGCCCGCCGCTGGGCCTGATCCGGGAGGGCGAAGAGCGGCGCGCGGTCGGCAAGGCCGGTGTCGGACACGTCTACAACCTGGACAAGCTCGACTTCTTCTACACCGTCAGCGCGCCGCTGACCGAGCAGGTCTGGGACCACGAGGACACCCTCTCCCGGATCGTGCGGGTCGTTCGCGCGACCAAGCCCAAGGTGATCGTCACCATGGACCCGTCGCCGACGCCGGGGAACCACGGCAACCACCAGCAGGCGGCGCGGCTGGCCGTCGAGGCGTACCTGAAAGCCGGTGACCCGGCGGCGTTCCCGGAGCAGATCTCGGTCGAGGACCTGAACCCCTGGCGGGTGGGACGGATCTTCCAGGCGGGCGCGCGGGGCACCGCGGACCCCGGGCCGGACTGCGAGGCGACCGGCTACCGCCCGGCCGAGCCCACCGACCGGGTGCTCGGCGTGTGGGCGGGGCATCCGTCCGCCGCCAACGGCGGGAAGCCGTGGTCCACAGTGGAGCGCGAAGCGGAGTGGGAGTACCGCACCCAGGGCTGGGCGAGCAACCCGCCCGCGCCGACGGACCCCGCGAAGATCGGCTGCGACTGGTTCACCGAGATCGACAGCCGCGCCCCCTACGGCCCGGACGCCGCCGGGGTCACCGCCGCGCTGGACGGCGCCGTGCTGCCCGGCTCGGGTGGGCTGCCGGCGGGCACGGAGCTCGCGGTCGAGGCCGACCGCTTCGACGTCGTGCCGGGCGCGCCGTTCGAGGTGACGGTCCGTGCCAAGGCCGCAGGCCGCGCCATCCCGCAGGGCCGGGTGCGGCTGGACGTGCTGGAAGGATGGCAGGTCGCCGGCTCGGGCGAGCTCGGCACGGTGCAGCCGGGTAGCGAGAAGGCGGTCCGCTTCACCGTGACGCCGTCGGCGGACGCCGCGCCGAACACGCGCTCCAGGCTGGCGGCGAGGCTGGACACCGCCGACCGCGCCAGCGGGGTTTCCTCGCGCGTGGTGCGGGTCGTGCCCGCGGTGCGCGGGACCATCGAGCCGCTGGCGCAGGTCGGCCAGTTCCGGGACTGGGCCGGAAGCATCGGCGCGCCGCAGCTGGACAGCCTGAACAAGCCGGTGCTGACGCTGGGCAGCGGGCAGTCCCGCTCGGTGCGGGTCGACCTCGTCAACCGCGGCGAGACCCCGGAAAGCGGCACGGTGCGGCTGAACCTGCCCGACGGCTTCCGTGCGGACGCCGCGGAGAAGGAGTACGCGGCCCTGGCACCCGGCGCCGCCGGTTCGGTGACCTTCGAGGTGACCAACACCGACGCGGGCCTGCCGACGTCCAACCGCGCTCCCAACGACGGCGACTACCCGATCACCATCGACACCACGTCGACGCGCGGGACCGGAACCGAGGCGGCGGCGCTGGAGCTGGTCCCGGTGACCACGATCCCGAAGGCGCAGTCGGCCCCGGCCGTCGACGGCGTGGCGGGCGACGGCGAGTACACCGGCCCGGATCTGGACCTGTCCTCGCTGTGGGAAGGAACCCCGGCCCCGGCCGATGACATCTCCGGGACCGCGAAGGTGACCTTCACCGACGACGCGCTGTACGTGCTGGTGCACGTGACCGACGACGTCCTCGGCACCGTCATCGAGCCGAACGACTGCAAGCGGCACCGCCGCACGGATTCGGTGGAGATCACCATCGACCCGGCGGGTGGGTCGGAGAACACCGCCACCGCGTTCAAGTCCGGCATCTTCCCGATCACCAACGATCCCGAGCACGGCAACCCGCCGTGCTTCGAGCGGGACGCGGACAACCACCAGGGCCCGGGCCAGGAGACCGCGCCCGGCGTGCAGGTGGCGTCGAAGCTCACCGAGCTTTACGGCGGCTACTCGGTGGAGGCGAAGATCCCGTTCTCGGTGCTGCCGGACGCCGTCGACCCGGCGCGCATGGGCCTGAACGTGCTGATCTACGACTCGGACACCCAGGACAAGACCACGCAGACCCGGGTCGGCTGGTCGACCTGGAAGGGCGTGCGCGGCGACCCGTACCGCTGGGGCCTGGCCGAGCTGCCCGGCTACCAGCCGCCGGCCGCCCGGCCGAAGGAGCCGGTGCTGCCGGACACCGCGGCCCGGAGCGTGGATTCGCCGCTGAGCATCCTGCAGTCCAGTGTGGACGGAGTGCCGCTGTCCGGGGCGCCGGGCCTGGCCGCGGACGCGGTGCAGATCCGCTCGGTGCGCCGGGTGGACGCGACGACAGTGGACGTCGAGCTCACCGCGAACGTCACGGGCGTGGTCCGGCTGTTCGGCTGGGACGGCGAGCAGGCCACCGGGCAGGTGAGCCGCGAGCTGCCGAAGGGCGCGACCACGGTGCGGCTGCCCGTCGGCGCGGCTGATCGCGTGCTGTTGTCCTACGAGTCGGGTGGCGCCACGCTCGCCCGCACCGCGCCCGTCGAGGGCTGATGCGGCGGCCCTGCCGGTCCCGTCCGGCAGGGCCGCTCACCGGGTCCGCGTGCGCTTTGTGTTGCCATGGCAACAGAAAGTGCGCACGGGTCCGCGGGGCTTGCGGCCTTGGATCTGGCAGTGGCGCGGGCTAGACTTTCATTTCGACAGAAAGAAAGTCGAGGCGGCCCGTGACCAGAACGCTCGCCGAGGATCGGCGGACCTCACCAGGCAAGACCCCGCGCGGGCGGCGGGACGGCCGCGCGGCGGTGCTCCGGCAGCTGCGCGAGCGCCCGCTGTCCCGCACCGACCTGGCCGAGCTGACCGGGATCAGCCAGCCGGTGATCACCAGGCTGGTCCGGGACCTGCTGGCGGACGAGGCGGTGCACGAGATCGGCGCGGCCGGCTCCACCGGCGGCCGCCGCCCGGTGCTGCTGGCGATCCGGCCGCGAAGCCGCTGGGTGCTGCTGGCCCGGCTCGCCCGCGGCCGGGCGGAGCTGGCGCTGGCCGACCTCACCGGCACCGTGGTGGCGCACCGGCACGCCGCCTACGAGGACGACCGCATGGAGCCGGCATGGCTGGTCGGCGAGCTGGTCGCGCTGTGCCGCGCGAACGGTTTGGCCGCCTCCGACGTGTGCGGCGTGGCGGTCGCGGTGCCGGGCGTGGTGGCGCCGGGCACCGGGGTCGTCGGCACCGCGCCGGACCTGGGCTGGACCGGACCGGAGGCGCTGGGCGAGGCGCTTGCGGGCCGGTTCGGCGACTGCGTGCTGGTGGACAACGACGTCAACCTGATGCTCACCGGCGAACGCGTGCACGGCGCGGCCCGCGGCGCCGACGACGTGGTGCTGCTCTACATCGGACGGTTCATCGGGGCGAGCATAATGCTCGGCGGGCGGGTGCTGCCGGGCGCGCACGGCGCCAGCGGCGAGATCGGCCTCCTGCCCCTGCGCGAGCAGGCCGGGGACTCCACAGTGGAGCAGCGCTACGGGCTGGGCGGGCTGGCCGACGAGATCGGCACCGCGGAACCGGTGCGGGCGCTCGCCGACCGGGGCAGGCTGGACGAGGTGGTCGCGGCGTGGACCCACCTGGCGGTGGTGCTGTCGCTGGCCGTGGACCCGGCGCTCGTGCTGGTCGGCGGCGCGGCCGCCGAGCTCGGCGAGCCCGGCCTGGTCGGCATCCGGTCCGAGCTGGCCCGGCGCGTGCCGGTCTGCCCGGACGTCCGCTTCGCGGAACTCGGCGACCGCGCGGTCACCCAGGGAGCGCTGGAACGAATCCGGGACCTGGTGATCGACACCGGAGCCCTCCGCGACTGACGCCCCGCAGCATCGGAACCCGCGGAACCTCCAGCGAGCCGAGCCCGTTCGCTTCGTGTTGGTGCGGGACAGCTGGGAGTGAACGGCCCGTTTGTCTCGTCTATCCCGGATCCGCCGGTGGGTGCTTGCTAGCGGGGTTGTTGATCTTCGTTGTTGGTGGTGATCGGCAATCCCGTCGGTGGGCGTGTGGGGGCTGCCG
>NZ_JBWKKU010000134.1:0-2406 GCF_056431445.1 Saccharopolyspora sp. NPDC045941
GAACGGCTCGCAAACCAGGCCATGCGCCCACCGGGACCGAGAGGTAACAACCCTACGCATTAGGGCTGCGGAAGGGATGGTGCCCTAATGAGCAAGCAGATTCACCTGGCAGCGCACTTCCCGGGCGTGAACAACACGACGGTGTGGAGCGATCCGGCTTCGTTGAGCCAGATCGAGTTCTCCTCGTTCGCGCACCTGGCGCGCACCGCCGAGCGCGGGAAGTTCGACTTCCTGTTCCTCGCCGAAGGGCTGCGGCTGCGCGAGCACGCCGGGAAGATCTACGACCTGGACGTGGTGGGCCGCCCGGACACCTTCACGGTGCTGGCCGGGCTGGCCGCCGTCACCGAACACCTCGGGCTGGCGGGCACGATCAACTCGACGTTCAACGAGCCCTACGAGGTGGCCCGGCAGTTCGCCAGCCTCGACCACCTCTCCGGCGGCAGGGCGGCCTGGAACGTCGTCACGTCGTGGGATGCGTTCACCGGCGAGAACTTCCGGCGCGGCGGCTTCCTGCCAGAAGAGCAGCGCTACGAACGCGCCGAGTGGTTCCTGCGCACCGCGTGGGAGCTCTTCGACTCGTGGCACGGCGACGAGATCGTCGCCGACAAGGAATCCGGGACCTTCCTCGACGACCCGCTGGCCGGTTCCTTCGCGCACCGCGACGCGCATTTCGACATCGCGGGCCGCTTCAACGTGCCGCGCAGCCCGCAGGGCCGGCCGGTCATCTTCCAGGCCGGCGATTCCGACGCGGGCCGCGAGTTCGCCGCCTCGGCCGCCGACGCGATCTTCACCGGCCACGGAACCCTGGAGGCGGGCAAGGCGTTCTACGCAGACGTCAAGGGCAGGCTCGCCCGGCACGGCCGGTCCCGCGACGAGCTCCTGGTGTTCCCGGCGACGACCGTCGTGCTCGGCGACACCGACGCGGACGCCCACGAACGCGCCGCGCACATCCGGCGTCAGCAGGTCAGCGGGCAGACCGCCATCCGGTTCCTGGAACAGCTCTGGAACACCGACCTCAGCGACTTGGACCCGGACGGCCCGCTGCCGGAGTTCGACCCGGCGGTCGGCACCGACACGATCACCAAGGGCCGGGCCAGCACCCGCCGGCACCGCGACCCGATCGCCATCGCCCGGCAGTGGCGCGAGCTGGCGGAGGCCAAGCAGCTGTCGATCCGCGAGCTGATCATCGAGGTGACCGCGCGGCAGTCGTTCATCGGCACCGCGGCGAGCGTGGCCGAGGCGATGAACCGGTCCGTGCAGGAAGAGGCGTCGGACGGCTTCATCCTCGTCCCGCACCTCACCCCCGGCG
Source organism: Saccharopolyspora sp. NPDC045941 (assembly GCF_056431445.1). Classification (NCBI taxonomy): domain Bacteria; kingdom Bacillati; phylum Actinomycetota; class Actinomycetes; order Pseudonocardiales; family Pseudonocardiaceae; genus Saccharopolyspora; species Saccharopolyspora sp. NPDC045941. The sequence continues at coordinate 1,310 of NZ_JBWKKU010000134.1, forward strand.
GCCTGGACGAGTTCGTCGACACCGTGGCGCCGCTGCTGCAGGAACGCGGTGTGTACCGCACCGAGTACCCGGGTGCCACTCTGCGCGAGAACCTCGGGCTGCCGCCGCTGGAAAACCCCCGGCAGAGCGCTAAGACCGCATCATGACCGAGCCGTCCCGGAGGTCGCCGGTGTCCACCCCCCTCTCCGTCCTCGACCTGTCCCCCATCGTGTCCGGGCAGGGTCCGGCGGACGCCCTGCGCAACACCATCGACCTCGCGAAGCGCACCGAACACCTCGGCTACCGGCGCTACTGGGTCGCCGAGCACCACCTCACGCCCGGCGTCGCCTCGGCGGCGCCTGCGGTGCTGATCGCGCTGATCGCGGGCGCGACCAACCGCATCCGGGTGGGTTCGGCGGCGGTGCTGCTGGGCCACCACGCCCCGCTGGTGGTCGCCGAGCAGTTCGGCACGGTCGCGCAACTGCACCCGGGCCGCATCGACCTCGGCCTGGGCCGCTCGGGGCTGGTGCGCGGCCGGGATTTCGTGCGCCGGTTCGCCGATCCGGCCGACGGCCCGGCGCCCGCGGGGAAGGTGGTCGACGGCCTGCTGATCCCGCCCAAGCCGCGGGCGCTGGCCAAGTCGAAGCGGTTCCTGGCCCGCATCGAGGAGCAGCAGCGGCTCCTCAGCACCGGCGATCCGGCGGAAACACCGCTGGACTACCGCACCCAGGTCGAGCACGTCCTGCAGTTCATCGGCGGCGACTTCCGGTCCTCCAGCGGCGAAGCGGTGCACGCCGTGCCCGTCGAAGGCGCCGATCTCGATGTCTGGGTCCTCGGCTCCAGCGCCGGTGAGAGTTCGGCCGCGGCGGGGTCGCTGGGCCTGCCGTTCGCGGCGAACTACCACGTCAGCCCGTCCACCGTGCTGGAGGCGGTTGAGTCCTACCGGGGCAGATTCGCGGGCTCCCCGGAGCTGGGCCGGACCTACGTGGTGGGTTTGGGGGAAAGGGTGGGTGGAAGCCACAAAAAAAAGGACCAGGAAACCCGCCAACCCGGAAGGACCGTGGGGGACAAACGCCAGACCCGGGGGGGAAGAACCCCATTTCCCAATCCCGTCTGAA
>NZ_JBWKKU010000134.1:2416-7711 GCF_056431445.1 Saccharopolyspora sp. NPDC045941
GGGGGGGGTTTGTACCCCCCCCCGTCCACCCTCCCACCCCCCCCAGACCTTCCCCCGGCCCTACGTGGTGGTGTCGGCGGACGTGGTGGTCGCCGACACCGACGAGCGGGCCCGGGAACTCGCCGACCCGTACGGGCCGTGGGTGCACAGCATCCGCACCGGGGAGGGCGCGATCCCGTTCCCCAGCCCGGCCGAAGCCGCCGAGTTCCGGTGGACCGACCAGGCGCGGGAGATCGTCGCCGACCGGGTGGACACGCAGATCGTCGGCGAGCCGGAGGCGGTGGCGCGCAAGCTGGCGACGCTGCGCGACGCCACCGGCGCCGACGAGCTCGTGATCACCACGGTCACCCACGACCACGCCGACCGGGTCCGCTCCTACGAGCTGCTCGCGAAGGCCTGGCAGGCGGCCTAGCCGCGGCCGATGAACGGCATCGCGGTGGCGGTGACGGTCAGGAACTGCACGTTGGCATTCAGCGGCAGGCCCGCCATGTAGAGCACGGCGTCGGCCACGTGCCGGGCGTCGAAGGTCGGCTCGGGGCGCACCGAGCCGTCCGCCTGCACCGCGCCGGTGGCGATGCCCGCGGTCATCTCCGTGGCGGCGTTGCCGATGTCGATCTGCCCGCAGGCGATGTCGTAGGGCCGGCCGTCCAGCGAGATCGACTTGGTCAGGCCGGTGATGGCGTGCTTGGTGGCGGTGTAGGCGACGCTGCGCGGCCTTGGGCTGTGCGCGGAGATCGAGCCGTTGTTGATGATCCGGCCGCCCCGCGGGTCCTGCTCCCGCATGACGCGGAAGGCGTGGTGCGCGCACAGGAACGAGCCGGTCAGGTTGGCCTGCACGACGGCCTGCCAGTCCGAATAGGACAGTTCGCCGACCGAACCGGCGGCGCCGAAGGTGCCCGCGTTGTTGACCAGCAGGTCCACCCGGCCCCAGGCGTCGCGGACGCCGTCGAACAACGCGACGACCGACTCCGGGTCGCCGACGTCGGTCGGCACCACGAGGGCGGCGTCCGAGCCCTGCGCGGTCTCCTGCAGCGGCTCGGGCCGCCGCCCGGCCAGCGCGACCCGGTAGCCCGCGCCGAGCAGCGCCCGCGCGATCTCCCGCCCCACGCCCGATCCGGCCCCGGTCACCACCGCGACTCGCATGTCGCTCATCAGCCCTCCCGTCGGTCATTGCCAGCGGGCTCATTGATACCCCACGGCCGCGCACGGGTACCCCGGCGCCATGAGCATGAGTGCACGAAGCGCTCGAGCGGCGCTGTGCGGCCCGGCGTTGCTCGCGGCGCTCGCCGCACCGGCGGGCTGCGCCGAAGCACCGACGAACTTCCCGGTCGCGCCCGTGCAGGTGCAGAGCGGGGAGGTGACGGTGCGCGGCGTCGTGCGCAGCGGGGTCGAGCAGGGATGCCTGGTCCTCGCCACGGCGGACCGGGAGTACCTGCTGGTGCATCCGCCGTCGACGTTGCGTCCGGGCGTGACCGCCGTGGTCCGCGGCAGGATCGAGCCGGGCATGATCACGACCTGCATGCAGGGCACGCCGCTGGTGGTCTCGGAGGCGCACACCGGGTGAGCCGGCATCAGCGGATGCCCTTGACCTCCTTCCCGTGCAGGGCGAGCGCGTAGATGACGATCAGGTCCAGCACGATGACGATGCTGGACCAGACCGGGGAACCGAGGAAGAACGCGATGTTGGTGAGCAGGCTCAGCACTGCGAAGGCGATCGCGACCATGCGCGCCCACATCCAACCGGACATCACCCCGACGCCGGCGGCGGCGAGGACGACGCCGAACACGACGTAGGCCCAGCCGACGTGGACGAGCGCGGGCGTGCCGACCGGTGTGGCGAGGCTGTTCCCTGAGCGAGTGAAAGCCGTGATGCCGTAGATCACCTGAACGACGCCGACGATCAGCAGGACGACGCCGGCGAAGATGACCCACCCCAGCCACCGGGTGGGAAAGCCGCGATGCGGCACGTTGTGGGACGTCATGGTTCGGCTCCCTCCGCGGACTCCACCGCCAAAGGGTTGCGACGCTCCCCAAGACGATCCAGGGCCGAATTGCCTCTAATCCGGCGTGCCCACCGCCACGTCGGCCCAAACGGTGGAGTCGCGCGGGGTGTCGATGCGGTAATCGGTGGCGCGCGCCTCGAACAGCCGAACGCCCAGGTCGAAGGCCTTGCCGAGCGGATCGCCCGGATCCCGGGCGACTTCGCCGCGCGAGTTGCCGAAGCCCTGCACGACGCCGACGAAGTCGTGGTGGAGGTAGCGCGCGAGCTCCTGCAGGTGCGCGGTGACGCCCACCAACGAGCCGGGGTAGGTCTCCTCCGAGCTGACGACGGCGGCCAGCCGCTTGTTCACCAGCCGCCGCTTGACTTGCTCGTGCTCCGGATAGCTGGCGGCCTCGTAGCAGAAGATCCGGTCAATGAAGACCTTCAGCTGCCCGGAGATGCCATACCAGTAGAGAGGCGTGGCGAGCACGAGCGCATCGGCGGGGAGGACCTTGCCCACCAGGAGGTCCTCGTAGTCGTCGTCGATGGAGCAGCGCCCGGCGGCGTTGCGGCACACCCGGCAGTCGCGCAGCGGTGCCGAGACCACGTCGGAGAGATCGACGATCTCGACGTCGTGGCCGGCCTGCGCGGCCCCGGCGAGCACCGACTCGGCGAGCATGCGGGAATTTCCGTCCTTGCGCGGACTGGAGCTCAAGGCAAGAACTTTCACCGGGAAAGACACCCCCGTTGATCGCGGCGTATTTGCAGCTCAATGCTCACCAGAAACAACCATGAAGACAAGCAGGACATTAAGGCCAGTACTGGTAAGCTTTTATGCATGTTCGACCCGACCCGGCTGCGCCTCCTGGTCGCCCTCCACGAGCAAGGAACGTTGCACGCCGCAGCGGCCGCACTGCACGTTTCACCGTCCGCCGCCTCACAACAGCTGGCGACCCTCACGAAGGAAGCAGGGACACCGCTGACAGAGGTAGACGGTCGCCGCCTGCGCTTCACCGAAGCCGGCCGAGTCCTGGTGGACCACGCATACGCGCTGCTCGCCAACCTGGAGCGCGCGTTCGGCGACGTGCAGGCGGCGACCCAGGGCGACCTGGGACAGCTCTGCGTAGGCGGTGTCCCGTCGCTGATCCCGACGGTGCTGATACCGGCGGCGCAGGCCATCCGCGAACAGCACCCGAGGCTGAGGGTCGGCATCCACGAGATCGCGGTGCCGGACTGCCTGGACCAGCTCTGCAGCGGCGACCTGGACGTGATCGTCTCGGTGACGGCGGACGTGGCGCTACCAGACGACGACCCGAGGTGCACCCGCATCGAACTCGGCACCGACGACTGCCACCTCGTGGTCCCGGCAACCCACCCGATCACCGACCACGGAGCGGCCGACCTGAAGCGGCTGGCCGACGAGGACTGGATCAGCACGGCGGCGGGAGACGCCTGCGACCAACTGCTGCACTCGACGTGCGCAGCAGCAGGCTTCCGACCCAACATCCGGCACCGGGCCAGCGACTGGGCCGCGATCGCCGCCCTGGTCGCGGCGGGACTGGGCATCGCCCTCGTGCCGAGCCACGCCCGCCTACCGACCACGGCGGCGCTGACCACGATCGACATCGAGGGCGGCCCGGTACAACGACGAATCCACGCAACGATCCGCCGAGGAACAGAAACCCGGCCAGCGGTGGCCCACTACCTCACAACCCTGAAGACGGCCGTCGCCCAGCACTGCGCATCCGGATAGCGACGAACACCTTCGAGAGGCCGCCCAACCGATCAGAAGGCGTCACGATTCGCCCGCCGGGTCCCGGGGTGAGGGGATGAGCTCCCGGAGGTGTTCGCGGTGCCGGGTGGGTAGTGCCGTGCCGCCTGGTCTGGGTGTACGTCTGGGGTCCACTGTGGGCGGTGGAACGAACTGGGGTCTCCCGTCGCGCATGGTGATGTCCCACCGCTGGTTGTGAAGCGTGCGGTGGTGGTGACCGCAGAGCATCACCATGTTGTCCAGGTCGGTGGCTCCGCCGTCGACCCAGTGCTGAACGTGGTGCGCTTCCGGTGTCCCCGGCGGCCGGTCACATCCCGGGAACGCGCACACCCCATCGCGGCGGAGTAGTGCGGCGCGAATATGGGTAGGAGCGGTTCGCTTCGCCCTACCCACATCCAACGGGAGGCTGTCGCCATCGAGCACCATCGGCAGGATTTCGGCGTCGCAGGCGATGCGGCGTGCGTTGTGGGCGGTGATGGCGCGTTCGGTGTTGAGTGTGCCGGGCATGCCGTCCTCGCCGATGACCTCCAAGCCCCGTTTGAGATCGTCGAAGTCGATGGCGATGGTCATCTGCGGCCGTTGCCCGCCGGTGCGGGGCATTCCGTCGTGGTCCAGCGCCAGGTCCAGCAATGCCGCGAAGCCGTCGGCGTTGCGCTGCCCGATCGTGCGGGGATCCTTCTCCCCGTCGATTTCGGGTCGGGGCGCGGCCAGCGGTTGCATGAGCGCAGCGAATTTCGCCCCGGTTTCGCGGTCCAGCTTCGCTTTGATGACGGTCATCCCGTCTCGGGTGGTCGCGTAGTGCAACTCGCGCGCGTCGTGCTGGGCTTCCTCGTCCCGGTGCGCGCCGTCTTGGTCGAGGAGGTAGCGGATGCGCTCGGCGAGTTTCTCCAGTTCCCTCGGCGACATCGCCCGCGCATACCCGGCGAGCGTTGATTCGACCTCGGCGACCTGGTGGCAGCGCGCGTACTCGGGCAAACGGCGGATTCCGTTGACGATGACGCGCGCATGGTCCAGCCCGATCGCACCCTCCGACAAGGCGGCGGCGGTGTCGGGCAGGTCCGGAGGCATCGTCTCGCCGTACGAACTCCGTCGGTCTTCGACGTTGCGGGCGACTGTGACACGGGTTTTCGCGTCACGCGGGTCGATGTTGAGCAGCCCCTGCAACCACACTTGCAGCGATCGGGCGGTGGTCTCGGCGTGAATGGCCCGATGGTCGGCCTCGGCGATGTACTGCAGTTGCTCCCACATCAGTACCCGCATCTCCTTTTCCAGTTCTTGGATGCGGGCCGCGAGTTCAGAATCGGTGCATGACACCGCCGACCGCGGACCAGCGAGGTCCCCGGTCGCTTCAGGGGTGTTCAGTAGCGGTGTCATGCCACAATTGTCCCGCTCTCGAACACGCGTTCGCACGTTTTTTGTGGTCGCTTGATCAGGTGAACACCCCGCCGGGCCCTGTCATTGTTTCCGTGTAAGCCACGGATGAATTGACTCGATCATTTTAGCTGAGTGGGATGCGTCCTGGGAAGAGGACGACGAGGGTGTT
>NZ_JBWKKU010000135.1:0-5976 GCF_056431445.1 Saccharopolyspora sp. NPDC045941
CCCCCCGTCATCGCAGGTCGGCCCGAGGGCGTGATTTCCGCTGGTCAACTGGGCGGCTAGGGGGAGCCGCCCCGCTGTCTGGGGGCGCACCCTCTGATCTGTGCGGCTATGGGCAAGTTATGCAACATCGCGACTAGACCACGGTCGGGCCTTGATCCGCCCTGGCTGATCGCTAAGTCTGTGACCATGAAGCTACGCAAGGTGTCCGGCTGTGAAGATAAGGCATGCCCCACCGTGTACGTCTCAGACCGAGGTACGGCCGTAGTCCAGGGCGACCACGTGCACAGCGCTGAGGGCCTGACACTCGGCGAAGGAGAGACGGCAGTCGAACTACCCCCTGAGATCATTCTCAACGCCGTGTCCGCGCTAGTCGAGTCTGGAGCTAGCCCGGACGCCGTTCAGCGGCTCAGGGAGGCTCTGAAGTGATTTTGACCGGCGAGCAGTTCGGCGCACGGTTTGACAACTGCCAGCGGTCCGCATGGCGGTTCGAGTGCCAACCGACGTACGCCATGCAGAGAGAACAAGACAACCTGAACCGTTGGCGTGCAGGGGAACCGAAACCCGAAGGACACAACGCGGTTTGGCACGAAACAGTCAGGGAGATTGCGACATCCGGCCGGACCATCGGGCGTGTCCGCACCGTTCGGCAACCGCTCACGGAGTACCAGCGGTTCCAACTTGCGTGGGCCATCCCCGGCAACATCGAAGCCGGGGAAGACATCCGGATCTTGGACCTGACCGAACTAGACCTTGATCTACCTGCCCATGACTTCTGGTTGTTCGATGAGTCGACCGTGGTCGATCTGAACTTCAACTCTGGCGGAACTCTGCTCAACATCGACCAGCGGGAAAACCCTGACCTAACCCAATACCTCAAGTGGCGAGACACCGCATTGAGTCACGCCGTGTCGTTGAGCGAGTGGAATGCTCGAACCTGACACAGAACAGCAACAACGCAAGAACCTTGCGGACACGCTGAAGCAGCTACGCAAAGCGGCCGGGCTCTCTGGCGAGAGGCTGGCCGTTCGTGCTGCTATGTCCCAATCAAAAATCAGCCGGATTGAATCCGGCAAGACCTTACCGACTGTTGCTGACGTAGAACGCATCATGGCGGCACTCGACGTGCCAACCGACGTACGGGAAGAACTGCTAGCGCTCACTCGTTCAGCAAACGTCGAATACACGTCGCTACGGTCATCCGCCCGGCAAGGGATCTGGCGCAGCCAAGCTGAGATCAAAGCGCTCACAGAATCAGCCTCAGTCGTCCGCCAATTCTTACCCGCTATCCCCTCCGGACTAATCCAGACCCGAGACTACGCAGGTGCCGTACTTACCCCCGGCGTTGAGGGCCGACCAGCACGGAATATTGACCGCGCCGTACAGGCGAGGCTAGATAGCCAAGACACGCTCAACAACGAATCTCGGCGATTCCATTTCTTACTCACCGAGCAAGCCGTAAGGCTCAAGCGTGCCGCAGCTAGCGTTATGGTTGAACAGCTAAAGCACATGGCCGAGGTGTCGCAGCGGACAAACGTAGATCTAGCGATCCTCCCTAACACGGCCTTGGTGAACGCCTCCCCACTAAACGTGTTCGTCGTCTACGACGATCGGCTAGTGCTCACCGAGATTTTCGCGGGCGAGGTAGCGCTACGCGACTACCGAGACATTACCTACCACATCAACGTGTTCGAGCACTTCCGCGAACGCGCCCTAACGAGCGAGGACGCGAGACAGCTTCTCGAATCGGCAGCAGACGAGTTTATGCGAGCACGCGACTAAAACTACACCCGCCGATCAGCGCTCCCGATAATCAAGGTAGAAGTATTCGGGAGGCACCTTGCTTACTCTGTTGTGGCGCTGGCAAGAGCAGCGCCGAAAGCGTCAGAAATACCGAGCGATGGTGAAGCGCCGGAAGCGGGTGCAACTGTGAGCACCCCGGCTACTGAAACCGAGTCGTCGCTGACGCTGGAAGACCTGCTAACTGAACTCCGACTGCGAGGCTGGACGCTGATTCGATGGGGGCCGTTGGAATCCCCCGAGCTACTCGCAGCGATGTATCACAGAGCGACTAGCGCCGACGTGTTCATTCTCCGCAGCGCTAAGGACGCTACCGCCTACCGGTGCCCGATCATCGGTGACTCACCCGTGTTCTGCCCGCCGATAGTGGCGTGGCAATATCATGGAAAACCGTCATGGACCCTGCGCGAGGTTCTCGCACTGGAAGAACCGGGGAAGCCAGGGGCGCCGATTCATATCGAAGCTCCGCACCCGAACTGCACGATACCGCCAGGGCTGCCTAAACCCGTGAACATTCGACCGCTGAGACAAAACCTCTGAACTAGCCCCCGACCAGGCGCACGGTCGGGGGGCTTTCTCATGACTAAGACCCGAGTAGGTCCAAGTGGAACCCGATTACGATCAACACAAACGAAAGCCACTTCCAGCCGTTTCCGTGTTGGCCAATCGCAACAATCTTGGCAATCACCAGAAGGAACTTCTCTGCCTTAATCAGAATACAAGCTAAACCAAGTGCCAGCAACATGCCCAGCATCGTAGGTATTCCAGCAGACCCAAAGGTCTCACTTAACGTCTGCTCTCCACGCATCTCAACAATCACCACGGGAACCATACTCGCAGCAAGCGAGAGCGATGCAACGAGCAACAGAACGAGGCGCACTAGCGGAAATCTTGCTAACCATCTGCTCCTTACTCGCAATCGAAGTGCACTGCGCCGGAACCGATCGGGACCGATCAGATCGAGTACGACCACGGCACCGGAGATAAACTGAAGGTACTTCCCAAGGCGTGCCCAATACAGCATCGGCCAGCCATACATGGTGAAGTCTTCTAGCTTCTGACCATCCCACCACAGGCCCACGGCTTCCCAGAAACCAACGTCTTGCACCACGCCGGTAGCCACCTTCCAGTCAGGGAAATGACTGTACCGCAGTGATCAACAGAGTGATATACCCAGGAACACGAAAAGCCCCCTCAAACAGCCTTTCAGGGCCGTTCGAGGGGGTTTCGTATGCGTTCATGCGGCTTTAGACGCCTTTCGGCCACCGTTAAAGCGGCCCCGATCGTGCATATCCCGCATGTTCTCTAGCTGGGTACCTACCAGCAAGTGCCAGGGATTGACACAACTAGGGTTGTCACATTGGTGCCGGATCACTAGATGCTCGGGAATTTGGACACCATGAGAAAAAGCCCACGCTACGCGGTGTGCCTTTTCCATCAGTCCTCCACCGCCATCGCGTGTGGCTACAGCGATGCGGCCGTAACCATGTTCGTCCTTAAATGCTAGCCATTCCTGGCACCCGGTTTCCGGGTCAACAGGGCTGACCTTCGAGAAAAACCGCTCTGCGAGCGTGTCCATTGATATTCAGTTCCATATTCCCTCTCCTCCTGTATGTCTAATGAATAGTCATGCGGGCCCTTTCAGGGCCGATGCCCCCTGGGCGTTTTATACGACGAATGATTTCTCACTGCCGCTATACGCCCCGATGTAGCGACCCGCCAGGGGGTAACCTCCCCTGGGGGGCAATAGTATCTGTGTCACGAAACAAACGAATTCTCATACATTCCTGCGAATAGCTCGCACCGACCCACAAAGCGCAAGCACACCTGCAGCCTGCGCCGTAAAGCACAGTGTGTGCAGTAGTAGCACAAGCTCAGTCATTACTCAGTCCTAGCCAGCGAGCCACGCCACACGCTTACAGCGTCTGCTACTGCTACCAGCTCAACCCACGCACTACGCAAATGCGCTAGCTGTTCTGTGTTCCCGCTGCGCTCTACCTGCGCAAGCCTGCGCCTCTCGATACCGAGTTTGCTATTCGACACCCGGCACAGCTCACAGCAGTAGATAGAATCTCGACGCTGACTTGGGATGATTCCAAGGCAGCCCTGTCTGCGGCACTCCATTTAGCGATCCTTAGACTCGTTTCATAAAGTAATCGATGTGAGAAGTACGCTTGGAACCGAGATACCTTTGAGGCTGACCGAACTGAGAATATCGTCGGCCCTGCCACTCGAATTGAGACTGAGGTCCGAGGATCTGGAAATCCCTTGGAAGTCTAACCCTGTAAAGTTCCTCGGTCATGAAACCGATGGTCTGAGTCTCTGCCAGGCGGTTACTCGTGCCTGACTGCTGGACTAGCTGCACCGTGGCAGGTGTATCGATACCAACCGTGGACGGCTTAGTGATGATATTCCCGTCGCGGTCCGTTGTCTGAATCTCGGGGAAGACCTTAACCGTGGTGTTGAACTTGTTCAGCAAAGACATGCTCAGCCCCCATGAGAGAACGGCAGACGCGAGTAACCCGGCATCTGAAGGTGCGGGCGAATCGTGAACGCTCCGCGACGGACACCGAGCAAAGCCCATTCCTCCGGAAGGATGTCAAGCCTGCCGCTGGCAACCTTGGAGTTAAGCGAGTAGGAATAGTTCCCGTCCGACTCCTGAAAATACCCTGCTGGGTTACGGATCAATCGGAGCACTGCCTCAGCCTCAACAATGACGACGATTGCTTCAGCGAGAGTTCCGTCTGCGACCCTTTGATCAACGTCAGGGATACGGGATCTGATCAGAAGCTCAGCATCATTCAGCCGAGTCTGAACGGTCGTAATCTCTGCCTCGCTCAGAGGCTCGCCGTAGCGGTCGGCGACGTCTTGGGGAGTTGCGTAGCTCATTTTGTTTCTCCAGGTACGAGAAAAGGCCCCGGCTCCAATTAAGGGACCGGGGCACAGTTCAGTTAGTCAGATCAGGCAGCGTCGTACAGCCGGACAATTCCAGCCGGGTTGCAGAAACCGAAGCCAACGCGGCTGGTCGCACGCACCTGCACGGAGTCGAAAGCGAACGCCGAGTAAGGCGACGTGACAACCTCGGTACCGGTCCGGCGAACGGTCATCACCTGGCGCTTGTCCAGGCCCCAAACCTCACTGGCAGCGACGTGCGGGGAAACAATGACCTGCACACCGGCAAGCCGGATACCGTCATCCACGGTTTCCAGCAGACCGACATTCGAGCCGGTAGCCTGCTTGGCCTTGGCCAGAGCGTTAGCCACATCCTGAGCCACCACAAAGTGAGTCAGCTCAGCACCGTTCTCGATAGCGGTCGCCTTGGCGTCGTGGAACGGGTCCAGGTTGGTGTACGCAGTGCCCGTGTCAACGGTGGAGTACGCAACCGAGAGCAAACCACTCGGACCGTTGGCGGTCGTGTTGGCGAAGAAAGCAATGTCAATCGCCTTAGCAATCTGACGGGCCAGAGTCCGGCCGACCTGTTCGGCAACAGCCGGGTTCGAGTCCTTAACGGCTTCGTTCGAGATCTGAGTCAGCCCGGCAGTCTTCTTCGGGGTAACCACAACCTCATCGGTGGCACCGTCGCTCAGCGCAATCTGAGTGTTCTCGGCGTACCAGGCGACCGAAGGGTCGGACACCCACAGTGGGAATCGAATGGTTTCGTTCCGAGTCTCGACCAAGGTACCGACCTGGAAAGCAACGGACTTGGCGTTGACTTCAAGGTCAACCAGCTGACCGTAAGCCTCGGGAACCCAAGCCTGAGCAAGGTTAGAATCAAGCATAGCCATGTTGGCATCAATCTTTCTATGAAAAGGGCATGAAAAAAGCCCGGACCCTTTTGGGTCGGGCTAATTACCCGCTCTCCACGGGATAGCGAGTCAGGTTGAGCCGCAGGCTCTGAAAGTCCGCCCAGAGAATGACCACGGGTCACCCAAAGAGGGAAGAATAGAAAAAGGTCGGATTTTGGCCGGCGGTTGGGTAATAGAATTAGCGGGAAAGCAGATCAGACCAAGATGGCCTCGGAGCACGCATACCGAGACCTTGAGAGGGATCGTGCGGCTTATCCAGCTTCCGCAGTCCGGGCCGAGATTGCAACAGTTCAGAAGCTGCCTTTTCTACTGCTGCGGCATCTACGGTGCCATCATCGGTTACGTAGTCGGTAACCGTGGTCCCAGTCAGCGC
>NZ_JBWKKU010000135.1:6072-7648 GCF_056431445.1 Saccharopolyspora sp. NPDC045941
CCGAGATTGCAACAGTTCAGAAGCTGCCTTTTCTACTGCTGCGGCATCTACGGTGCCATCATCGGTTACGTAGTCGGTAACCGTGGTCCCAGTCAGCCAGACGTTCCCCGGCAACCCGAGTCACCTCCGCTGACTGCATAGCTGCAAGCTTGGCGTTCAGGGATTCTAGCTTGCCCTCAGCCTCTCGCAGCTGTGTCCGGTACTTGGCCGCTTCCTTGTTGGCCTTGTTCGGCTTCACAGCTTCGTTATCGACCTCGGGGGTATCTGCTGCATCCTCGGTCGGGGTGTTCGTCTCGTCTACGGCCGTCTCAGGGGCCGTTTCGTTGGTGTTCTCCACAGCGTCGCTCACTTGCTGGTCTCCATCTCTCCGTTAACCATTGCCACTAGCGCAGCGCGGTAACGGTTCCTCTCACTGCGATATTTCGCAGCTCCCGCACGGAGCCGCTTGATCTCTCGCTGCCAGGACTCTGGCAACTCCTCAAACTTCATGATGTCTCCTGGACTAAGGGAAGGTCCCGCCGAGCCACTCAGCGGGCCAACCAACCAAACACGGTATTTCAAGGCCAGCAAAGACAGACGCGGCTGTCTGCGCCGTTCTGCGCATTGCTTGAATGACCGGACTAGTTATCCGGCCCTACCCGACATCGTGTCAGGAAGTCTCAATCTCTCCTAAAAAGAGAAACCCAGCAAGCGTGTTCGCTTGCTGGGCTCTCCCGTTTCTTTCATCAACCTGTAAAGGAATCCACGGGCATGGCTGACCCGTGCGGTCCGCACCTGGCAGACCTATCCGAGTGCCGCAAGGTCACTCGGAATTCTACGGAAGAACTGATGGAAACCATCAGTCGTGCTGAAAACCCAAAGATCGGTCCAGCGGAGAGAAACCGGACCGACCCTCAGGGAGCATCACCGAGGTTACCTCGGGCGCTCTATCGCCGACCGTTTCCCGTGAACGGTCGGCGTCTTAGCTATCCCCTTCGATCGCACGAAGTGCGTTCATCATCTTGTGGTACTGCAATCGCTTACGACGATTACGACAGGTCTTACAGACCTTGACTCCAGCTTCTTTCCTTGTATGTGTGGCATCCCTTGGATACCCACAACGGAAGTGATCCACTGTTAACTCCTCCCTTCGGCCGACTGGTGACGGACAATCAGTAGCCAAATAAAAACAGCCAGCCTGATAGCTAGCCAGTTACTAGGAAGCCTCTCAGCGCGGTTTGAACCCCGCCACTTGTTAGAACCCATGGAGGGTAGCCCTCCCAAAAGGTCGATCTACCCTTATCTATGGCTGACTTTGTGGAAAAGTTCGGTTCGACCGTCAGTTATGTGACGAAGACCACTCAGGCGGGCTAACGTCCGTCAAAACCCCTGTCATACCTATCTAGGGTCGACATTCATCCAAACCGCGTGTCTGACTCCTGGTTTGTGACGAGAACCACTCAGATGGACCAGCGTCCGTCGGAAAGCCCTGTCATACCTATCTAGTGTTCCGAGTCGTTAATAGTTTTATTGATTCTGGTGCAGTAGTGGGCGAGGCTGGCGAGGATCTCGTCAGCGGTCTTGGTCCACGCGAAGG
>NZ_JBWKKU010000136.1:0-7436 GCF_056431445.1 Saccharopolyspora sp. NPDC045941
ACAATCATCCCAGGCCAGAGGGCATCTGCCCCACCACGACACGACCCCCACCACCACAAAACCCAACCCACCACCGGCGGATCCGGGCTATGGCAACCAAAAGTACGCACGGGCCCTGACCAGGCAACTTACCCCGTCGGCATCACCTCGCCCGGTGGACGGCGACGTTGAGGGTCGTCACGTTCACCACGCGCTCGGCGACGATCCCACCGCTGGTGCTCTCGGCGATCAGGCTCCGGACCTCTTCCAGCGGGATGCCGGTGACGCGAGCCACCCGGGCCGCCTGCAGCTCCGCGTAGGCCGGGCTGATGTCCGGGTCGACGCCGCTGCCCGACGCCGTGACGGCGTCCGTCGGCACCTGCTCGGGCCGCACGCCCTCGCGGGCGGCGATGGCGTCGCGCCGCTCCTGCACGGCGGCGAGCAGGTCCTCGCTGGCTCCGCCGTAGTTGGAGCCGCCGGTGCTCGCCGGGTCGCCCGGGCCGAGCGCGCCCTCGGCGGACGCCGCAGGCCGGGTGTGGAAGTACGGGTCGTTGGCCGGGTCGGCCGGGACCGGGTCGATGCCGATCAGCGACGAGCCGACGACCCTGCCGTCCACCACGATCTGCGAGCCCTCGGCGTTGGCCTGCAGGCCGGGGATCCGGCTGATCCCCCAGATCGCCAGCGGATACGCCACGCCGAGCACGACGGTCGCCACCAGCAACAGCCGCAACCCCGCGAACGCCTGCCGCAGCAGTGTGCTTTTCATCAGTGCCTCTTCGGTTCGGGTCGGCCGCAATTTCAATGGAAATCGAAGGTCCGATTTCCATTGAAATTGCGGAAGTTGTCCACAGGTCCCGGTGTGTCGGGACCTGACACGCCGGAGGACCGCAATTTCCATTGAGCGTTTTTCATCTTGGTCGGTCCGCAGCCGCGGGTCGCAAAGCTGCACGTCGATGGGTGTCGCATGCGCCGCAGGCGCATAACCCACCTACGACACTCGCACCGCCGCGGGTTCACTGCACCCGTGCCCCTGGGGCACTCCTGGGCGAGGACGGCCCCTCCGCCGTGTATTGGACATACATCAGGAGGGGCCTCACAGACCAGGGAGCCTCTGAGGTTCCGCCACCCGCACCGCCACGCAAAAACGAGGTTGGAAAAACCTCATCGAAACTGCGGACCAACGGGATCCTCGGCATGTCCCGGCCTCTCAGCCGATGCCCGGGATGAAGCGGATGACCAGGTCGATCAGCCAGATCCCGAGGAACGGCGTGACGATGCCGCCGAGCCCGTAGACCAGCAGGTTGCGCCGCAGCAGCGCGCTCGCCGTGGTCGGCCGGTAGCGGACCCCGCGCAGCGCCAGCGGGATCAGCGCGATGATGACCAGCGCGTTGAAGACGACGGCCGACAGGATCGCCGACGTCGGGGTGGCCAGCCGCATGATGTTCAGCGCGTCCAGCTGCGGGTAGATCGCCACGAACATCGCGGGCAGGATCGCGAAGTACTTGGCCAGGTCGTTGGCGATGCTGAAGGTGGTCAGCGCGCCGCGGGTGATCAGCAGCTGCTTGCCGATCTCGACGATCTCGATCAGCTTCGTCGGGTCGGAGTCGAGGTCGACCATGTTGCCGGCCTCTTTGGCCGCCGCCGTGCCGGTGTTCATCGCCACGCCGACGTCGGCCTGCGCGAGCGCGGGCGCGTCGTTGGTGCCGTCGCCGGTCATCGCGACCAGGCGGCCGCCTTCCTGCTCGGCCTTGATCAGAGCCATCTTGTCCTCGGGCTTGGCCTCGGCGAGGTAGTCGTCGACGCCGGCCTCGGCGGCGATGGCCTTGGCGGTGAGCTCGTTGTCGCCGGTGACCATCACGGTGCGGATGCCCATCGCGCGCAGCTCGGCGAACCGCTCCTTCATGCCGGGTTTGACCACATCGGACAGCCGGATCACGCCGACCACGCGGGTTTCGCCGCCGCTTCGCTCGGCCACCACCAGCGGCGTGCCGCCCTGCGAGGCGATCTCCTCGGTGAGTCCCTCCACTTCGGACGAGATGCCGCCGGCCCAGGCGCGCACCGCGCTGGTGGCGCCCTTGCGGATCTCGCGGCCGTCGATGTCGATGCCGCTCATCCGGGTCTGCGCGGTGAAGGCGACCTCTTCGGCTTGCAGCTCCGAACCGCGCGGCCGCGTGGGCAGCCCGTACTGCTCGGCGCAGTACGCCACGATGCTGGTGCCCTCCGGGGTCTGGTCGGCGAGGCTGGACAGCCGCGCGACCTCGGCCAGTTCGCCGAGCGTGGCGCCGCCGACGGGCAGCAGCTCGGTGCAGCGCCGGTTTCCGAAGGTGATCGTGCCGGTCTTGTCCAGCAGCAGCGTGTCCACGTCGCCCGCGGCCTCCACGGCGCGGCCGGACTTGGCGAGCACGTTGCGCTGCACCAGCCGGTCCATGCCGGCGATGCCGATCGCCGACAGCAGCGCGCCGATCGTCGTCGGGATCAGGCACACCAGCAGCGCGGTCAGGGTGATCACCGACAGCAGCGAGCCGGAGTAGCCGGCCATCGGCTGCAGGGCGACCACCGCGAGCAGGAAGATGATCGTCAGCGTGGACAGCAGGATCGTCAGCGCGATCTCGTTCGGCGTCTTCTGCCGCTGCGCGCCTTCGACCAGCGCGATCATCCGGTCGACGAACGTTTCGCCCGGCTTGGTGGTGATCTCCACGACGATCCGGTCGGAGAGCACCGTCGTGCCGGCCGTGACCGCCGAGCGGTCGCCGCCGGATTCCCGGATCACCGGGGCGGATTCGCCGGTGATCGCCGATTCGTCGACGGTCGCGATGCCCTCGACGACGTCGCCGTCGCCGGGGATGACCTCGCCGGCCTCGACCACGACCCGGTCGCCGATGCGCAGCGCCGTGCCCGGCACCTGCTCCTCGACGCCGTCGACCAGGCGCTGCGCGACCGCCTCGGTCTTGGTGCGCCGCAACGATTCCGCCTGCGCCCGGCCGCGGCCTTCGGCGACGGCTTCGGCGAGGTTGGCGAACAGCACGGTGAACCACAGCCAGGCGGCCACCGAGATGCTGAAAACGTTCGGATCGGCCACGGCGAGCACGGTGGTCAGCACCGAGCCGGCCCACACCACGAACATGACCGGGTTGGCCAGCTGGTGCTTCGGGTTCAGCTTGCGCAGCGCTTCCGGCAGCGACGTCCACAGCTGGCGCGGGCTGAACGCGCCCGCGGTCATCTTCCGCGGCCCGGTTTCCCGCTGCGATTCCTGGGGTTTCTCCAGCGTGGTGGTCATGCGAGGGCCTCCGCGATCGGTCCGAGGGCGAGCGCGGGCAGGAAGGTCAGCGCCGCGACGAGGATGACGGTGCCGCCGAGCAGCCCGGCGAACAGCGGGCCGGTGGTGGGCAGCGTGCCCGCGGTGGCGGGAACGCGCTGCTGCTGGGCCACCGCGCCGGCCAGCATCAGCACCGCGAGGATGGGCACGAAGCGGCCGAAGAGCATCGCGATGCCGAGCGCGACCTGGAAGAAGTCGCTGGTCACGGTCAGCCCGGCGAAGGCGCTGCCGTTGTTGTTGCCCGCCGAGGCGAAGGCGTAGAGGACCTCCGACAGGCCGTGCGCGCCGGTGTTGTTCAGGGCGTCCTCAGTGGACGGCAGCGCGAGCGCGGTGCCGGCCCCGAGCAGCACCATCGTGGGCATCACGAGGATCGACAGCGCGGCCGCGGTGACCTCCCGCCGCCCGAGCTTCTTGCCCAGGTACTCCGGCGTGCGGCCGACCATCAGCCCGGCCAGGAACACCGCGATCACGGCCAGCACCAGGATGCCGTACAGCCCCGCGCCGACGCCGCCGGGCGCGACCTCGCCGAGCAGCATGTTCAGCAGCGGCACCAGGCCGCCGAGCCCGGTGAAGCTGTCGTGCATCGCGTTGACGGCGCCGGTGGAGGTGCCGGTCGTGGCGACCGCGAACAGGCCGGACAGGAACAGCCCGAAGCGGGTTTCCTTGCCTTCCAGGGCACCGCCGGCGGCCAGCGTCGCCGGGCCGTTGGGGTGGCTTTCGGCCCACCAGACGACCGCGGTCATCACGGCCATGATCGCGACCATCACCGTCAGCAGCACCCGGCCCTGGCGGCGGTCGCCGACCATGGTGCCGAAGGTGCGGGTCAGGGCCAGCGGGATGACCAGGATCAGGAAGATCTCCAGCAGGTTGCTGATGCCGCCGGGGTTGGAGAACGGATGCGCCGAGTTGGCGTTGAGCACGCCGCCGCCGTTGGTACCGAGCTCCTTGATGACCTCCTGGCTGGCGATCGGCGCGGTGGCGATGATGTGCTCCTGGCCGTCCAGACCGATGACGTGGATGCCCGAGGCGAGGCTCATCGCCCCGCCGAGCGCGACCAGCAGCACCGCCGCGACGACCGCGATCGGCAGCAGCACGCGGGTGCAGCCGCGGGTGATGTCCACCCAGATGTTGCCGATGCGGCCGGTTCCGGCGGATGCGAAGCCGCGCACCAGCGCGATCGCGACCGCCATGCCGACGGCCGCCGAGACGAAGTTCTGCACGGTCAGCCCGGCCATCTGCACGGTGTGCCCGAGCACCTTCTCCGGCACGTAGGACTGCCAGTTCGTGTTGGTCACGAAGCTGACCGCGGTGTTGAACGCCGTCGCGGGGTCGACCGCGCCGCGGCCGAAGCTCAGCGGCAGCAGCGGCTGCAACCGCTGCATCAGGTAGAGCAGCGCGACGGACATGACCGAGAAGCCGAGGACGCCGGCGGCGTAGGTGGTCCAGCGCTGCTGGGCGTCGCCGTCGATGCGCACCAGGCGGTACACCGCCTTCTCGACGCGCCAGTGCTTCTCGCTGGTGTAGACGTGGGCCAGGTAGTCACCGAGGGGCCGGTAGACCACTCCGATGGCCAGGATCAGGAGGCCGGCCTGCACCAGGCCGACCACGGGGGAACTCATCAGAACTTCTCCGGCCGGATAAGCGCGACGAACAGGTAACCGATCAACAGCAGCGCCAACACGCCTCCGGCGACGTTGGCTAGCAAGGTGCTCACAAGCGCTCCAAACCGCGGAGGGTCAACGCCAGGACGAGGAACCCGCCGATCAGCAGCACGGCGTAGGCGAGATCAGCCACCGCTGCGCACTCCTTCACTCGAAATCGGGCCACCGGCTCGTGGTGACCGCCTATATCCAGCGAAATCCCCGCGACGGGCGCGGCCAAGGCCCATGACGGCTCCTTGACGCCCGCCCCGAACGCATTGATGCGTTCTTGATGAGCCCGATCGGGTGAACTGACGGCGCCGGTTTTCAGGCGGTTTCACTGATCCGCACGCTTTGTGAGTGTTCGACTTCACTCCGTGAGTTGGTTTCGTCGATGCAACGATCTAGTTAACCTGGCTAATGAAAGCGCGTGTGGCGCGGACCCCCGGAACCCGGCGCCCGCGGACCACCGCGAGGTCAAACCGACACGGAGGAGAACCCGAAATGTGCGGCATCTCCGGCTGGATCGACTTCCAGCGCGACCTGACCGGCGAACAACCCGCTCTCGACGCCATGTGCGCCACCATGACCTGCCGCGGCCCGGACGCCGGCGGCACCTGGGTGCGCCCGCACGCCGCCCTCGGCCACCGGCGGCTGGCCATCATCGACCTGCCCGGCGGGGCGCAGCCGATGGAGGCCGCGACGCCCGACGGCGAGGTCGCGATCGTCTACAGCGGCGAGGCCTACAACTTCACCGAGCTGCGCGACGAACTGCGGCGCCGCGGTCACCGCTTCGACACCGACAGCGACACCGAGGTCGTGCTGCACGGCTACCTGGAGTGGGGCCCGCAGGTCGCCGAACACCTGAACGGGATGTTCGCCTTCGCCGTCTGGGACACCCGCAGCGAGCAGCTGCTGCTGATCCGCGACCGGATGGGCATCAAGCCGCTGTACTACTACCCGACCGAGCAAGGCGTGCTCTTCGGTTCCGAGCCGAAGGCGATCCTGGCCAACCCGCTGGCCGAGAAGGTCGTCGACGTCGGCGGGCTGCGCGAGATGTTCACGATGGTCAAGACGCCGCGGCAGGCGATGTGGTCCGGCATGCGCGAGGTGGAGCCGGGCACCGTCGTCACCGTCGACCGCAAGGGCCTGCGCGAGCACACCTACTGGCGGCTGCGGGCCGCGGCGCACGACGACGACCAGCAGGCCTCCGTCGCGCACGTCCGCGAGCTGCTCGACGACATCGTCGCGCGGCAGCTGATCTCCGACGTGCCGCGCTGCGTGCTGCTCTCCGGCGGCCTGGACTCCAGCGCCATCACCGCACTGGCCGGCCGCCAGCTGGCGCGC
The DNA here is from genome assembly GCF_056431445.1 of Saccharopolyspora sp. NPDC045941. Classification (NCBI taxonomy): domain Bacteria; kingdom Bacillati; phylum Actinomycetota; class Actinomycetes; order Pseudonocardiales; family Pseudonocardiaceae; genus Saccharopolyspora; species Saccharopolyspora sp. NPDC045941. Next base: position 6,283 of record NZ_JBWKKU010000136.1, read on the forward strand.
AGCGGCGAGCAGGTCCGCAGCTTCGCGGTCGATTTCCTCGGCCAGGCCGAGAACTTCGTGCCCGACGAGATGCGTGGCACGCCCGACACGCCGTACGTCCACGACGTCGCCGAGCACGTCGGGTCGCTGCACCAGGACATCGTCCTGGACCCCGACGCGCTCGCCGATCCCGCCGTGCGCCGCGCCACCGTGCAGGCCCGGGACCTCCCGCTGGGGATGGGCGACCTCGACCAGTCGCTCTACCTGCTGTTCAAGGCGATCCGCGGGCACTCGACTGTGGCGCTGTCCGGCGAGTCCGCGGACGAGGTCTTCGGCGGCTACAAGTGGTTCCACGACCCGCAGGTGAGGCAGGCCGAGACCTTCCCGTGGATCGCCGCGGTGCGCACGCACTCCACCGACCGGGCGGAGATCCTCAGCCCCGACGTGGCGGCGGCGCTGGACCTGGAGTCCTACGTGGCCGACAGCTACCGCGACGCCATCGGTTCGGTCCCGGTGCTCGACGGGGAGGGCGACTTCGAGCGCCGGATGCGGGAGATCTGCTACCTGCACCTGACCCGGTTCGTCCGCGTCCTGCTGGACCGCAAGGACCGGATGAGCATGGCGGTCGGCCTGGAGGTGCGGGTGCCGTTCTGCGACCACCGGCTGGTGGAGTACGTCTTCAACGCCCCGTGGTCGCTGAAGACCTTCGACGGCCGGGAGAAGAGCCTGCTGCGGCACGCCACCGCCGACGTGCTGCCGAAGTCGGTGGTGGAGCGGGTGAAGAGCCCGTATCCGTCCACACAGGACCCGAAGTACGCGGCGGTGCTGCAGCGCCAGGTGGCGGACCTCGTCGCCGCGGGAGACCCGGCGCTGTCGCTGCTCGACGAGCGGTGGCTGCGCGGAGCGCTGGCGCAGGACCCGGCGCGGATCGAGCCGATGGCGCGCTACACCTTCGAAAGGGCCCTCGACCTGTCGACGTGGTTCGACATCCACAACCCGACGATCAAGCTCTGACGGGAAACCCCCGAAAAGGGGGAACCGAGTCTCGGAGGGACGCAATTTCAATGAGGTGATCTCAGGGGATTTTGCCGTGTTCGTGGTGGGTGAGGGTGAGTGCGGCGCGGACGATCGCGGTGATTTTGCGGGGGCTGGCGGTGATGCGTTTGAGTGTGCGC
>NZ_JBWKKU010000137.1:0-7292 GCF_056431445.1 Saccharopolyspora sp. NPDC045941
CAGGACTCACACGTCCAGGACGACAGAGTGCTCACCTGCCAGTCGGCTACCAACCAGGAGTTTGCCCGATGGCTCACTCCCAGAACTGATTAGGACGCCTGGTGGCGGCGTCGCGGAGGGCGAAACGTACCCTTGGAGGCCGTGACTGACCAGGACCTTCCCAACCCTCCGGCAACCAGCGCTGACGGCGTCGACGATCTGCCGGAACAGATGCGGATCCGGCGGGAGAAGCGGGAGCGCCTGCTCGCCGCCGGAGTCGACCCCTACCCGGTGACCCTGCCGATCACGCACGGCCTCGCCGAGGTGCGCGCCGCGTACCCGGACCTGGAGCCCGACACCGCCACCGGCGCCCAGGTCGGCGTCGCGGGCCGCGTGATGTTCTTGCGCAACACCGGAAAGCTCTGCTTCGCGACGCTGCGCGCCGGCGACGGGACCGAGCTGCAGGCCATGCTCAGCCTCAAGCAGGTCGGTGAGGACTCGCTGGCGGCCTGGAAGGCCGATGTCGACCTCGGCGACCACGTCTTCGTGCACGGCGAGGTGATCACCTCCCGGCGCGGCGAGCTGTCTGTGATGGCCGACGAATGGCGGATGGCGGCCAAGACGCTGCGCCCGCTGCCGGTGATGCACAAGGACCTCGGCGAGGAAACCCGCGTCCGGCAGCGCTACGTCGATCTGATCGTGCGGAAGCAGGCCGCCGACACGGTGCGCACCCGCGCCGCGGTTCAGCGATCGCTGCGGGATTCGTTCGACCGGCGCGGTTTCGTCGAGGTGGAAACCCCGATGTTGCAGACGCTGCAAGGCGGTGCCGCGGCTCGCCCGTTCACGACGCATTCCAACGCCTTCGACATCGACCTGTTCCTGCGGATCGCGCCGGAGTTGTATCTGAAGCGATGCGTGGTCGGCGGGATCGAGAAGGTTTTCGAGATCAACCGGAACTTCCGCAACGAGGGTAGTGATTCTTCCCACTCGCCGGAGTTCGCGATGTTGGAGTTCTACCAGGCGTATGCCGATTACAACGACATGGCCGAGCTCACCCGGTCGCTGATCCAGGAAGCGGCCGAGGCGGTCGCGGGTTCGCAGGTGGTCACCTGGTTCGACGGGACCGAGTACGACTTGTCCGGTGAGTGGGCGTCGCTGCGGATGTACGACTCCTTGTCGGAAGCGCTGGATTCGGAGATCACCCCGGAAACTCCGGTGGAGGCGCTGCGCAAGCACGCGGACTCCTACGGATTGCAGACCGATCCCAAGCACGGCCACGGAAAGCTCGTCGAGGAGCTGTGGGAGCACCTGGTCGGCGATCATTTGACCGCTCCGACGTTCGTTCGCGACTTCCCGTTGGAGACCTCCCCGCTGACCCGGCAGCACCGCACCGAGCCGGGCGTGGCGGAGAAATGGGATCTGTACGTTCGCGGGTTCGAGCTCGGGACCGGATACTCCGAACTCGTCGACCCGGTGGTGGAACGCGCTCGCCTCGAGGAACAGGCCGCACTCGCGGCCGCCGGAGACGACGAGGCCATGCCGATCGACGAGGACTTTCTCCGCGCCCTGGAGTACGGAATGCCGCCCAGCGGCGGGGTCGGAATCGGTATCGACCGGTTGTTGATGGCGTTGACCGGTCTCGGTATCCGGGAGACGATCCTGTTCCCGCTGGTCCGGCCGGAATGACCCGATCAGGGCGCGAGGCGGTGAATTTTCCGGCCCGGGTGAGTGCATTGTCGCAGTTACTGCGCTAACCTGTGCTCAGAATGTTCCGGTGACGGCTTATTGACGTACTCGCAAGGGAGTTGCGCTCCTGGCGGATGTCGCTGTCCCGCTATTGCACATTTTTTGCTCCGGGGAGGACTTCGAAGATGGCGCAGAAGGTCACAGTCACCCTTGTCGACGATCTCGACGGCGGTCAGGCGGATGAAACCGTCGAGTTCGGATTGGACGGCGTCGCCTACCAGATCGACCTTTCCGCCGACAATGCCGGTGAGTTGCGGGATGCCCTCGCGAACTACGTCTCGAACGCGCGCCGGGCGGGCGGCCGGAAGAAGCCGGGTCCGCGCCCGGGTGCCACGGCGCGTGCCGCCGGCGGTTCCACGAGTGCCGATCGCGAGCAGAACCAGGCCATTCGGGAATGGGCTCGCAAGCGCGGTCTGAAGGTGTCGGACCGGGGCCGTATCCCCGCCGACATCGTCGAGCAGTACCACCAGGCGAACTGAAGTAACCGACGCCGAGGGGCGTTTGCGGGCAGATGGGCCCCGCAAACGCCCCTCGTTGCGTTCGGATAACTCTATTCGCCGCTTGCCGGGCCGAAAAGTGGCGATTGATCAACGCGAGATCTTGTCCGATTGCGACCCGAGTTGCCCTTTTTCCCGGTTGCCCCGGCGCCGGTAGACCGCCGCCCTCCGCCGGCATGTGACATCGGACATTCCGGCCCACCCTGTTGGTTCAGCCTTAGGTGGGCCTAACCTAAGTGCGGTCCGGACGGGTGAACAGAGGGAGTGGGACGTGAGTCGCAGCGTGGCCGTCGACGGCCCTCCCGGGTCCGAGCAGGCCGCGGCGTCCATCGCTGCAGGCGGCGAACGCCTGCGACAACGCCGGCGCCGCCGGGTGACGGGCATCGTCGTCCTGCTGGTCGTGCTGGCGGTCAGTTGCGTGCTCAGCGTGGTGATCGGCGCCAAGACGATCCCGCTGGCGGACGTGTGGGCCGGGCTGTTCGCGCCGACCGGCACGGAGAACGACCTGATCATCCGCGAGCTGCGGGTGCCGCGCACCGTGGTCGGCGTCCTCGCGGGCGCGGCGCTGGGCCTGGCCGGCGCGCTGATGCAGGGCCACACCCGCAACCCGATCGCCGACCCGGGCATCCTCGGCATCACGCAGGGCGCGGCGCTGGCCGTCGTGCTCGCGGTCTACACCTTCGGCGTCACGACGCTGCTCGGCTTCATCTGGTTCGGCTTCGCCGGCGCGATGGTGGGCGCGCTCGCGGTGTTCGCGATCGGCTCCCTCGGCCGCGGCGGCCCGACCCCGGTGACGCTGGCGCTGGCTGGCACCGCGATCAGCCACCTGCTGCAGGCCATCACCTCGGCGCTGGTGATCTCCGACCAGCAGACCATGGACACCTACCGCTTCTGGAAGGTCGGCTCCATCGCGATCACCGACACCGCGGTGATCCCCCAGGTGCTGCCGTTCCTGGTGGTGGGCGTGGTACTGGCGCTGGCCAACGCGTCGAGCCTCAACGCCCTGTCGCTCGGCGACGACGTGGCCCGCTCGCTCGGCCACCGCGTCGAGTGGGCCCGCCGGATGGGCATCGCCGCGATCGCGATCCTGGTCGGCGGCGCGGTCGCGATCTGCGGGCCGATCGGGTTCGTCGGGCTGATCGTGCCGCACGTGGCCCGCTACTTCACCGGCGCCGACTACCGCTGGCTGCTGCCGTTCGCCGGGCTGCTGGGCGCGTCGCTGGTGCTGCTCGCCGACGTGCTCGGCCGGGTCGTGGCGCGGCCGTCCGAAGTGCAGGTCGGGGTGATGCTGGCGATGGTCGGCGCACCGTTCTTCATCGCGCTCGTGCGCCGCCGGAAGTTGGTGCGGTTGTGACCCAGGTCCTCGAAGACGAGCAGCCGGGCGTCGCCGGTCGCCGGCCGGTCCGGGTGGGCCCGTTCTCCGGCGTGCTGCGCTTGCGGCCGCTGGTGGCGCTGCTGGGCGGCCTGGTCGTGCTGCTGGCCGTGTTCGTGCTCAACGTCGGCCTCGGCGAGTACCAGATCAGCCCGCTGGAGGTGCTCAACACGCTGTTCGGCGGCGGCGACCGGGCGCAGCAGATCATCATCTGGGAGCTGCGGCTGCCGAGGTCGCTGACCGGCCTGCTGGTCGGCGCCGCGCTCGGCCTCGCCGGCGCGATCATGCAGGCCCTCGCCCGCAACCCGCTGGCCAGCCCGGACATGCTCGGCATCACCTGGGGCGCGGGCACCGCCGCGACGCTGGTGATCGTGCTCGGCGGCACCGCGGGCAGCCTCGCGGGCGCGCTGGCCGACTATGGCCTGCCGCTGGTGGCGCTGACGGGCGGGCTGGTCACCGGCATCGCCGTCTACGGGCTGGCCTACCGCCGCGGCGTGGACTCCTTCCGGTTGGTGCTGGTCGGCGTCGGCGTCAGCGCGCTGGCGGGCAACGCGACCTACTGGCTGCTCACCGTCGGCGACGTCACCGAGGCGAGCCGGGCCATGGTGTGGCTGACCGGCAGCCTCAACGCGCGCGGCTGGGAGCACGTCATCCCGGTGGGGATCGCCCTGGTCGTGCTGATCCCGCTGGCCCTGATCGGCGCGCACGTGCTCGGCGCGCTGCAGTTCGACGACGACACGGTGCGCGGCCTGGGCGTCCGGATGGACTTCTCGCGCGGCGTGCTGCTGCTGGCCTCGGTCGCGCTGGCGTCGATCGCCACCGCCGCGGCCGGGCCGATCCAGTTCGTCGCGCTGGCCACCCCGCAGATCGCGCTGCGCGTGGCGCGCACCTCGCGGCCGCCGCTGCTCGCCTCCGCCGTGCTCGGCGCCGCGCTCGTCGTCGGTTCGGACGTGATCTCCCGGACCGCCTTCGGCGGCACCGAGCTGCCGGTCGGCATCATCACCGCCATCCTCGGCGCCCCGTACCTGATCTACCTGCTCGTTCGTCGGTACCGGGAGGCCCGCGCATGACCGCATCCGCCACGTCCAAGACGACCGACGACGGACGCGCGGTGCCCGCTGGCGACCGGCAGCGGCTGCACGCCACCGACCTGCAGCTGGCCTACGGCGACCGCGTCATCGTCGACGGCCTGGACTTCGACGTCGTGGACGGCACCATCACCGCGGTGATCGGCCCGAACGGCTGCGGCAAGTCGACGCTGCTGCGCGTGCTGGGCCGGCTGCTGAACCCGCGGCGCGGCAGCGTGCTGCTGGACGGCAAGCAGATCCACAAGATGTCCACCAAGGAAGTCGCCAGGGTGCTCGGGGTGCTCCCGCAGTCGCCGGTGGCGCCGGACGGCCTGACCGTCGCCGACCTGGTCGCCCGCGGCAGGCACCCGCACCAGTCCTGGTACCGGCAGTGGTCCTCCGACGACGAGTCGGCGGTGGCCGAGGCGCTGGGCATGACCGGCATCGCCGACCTCGCCGACCGCACCCTGGACGAGCTCTCCGGCGGCCAGCGGCAGCGCGCCTGGCTGTCCATGGCGCTGGCGCAGGGCACCGACCTGCTGCTGCTCGACGAGCCGACCACCTACCTGGACCTCTCGCACCAGGTGGACGTGCTGGAGCTGGTCGGGCAGCTGCACGACGAGAGCGGTCGTACCGTCGTGATGGTGCTGCACGACCTGAACCTGGCCGCCCGCTACGCCGACCGGCTGGTGGCGATGAAGGCCGGCGCGATCGTCGCCGAGGGCGAGCCGGGCGAGGTGCTCACCGAGGAGTTGCTGGCCGAGGTTTTCGGGCTGAAGGCGCGGGTGATTGCTGATCCCGTCGCGGGTACCCCGATGGTGGTGCCGATCGGCGGGAGGCGCGGCTCGTCCGCCGATCAGTCCGAGCAGTAAGACCTGTTCGCGCTGAGCGGACAGGGCCATCCGATCGGTCCAAATCCGGAATCTCGCAGGCCAGCGTGCCGTTGGTCAGGGTGCCGGACAAGAATGTGGGCAGTAGGCCGTAGCGGGCACGGACCGCGACCGGGTGGGGCTACTACAGTGGTCCTCAAGAGTGCTGAACCCCGTCGTGGGCATCGGCGATGCAGGAGCCGTGTCCCGCCAACGAGACCGCCGGCGCAGCAGTCAGGGAGTGCGAATGTTCGAGAGGTTCACCGACCGCGCGAGGCGGGTGGTCGTCCTGGCCCAAGAAGAGGCCCGGATGCTCAACCACAACTACATCGGCACCGAGCACATTCTCCTGGGCTTGATCCACGAGGGTGAGGGTGTCGCCGCCAAGGCGTTGGAGTCGCTGGGTATCGCGCTTGAGGGCGTGCGCCAGCAGGTCGAGGAGATCATCGGCCAGGGGCAGCAGGCCCCCAGCGGACACATCCCGTTCACCCCACGGGCCAAGAAGGTGCTGGAGCTGTCGTTGCGCGAGGCGCTGCAGCTCGGTCACAACTACATCGGCACCGAGCACATCCTGCTCGGGCTGATCCGCGAGGGCGAGGGCGTCGCCGCACAGGTGCTCGTCAAGCTCGGTGCGGACCTCAACCGGGTGCGCCAGCAGGTGCTGCAGCTGCTCTCGGGCTACCAGGGCAAGGAGCCCGCCGAGGCCGGCGGCCGCGGCGAGGGCACCCCGTCGTCGTCGCTGGTGCTGGATCAGTTCGGCCGCAACCTCACGCAGAGCGCCCGCGAGGGCAAGCTCGACCCGGTGATCGGCCGGGAGAAGGAAATCGAGCGGATCATGCAGGTCCTCTCGCGGCGCACCAAGAACAACCCGGTGCTCATCGGCGAGGCCGGCGTCGGCAAGACGGCGGTCGTGGAGGGGCTGGCCCAGAAGGTCGTCAAGGGCGAGGTGCCCGAGACGCTGAAGGACAAGCAGCTCTACACCCTGGACCTGGGCTCGCTGGTCGCCGGTTCCCGGTACCGCGGTGACTTCGAAGAGCGCCTGAAGAAGGTGCTCAAGGAGATCAAGACCCGCGGCGACATCATCCTGTTCATCGACGAGATCCACACCCTGGTCGGCGCGGGCGCCGCCGAGGGTGCGATCGACGCGGCGAGCATCCTCAAGCCGATGCTGGCCCGCGGCGAGCTGCAGACCATCGGTGCCACCACGCTCGAGGAGTACCGGAAGTACGTCGAGAAGGACCCGGCCCTGGAGCGCCGCTTCCAGCCGATCCAGGTCGGCGAGCCGTCGCTGCAGCACACCGTCGAGATCCTCAAGGGCCTGCGGGACCGCTACGAGGCGCACCACCGGGTGTCGATCACCGACTCCGCGCTGGTCGCCGCGGCGAGCCTGGCCGACCGCTACATCAACGACCGCTTCCTGCCGGACAAGGCGATCGACCTGATCGACGAGGCCGGCGCCCGGATGCGCATCCGCCGCATGACCGCGCCGCCGGACCTGCGCGAGTTCGACGAGAAGATCGCCGACGTGCGCCGGGAGAAGGAGTCCGCGATCGACGCGCAGGACTTCGAGCGGGCCGCCCGCCTGCGGGACGAGGAGAAGCAGCTCCTCGGCCAGAAGGAGGAGCGGGAGAAGCAGTGGAAGGCCGGTGACCTCGACGTGGTCGCCGAGGTCGACGACGAGCAGATCGCCGAGGTGCTGGCGAACTGGACGGGCATCCCGGTGTTCAAGCTCACCGAGGAGGAGACGACCCGCCTGCTGCGC
>NZ_JBWKKU010000138.1:0-7043 GCF_056431445.1 Saccharopolyspora sp. NPDC045941
CTGGCTCAGTTCCAGCAAGGCCAGTTTCGGTCCACGACCATCGCCCATACCACACCCTAACAACCTGACAATGAATCAACGACTCACGACACTAGTTGGTGGTGGCCAGCAGCGTAGCGAAGTGCTCGGCTGCAATGTTCCAGTCGAGCGTTGCGAGTGGTGCGGACAGCCTGGAACTCAACAGTGAGGGTTGGCGTCGTGAGCAGGCGCGTAGCGCGTTCGCCAAGGTTGTTCCGGCGATTCGGAAGCCAAACCTGCCGCATGCCAACGGGATGATGAGCCGTGTGTTGCGCGAGATCGCCGATCAGGGCCTGGTTGAACGGATTTTGACACTGGCGATGGGAGGAACGTGGGAGGATTTGTGCTGTCCCGGACTGTGCTGTACTGCGCTCAACGTCAGCGATCCGCAGCGATTTGTGCTGCAATTTCTGAATTTTCGCTGGTCGGTGTCTCTTGTGGACATGTCTGGGGGTCAAGGGGTCGCAGCAGGTTCAAATCCTGTCCACGTGGAACTACCGCCGAAGCCGACTGTGCGCAATCGCCGTGCTGTTGGCGCACCCATCAATGTCGGAACATGGGTGTGGTTATCCACGCAACCGTTGAGCGAATCAGGCACGCACAGTGGTCTTGACGTCACTGCGGCATGGATCGATGTGGCGCACCCCAGATGGCTGCAGGGAGCGGCGTGGCTGTCGGGTAACTATGTGTGGCGCGCCGACGAGAACGGCCCACTGCGCTTGGTCGTGGTACCGCGATGTCTTCCAGCAGCGCCTCGAGTTGCTTCGTGTCCGCCGCCTGCCCTGGAGTGGTGCGGGTGGCCAGCGACCGGCCCCGCCCCGAGCATGCTGCTGCACTGGCACCGCAACCTGCTGCGCCGCCGCTGGGCCCACTGCTCGCGGCGGCAGCCCAAGCCCTGGGCTGGTCCCGGGGCGGCCTGACGTCCAAGATCCACACTATCGCGGACGGCCGGGTGACGATCAACCGGATCTTCGGCAGCTGGCCGGACGGGAGTAGCCGTGCCAGCAGCGCCAGCCATGCCCGGTCGGCCCAGGTGAGTTTTCGCGCCAGCGGCGGATCGCGCAGCTGGGCGACAGCGAGTTCGTGTCGCAGGATCAGCATCTCGATGTTCTTCGCCGTCGAGTCCTGCACGGCAAGGCGCGCCCACGCGAAGATCCGGGTCATCAGAGGTAGATCAGTTTCAACGCCATGATCAGCATCGCGCCAGTTTGCTGGGGTGTTCGGCACGCTCAACCCTCGGAGCGTGCAGCTGACCGGCGGCCGGGGTGGGTGAGGTTGACGGGCGGGAGATGTCAGTTCGGCAGGTGGTCCTCAGCGCCGCCCAAGGTAATGGTTTCATCTATGCTGTGGAGAGGCGGGTTCAAGTCCCCAGGCGCTCATCGCGTTGGCGATGCTCGCCGTCGGTGGTCACCGCCCCGCCCTGCCGGGCCGTCATGGCTCACCGGATACGACAGGAGAGCCGACAATTTGGAAACGCCCAGCCCAGATCACCGTTTGGGCGACCGTCGACAAGGTGCTGGCTCGGCTCCTGCCGGCGACAACCCGGATGCGACCAACAAGCCACGTCCCTCCCGGCGGCGTTCACGCAATCGACGCGGTGAGGGTGTACTCCTGCGTGGCGAGCTGCTGGAAGCGGCGCATCGGGTTCTGGAGCGTGACGGGCATCGGGCGCTTTCTCTTCGCGCTGTAGCAAGGGAGGCCTCGGTAACTACCCCGGCGATCTACCCACATTTCGAAGATCGCCAAGCTCTAGTCAGCCAGTTGGTAGTTGACATCTGGAAAGAGCTCGGTGCGACGATGAGCGTCGCGGAGGAACGAGCGGAGGCCGAAGGTCCGTTGGCCCAGCTCGAGGCCCAACTGGCCGCATATGTGGAGTTCGCGTACTCCAGCCCGACGCGCTACGAGCTTTTGTTCTTGACGTCGGCTGACGTTGAACGCATTCGCGGAATGGGACTTGAATCCACCACCGAACCGGTCTACGAGGCGCTTGAGCGAGCGGTGCTTCGATGCAAGGAGCACGGCTACCAGTTTCCGGTCTCATTCGTGGACGCCGGGGGGGCGGAGGCGAACACGGTGCTCTTCTTCGTTGTCGCGCACGGGCGAGTAGCGCTCGCGACGGCCGCGCTGCACGACACGTTCAGCCTGCCACAGGCCATTCACGCATTCGTGCGTAACGTCGTTCGTTCTCTGGTCCATCCACCGGCCGATTGAAGTTTCAACCGCCGCAGTATGACGGCCGTACTTCTTGATCTTTGGCGTGGCCGCGGGCCACAGCCTAAACCCCTGCTCGGTGCCGGGCGCACCTCGACGAGCTCATGTCGCGGATCGTGGGCCGGTTTCGCGGGGCGCGCCGCGTCGACGCGGCGCGACTTGCTGCTCGGGTTGCTGTCGGACCTGTCGTCAGTTGGATCGAGAACTTTCAGGTCTCGGTGTATCTGTCCTAGGCCACCGACCGAGGGCGCGCGCTGATCGACCGGGGCCCGGTGTCTGTCGAGAGCATGGGGCGAAGATGCCGAAGCGTTAGTTTTCGGCTGTTTACTTACACGTGTTTACGTAGTTATGGTGGTTGCGCTTGGTGGGGAGACTCGGGCGACGGGAGAACGCGTGAGGTGGAAGGTCGCGACCCTTAGCGCGCCAGCGATCACCGCATTGTTGGCGACCGGAGCAGTCGCGTCGGCGGCTGAGCAGGACGACCCGTGTCCGGTGCTCGCGTCGGCGCATGGAGTGCAAGTGGTGGTGGTCAGTGGCAGCGACAATTTGTTGTTGCAGGTGCCGACGGGTGCGGCGATGACGACTCGCGCAGAGCTGTGTGGATTACGGTCTCGCGGATTCGGCGGGGTTCGCTGGCTATCCGTACCCGGGGGAGACGGTGCTCTCGGTGCGTGGGGCGAGCGGGCGGCCGGTGCGTCCAGCCAATCAAGCGGGTTTCCGGCGCTGGTGGGGGCCCGCGATGGCAACGAGATGCTTGCCGCGCGGAAGGCCTAACTCCCGGAAAGACTGATCCGAGCTTTCTGGTCGCGAGAAGCCCTGGCATTTCCAGAACAGGGGACAGTCATGCAGGGCAGAACAATAGAGAAAATCCGCGTGGCCATCCACGCACAGGATTACTTTACGCGCATGGGACTGGCGAACTGCTTGGGTGGAGACCCCCAGCTCGTCGAGGCCAGCGGCGACAACGCCGATGTTGTCGTGGTCGCCATCGAAACCGCCGAAGCGTCCACCATGAGGGAGCTGCAGATGTTCAGGCCCGACACTGCCACCCCCCTGCTCCTCATCGTGGGCGATCGATGGCACGCCGACATCTCCGCAGCGGCGGAGTGGGGTGTCCGCGCAGTCCTGTGGCGCCGGCATTTCTCCGCTACGACTTTCATGCAGGCCATTCGTGCGGTCGGCAGCGGTGGCGGATACTTCCCCACCTCACTGCAGGGCGCGCTCATCGAGCAAATCGTGCGCACCTACCGCGAAGTACTCGCACCGCAAGGCTTGAACCCTTCCGGGTTCACCAACCGCGAGATCGATGTCCTCCGCCTCGTCGCCGAAGGATTCGATCTCCAACAAATAGCTGACAAACTGCATTACTCAGAACGCACGGTCAAGAACATCCTCTACCAGTTCATGAAGCGGTTCGACCTCCACAACCGCGCTCACGCCGTCTCCTACGCAATCCGCTCCGGTCTCATCTAATCCCAGCCGAATATTTCCGTTCAGTGGGTTGTCCACGCCGGCGGCGAAGGAGTTCGCCGCCGGCGTGGGGTAAGCAGGGCGGGGGTCGCAAGTCCAACGGCGCCGCAGCACTGTGCTGGGTGGGGGACCAAGATCTTCGAGAAGGTCGTCCGCGCCGCTGGCAAGGACGTCAGCCGGTCCAGTCTGGTGGCGCAGCTGCGCAAGACGGGGCGCCTTGGAAAGTCGGGGTGCCACACGAAGGGAGAGATGACATGACCGCAACTGTGCCTGCTCGTCCGTATCACGACGTGGATATCTCGAGCGCCGCGTTCTGGCGGCTTCCGTTCGAGCAACGCGACTCGTCGTTCGCTCAGCTGCGACGCGAGGCGCCGGTGAGCTGGCACCCACCGATGGAGGTCCCCGGCTTACCGCCAGAGGTTCACGGTGAGCCTGGTTTCTGGGCGCTCGTGCGCGCCCGTGAGATCGCGTTCGCGAGCGAAAACCACGAGCTGTTCAGCTCCGACTCGCATCGCTACTGGGGCGTTTCGTTTCCGCCCAGGGATCCGAAGCCGGCGCCGACGTTCCTGGAGATGGATCCCCCGGAGCACACGCGATACCGGCGCATCCTGAGCGGCGCGTTCACGCCTCGGGCAGTCCGTCGACTCTCCGAGAAGATCGAGCAGCGTGCTGAGGAGATCGTCGAGCGCGTGATCGGCGCCGGTGAGATCGACTTCGTCCGCGAAGTCGCGTCGAAGCTCCCCATGCTCACCGTTGCTGACATGATCGGTGTGCCCGGCAGTCTCGCGGAGGAGTTCGCCGAAGCGGGGGACAAGGCGATGGGTGCGAACGATCCAGCCATCGCGGGAGACGCAGATCCGCAGCAGTTCTTCCAGGACCAACTCGTCATTCTGCGCGAGATCGGACTTGAGCTCATCCGCGAGCGTCGGGCCAACCCTCGGGATGACCTCGCAACAGCGCTCGCTCTCGCCGATTTCGATGGCAGGCACCTCACTGATGACGAGATCGAGTCAGTCATGCTTCTGCTGAGTGTCGCGGGCAATGACACGACAAAGCAGACAACCTCGCACACCGTCGTTCAGCTGTGGCGGAACCCCGACCAGAAGGCGTGGCTGACCGAGGACTTTGAGGGGCGCATCGACAGGTCGATCGAAGAGTTCGTCCGTCATGCATCGCCTGTCATTGAGTTCGCGCGGACCGCGACACAGGATGTGGAGATCGCCGGCCAGGTGATTCCCGCCGGCGACAAGGTCGTGCTCTTCTACGCCTCGGCGAACCGCGATGACGCTGAGTTCGAGGACCCGGACCGGTTCGATCTCACCCGTCCACCTCACCCGCACACCGGGTTCGGGGGCCGTGGCGTGCACTACTGCCTCGGTAGTCACCTTGGCCGAGCGCAGCTCAAGGCCCTGTTCCGGCAGCTGCTCACCAAGCTTCCGAACATGGAGGTCGGCGAGCCCGAGCCGCTGGTGAGCGAGTTCATCCATGGCATCCGACGGCTCCCCGTCCGGATCCCCTGAACATCCGTACGGAGAGCCGCCGTGACCAAGAGGACCCATGTCGATCGGGGCCGCTGCACGGGCATCGGCATGTGCGAAGCCGTTGCCCCAACCACTTCGAGGTCGATGACGAGGCCGAGGTCACCCTTCTCATGGAGGAGGTCACCGAGAAAGACCGGGCGCTCATCGAGGAAGCTGTACGGGTCTGCCCCGCCCCGGCCCTGAGGTTGGAGGAGGCGTGAGCGCGCCGATGCCGCTACGGCTGGTCATCGTCGGGTGCTCGCTCGCCCGGCTGCGCCGACGATCAGAAAGCCCACAACAAGTCTCTCAACGGCAAACGAGCCGTCGAGAGCGTCGTGGATGTCCGCGCAATGCCCGTGAGTCTGTTGAGAGTGCCGTAGTCACCAACAGACTCACGGGGCTTCAGCTCAGCTGCGGAGGTCGAACACCAGCCGGGCCTTGACCTGGCCTTTCTCGACCTCCTCGAAGCAGGTGTTGACCTCGTCGAGGCGGCGGGCCTCCCGGATTACCTTGGTGCGGCCCTGCTGGTGGAGGCGGAACACCTCGTCCAGGTCACCGCGGGTGCCCACGATCGAGCCGACGATGGTGATGCCGTTGAGCACCGTTTCGAAGATCGGCAGCTGTACGTGGTTGTCCGCTGGCAGCGCGACGAAAACCAGCTTGCCGCCCCGGCGCAGCGAGCTGTACGCCTGCTCGAATGCCGTCGGCGCCACTGCGACCGAGATCGCGGCGTCGGCGCCGCCGAGGTCCTTGATCGCCCGCACCGGGTCCTCGGTGAGCGCGTTGACGGTGTGGTCTGCCCCGAGTTCCCGAGCGAGTTCGAGCTTCTCGTCGACCACGTCCACCGCCACTACCCGCGCGCCGAAGATCTTGGCGTACTGCACGGCCAGGTGCCCGAGTCCGCCGATGCCGAACACGGCGACCGTGGACGCGGGACGGGCTCCGGAGAGCTTCACCGCTTTGTAGGTCGTGACCCCGGCGCAGGTCAGCGGCGCGGCGTCCAGCGGGTCGACCCCGTCCGGGACCTTGGCGACGTACTTCGCCGACGCCTTGGCGTACTCGGCGTACCCGCCGTCGATGAAGTAGCCGGTGTTGAGCTGTTTCTCGCATAGGGTTTCCCAGCCGCTGGTGCAGTAGTCGCAGACACCGCAGGCGATCCCCAGCCAGGGAATCGCCACCCGGTCGCCTTCGGCCACTTCAGTGACCTCCGGACCGACGCACTCGACGATGCCGACGCCCTCGTGCCCGGGGATGAGCGGGAGCTTGGGCTTGACCGGCCAGTCCCCGTGCGCCGCGTGGATGTCGGTGTGGCACAGGCCGGAGGTTTCGATTTTCACGACGATCTCTCCCGGCCCCGGCTCAGGCTTGGGAACCTCGTCGATGGTCAGCTCGTTCGCGAAGTTGTGGACGACTGCGGCTTTCATTGACAACTCCTAGGCGGTGCTTGTTGATTCTTGCCGGGAATCGGCTTGGGAACTGGTGGTCGTTCTCGCTACGACGAGGTTCGGCGCTGCGTAACCAGGAGTCCTTTGTAACCGCCGTCAACGTCGGGGGGAGCTCTCCGAACGGTCAGTTCTGGGTGCGACCACAGTTGCTGGAGGGAACGTTTGGAGGCAGCAGCAATTCACTGTTGCACCAACAAAACCCGAAGCACCGCGGCACATGGGTACCACCCGGCAGACCGTGGACAGCGATGGAGCATCGGCCTGCCGGGCGGCGGTCTGGGGCATCAGTCGTCGCTGGAGTTGTTCAGGCCCTTGGAGATCAGCGACATGACGGACGAGTCGGCGAGCGTGGTGACGTCGCCGACCTCGCGGTTCTCCG
>NZ_JBWKKU010000139.1:0-6508 GCF_056431445.1 Saccharopolyspora sp. NPDC045941
GTTGGCAGGGTTACCGCTGGGCACGTCAGGATCGGACTTGACGTGCTAACCCCACGGATAAACCCGGGGGTCTGCGCACTACGTCGACCTGATCACGCGTGCAGATCGTCGGAAAGTTCGCCGCTCACAACGAGTTCCCGAGTTTGAAGCCTTCCGCGACGTCGTCCTTGCGGGTGTAGGAGAACCCGTCGGCGCCGACCGTCACGGCCATCTCGCTGGCCTCCGTGCGCTCCCGCACCGGCTGCGGCTTGCCGTCGAGGTCGAGGACCAGCGACGCCTCGGTGTACCAGGACGGGACGACCGGGTTGCCCCACCAGTCCCGGCGCTGGTTGTCGTGGACATCCCAGGTCACGACCGGGTTGTCCGGGTCACCGGTGTAGTAGTCCTGGGTGTAGATCTCGACCCGGTGCCCGTCGGGATCGCGGATGTAGAGGTAGAAGGCGTTGGAAACGCCGTGCCGTCCAGGCCCGCGCTCGATGACGTCGGACTTGCGCAACGCGCCGAGCTTGTCGCAGATGGCGAGGATGTTGTGCTTCTCGTGGGTGGCGAACGCGATGTGGTGCAACCGCGGCCCGTCGCCACCGGTGAGGGCGGTGTCGTGCACGGTCGCCTTGCGCCGCAACCACGCCGCGTAGGTGGTGCCCTCTTCGTCCTTGATGTCCTCGGTCACCCGGAAGCCGAGCTCCTCCAGGTAGGCCCGCCCCTTCGGCACGTCCGGGGTCACCTGGTTGAAGTGGTCGAGGCGGACCAGCGCGCCCGGGGTGTGGAGGTCGTAGCTCCATGCCAGCCGCTCGACGTGCTCGACCTCGTAGAAGAACTCGTACGGGAAACCCAGCGGGTCGGTGACCCGGACCGCGTCACCGATGCCCTTGACGAAACCGTCTTTGCGGCGTTCGATGCGGCAACCGCGCGCGGCGAACCACTGCTCGGCCCGATCCACGTCCTCCGGGGTGCGGACGCGGAAGGCGAACGCCGCCGCGGCGGCGACCGGCCCCTTCCGCAGCACCAGGTTGTGGTGGATGAACTCCTCGAACGAGCGGAGGTAGATCGCCTCGTCGTCCTCCTCGGTGACCACCAGACCGAGCGTGTCCACATAGAACTCCCTGGACGCCGCCAGGTCGGTGACCACCAGGTCGAGGTAAGCGCAGCGGACGATGTCGGGCGGGGTGAGCTCTGATGCGGCAGCCGAGACACTCATCGTTGAACGTTCCTTCGCATGCGTGACGCCCTCAGGCGCCGAACTTCGGGGTGTGAACGGGCGCCAGCGAGATGTGCATGGCCTGCTGGTCGGAATAGAAGTCCAGCGACCGGTAGCCACCCTCGTGTCCCAGGCCGGAGGCCTTGACGCCGCCGAACGGCGTGCGCAGATCCCGGACGTTGTGCGAGTTCAGCCAGACCATGCCTGCATCGATGCGCTGTCCGAAGCTGTGCGCGCGTTCGAGGTTCGAGGTCCACACGTAGGCCGCCAGCCCGTACTTGACCGCGTTGGCCAGCTCGAGTGCTTCCTCGTCGCTGTCGAACGGGGTGATCGCCACGACCGGGCCGAAGATCTCCTCCTGGAAGATCCGCGCCGTCGGCGGCACGTCCACGAACACCGTCGGCTGCACGTAGTTGCCCGACTCGAGGCCCTCCGGACGGCCGCCGCCGGCGGCCAGCGTGGCCTCGGTCTTGCCGATCTCGATGTAGCCGGTCACCTTCTCGTAGTGCTCGGGATGCACCAGCGCGCCGACCTCGGTGGCCGGGTCGTGCGGGTTGCCCACCTTGATCTTCTCGGCCCGCTCGACGTAGCGCCGAACGAACTCGTCGTAGATGGGGCGCTCCACCAGGATCCGGCTGCCGGCGGTGCAACGCTCGCCGTTCAGCGAGAAGACACCGAACACCGTCGAGTCGATCGCGGCGTCGAGATCGGCGTCGGCGAACACCACGGCCGGGCTCTTGCCGCCGAGCTCCATCGACAGCGCCTTCAGCGTCGGCGCGGCGTTCGCGAAAATCAGCTCGCCGGTCGCCGATTCCCCGGTGAACGAGATCAGCTGGACGTCCTCGTGCTTGACCAGCGCGTCACCGGCGTCCTCGCCGATACCGTTGACCAGGTTGAACACGCCGTCCGGCACGCCGGCCTCGCGGAAGATCTCCGGCCACAGGCTGGCCGAGAGCGGCGTGAACTCGGCCGGCTTCAACACCACGGTGCAGCCCGCGGCCAGCGCCGGCGCCAGCTTCCAGCTCTCCAGCATGAACGGCGTGTTCCACGGCGTGATCAGGCCGGCCACGCCCTTGGGCTTGCGGTTGACGTAGTTGACCTGCTTGCCGGGAACCTTGTACGTGTCGTCGGCCTGCGCCACGATCAGGTCGGCGAAGAACCGGAAGTTCTCCGCGGCCCGCCGCGCCTGCCCGAGCGCCTGGGTGATCGGCAGCCCGGAGTCGAAGGTCTCCAACTCGGCCAGCCGCTCGTCGCGGGATTCGACGATGTCGGCGATCCGGTTGAGGATCCGGTTCCGTTCCCGCGGCAGCATCCGCGACCACGGGCCCTCGTCGAAGGCCTTGCGCGCCGCCGCGACGGCGCGGTCGATGTCGGCTTTCTTGCCGGCCGCGGCCTTGAGGTAGTTCTGGTTGGACACCGGGTCCAGGACGTCGAACGTGTCGCCGTCCAGGCTGTCGACGAACTCGCCGTCGATGAAGTGCTGGATCCGCTTCGGCAGGTTCTCCGGCACGTGCTGGACGGTCGTGGCGAGGGCATCAGTCATGATCATTCTCCTCCGGTGGGGGCGGGGGTGCGGGCGGCGCGGGCCGTGATGGTGTCGCTCTCGTCGACCGCCGACAGGTAGTTCGCACCTTCGGAGAGCAGCGCGCGGATCTTGTCCTCGCCCGGCTCGGTCGGCGTGATCAACGGCGGGCGGACGTGACCGGAGCTGATCAGGCCGCGCTGCTGGAGCACCCACTTGACCGGCGCCGGATTGGTCTCGACGAAGATCAGGTCCACCAGCGGATGCAGGCCGTAGTGGATGTCCAGCGCCTCCTCGAGCCGTCCGGCGTGGAAGGCGTCGTACATCTTCTTCGTGGCCGACGGCGCGATGTTGGCGGTGGCGCTGACGAAGCCGGTGCCACCGAGGGCGAGCAGCGGCAGGCACAGCAGCTCGATGCCGGACCAGACCAGCAGATCGCGGCCGGCCGCCTTGATCACCCGGGAGAAGTGTTCGAAGTCCTTGGTCGTCTCCTTGATGCCGACGAAGTTCGGCACGTCGCGGTGCAGCCGGGCGACCGTCTCCGGCTCGATCTCCACCGCGGTCCGGCTCGGCACGTTGTAGGCGATGATCGGCAGGTCGGGG
Source organism: Saccharopolyspora sp. NPDC045941 (assembly GCF_056431445.1). Lineage (NCBI taxonomy): Bacteria > Bacillati > Actinomycetota > Actinomycetes > Pseudonocardiales > Pseudonocardiaceae > Saccharopolyspora > Saccharopolyspora sp. NPDC045941. The sequence goes on from NZ_JBWKKU010000139.1 coordinate 3,324, forward strand.
AACTCGGCGGCGACCGTCTTGTACCAGACGTACAGCGCTTCCTGGGTGGGCCGTGCGTAGTACGGCGTGATGATCAGCGCGGCGTCGACACCTGCGTCGTGCGCTGCGCCGGTGAGCTCGATGGTCTCGTTGAGCTTGGCCGAGCCGGTGCCCGGGACGACGGGGACACGGCCGTCGACGGTCTTGAGCACCGTGCGGATCGCCTCCCCCCGTTCCTCGATCGTCTGTGCGCTCGGCTCGCCGGTCGAGCCGCCGATGGAGATCCCATCGGAGCCCTGCTTGAGCTGCCAGTCGACGAGGTTCGCCAGCGATTGGTGGTCCACTTCGCCGTCGGCGGTGAACGGGGTGACCACCGGCGCGATCGATCCGGTCAGTTCCTCGGGGCGGGTGCGCCAGGCACCCAGGGTGTTGCTCATGCCGATCCTCCTGCGGGCTATGCGTCGGTGTTCGGTTGGTCGGAGTTCCGCTCGGCGTCGTACTGCTTCCGCCAGTCACCGGTCAGCGGGTAGAGGCCGTCGACGGCCGCGCCCTCGGCGACCCGGGCCGCGATCCACTCCTCCTCGGCCTCCTGCTCGATCGCAGCGTCGAGCACCTCGGCCAGCAGCGCCGGCGGGATGACCAGGACGCCGTCGTCGTCGCCGACGATCAGATCTCCGGGCTGCACGGTCGCGCCGCCGCAAGCGACGGTGATGTCGCTGTCCCACGGCACGTGGCGCCGCCCGAGGACGGCGGGGTGCGGACCTCCGGAGAACGTCGGGATGTCGAGTTCGGCGACCGCGTTCCAGTCCCGCACGCCGCCGTCGGTGACGATGCCGGCCGCGCCCCGGACCTGGGCCCGCAGCGCGAGGATGTCGCCGACCGTCCCGCTGCCGTGCTCACCGCGGGCCTCGACCACCAGCACGTCACCGGGACCGAGCGCGTCGAAGGCCCGCTTCTGCGCGTTGTACCCGCCGCCGTGGCTGCGGAAGAGGTCCTCTCGGGCCGGCACGAAGCGCAGCGTGCGTGCTCGGCCGATCATCTTCCGGCCGGGGTGGTTGGTGCGCACGCCGTCGATGGACAGCTGGTTGTAGCCGTGCTTGCGCAGCTGCGACGACAGCGTCGCCACCGAAACCTTCTGCAGCTTCGCCATCAGCTCGCCGGTGAGCTCGAACGCCGCCGGCTCCGCGGTGAGCCCGGCGGCCTCGCGACTCCCCCACGCCTCGGCCCGCTGGTGATCGTCGGCCGCCGGCTGCGCGCTGAAGTCCGGCAGCGGGACCGCCCCTTCGACCACGGTGGTCCGCAGTCGGCCTGTGCGGTGCTCGGTGTCCGGGACGTCAACCTCGACCTCGACGACATCGCCCGGGACCACCACCGAGGCCCCGGCAGGAGTGCCGGTGAGCACCACGTCGCCGGGTTCCAGGGTGATCAGCTGCGACAGGTCTGCGATCAACTCGCCGAACGGGAAGGCGACAGCGCCTGCGGAGTCGTCTTGGACGAGCTCGCCGTTCACCCAAGTCCGGACCCGCAGTGCGGCCGGGTCGACCTCAGCGGCGGGCAGGGCTTCGGGACCCAGCGGCGTGTAGCCGTCACCTCCCTTCGAACGCAGGTTCGATCCCTTGTCCGCGGCCCGCAGGTCGTAGACGCCGAGGTCGTTCGCCGCGGTCACGGCGGACACGTACGACCATCCGTCCTCGCGTGCGACCCGGCGGGCGGTCTTGCCCACCACCAACGCGATCTCGCCCTCGAAGGCCAGCAGCTCGGCCCCCAGTGGACGCTCGACGGCCTGGTCGGTGACCGCCAACGAGGTCACCGGCTTGAGGAAGTACGACGGTTTGGCCGGCACCCGGCCGCGTTGGGCGATTCGCGACGGGTAGTTCAGGTGCAGTGCGATCACCTTGCCCGGCCGCCCGACCAGTGGGTGCCGAGCGAGTCCTTCGGCAGGAGAACGGACATCGTCGTGCGTCATGCCGAGGATCGTATATGATGATGTATCTGATATCAACGCCGAGTGCACACCCCTCGACGGAAGGGATCGGGACGCGCGCGGCGTCTCGGGCAAGATGGAGTGCACGCCAGCGAAACGAGGACCCATGACCACGGACGCACCGGCCGGCCGCGTCGCCACCAGCAAATCCCAACTGGCATACGAGTGGCTCCACGATCGGATCGTCTCGCACCGCTTCACGCCGGGCTACCGGTTGGTGTTGAGCCAGATCGCCGGCGAGCTCGGCATCAGCGTGGTCCCGGTCCGCGAAGCCATCCGCCGGCTGGAGGCTGAAGGACTGGTCACCTTCGAGAAGAACATCGGCGCCCAGGTCGCCCTGGTGGACGAGGGCGAATACGTGACCACGATGCAGACGCTCGCGGTCGTCGAAGGTGCCGCCACCGGATTCTCCGCCCCGCTGCTGACCGCCGACGACCTCACCAGGGCACGGGCGGTGAACCAGCGGATGCGTGAGAGCCTCGAGCATTTCGACCCACGCCGCTTCACCGAACTCAACGAGGAGTTCCACGCCGTCCTGTTCGCCCGCTGCCCGAACGAGCACCTCACGGACCTGGTGCGCCGCGGCTGGAGCCGACTGCGCATGCTGCGCGACTCGACCTTCAGCTTCGTCCCGGGCCGCGCGGTCGAATCCGTCGCCGAGCACGACCACCTCATCGCATTGATCGAGAACGGTGCCGATCCCCTCGACATCGAACTCGCCGCGCGCCGCCACCGCACCGCCACCCTCGACGCGTTCCGCCGGTTCCAGCGCGACCACGACCACCCCGAACAGCCGTAGGGCGCGGAAAGCAGCCCGGACCTGCGAAACTACAGGTCGATTCCGACCGGAATCGACCACGGAGCATGCGGGGCCAGCCGGTCAAGTGGCTGCGCCGAAACGGCAGCTACCTGCAACAGGCGAGATTGACGCGATCGTCGAAGCCCTGGGGTACCTGCGAACCACAGCGTGGACCGCACGCGTGCTGTCGACCAGCACGCAAAAGGCTCCACGACAGATAGTTCGTGTAACGCCCTGCTGCCGCTTCGAACCTGCGACGGCATCGCTCACCTCCCCCACCAATTCGCGCGGCGTTCCATCACCAACAGCACCGCCGCATCGACCACTTAGCCTCAATCCACCGGTGGTGATGGGTAACGGTTCGGCGCTGAGAAGACGAGATGCCCTTCTGAGCTGGGATGATTGATCTTGCTGAAGGAATCA
>NZ_JBWKKU010000140.1:0-6351 GCF_056431445.1 Saccharopolyspora sp. NPDC045941
CCGAAACCAAACCCCCACCAGCCCCAATCAACCCGAAAACGCCCGCCCCGCAACGCAAGCCGCGAACGAGCCAGCCCACTCCGGGCCATCCCCGCAGCCCCCGCAATCCACCCATCGCGGGGATGGCCCCAAAACACACCGAACCTCTAAAAGCCCCAACCCCAACCTCAAACCCGGCGAACCGAACCACAAGCTGAGAACCTCGAACCACGACCCGAGCCAAGAGGAGCCAGAGTGCCCCACCCCTGGTGGCGAAGCGCGGTGACGTACCAGATCTACCCCCGCAGCTTCGCCGACTCGAACGCCGACGGGATCGGCGATCTCCCGGGGCTGACGTCCAAGTTGGACCACCTCGCCTGGCTGGGCGTGGATGCGATCTGGTTGACGCCCTGCTACCCGTCGAGGTGGGTCGACGGCGGCTACGACATCACCGACCACCGCGGCATCGACCCGAGCCTGGGCACCCTGCGGGACTTCGACCGGATGGTGGCCGCCGCGCACGGGCTCGGCATCCGGGTGCTGATCGACCTCGTGCCGAACCACACCTCGGACCGGCACGAGTGGTTCCGGCAGGCCCTGGCGGCCGGGCCCGGTTCGCCGGAGCGCGACCGGTACGTCTTCCGCAACGGCAGGGGGCCGGGCGGGACGCGTCCGCCGAGCGGCTGGGAGTCGCGGTTCGGTGGCAGCGCCTGGACGCGGGTGGCGGATGGCCAGTGGTACCTGCACCTGTTCGCCCCCGAGCAGCCCGACCTCAACTGGTCGAATCCGGAGGTGCGCGCCGAGTTCCTGGACATCCTGCGGTTCTGGGGACGCCGCGGTGTCGACGGTTTCCGGGTGGACGTGGCCGCGGCGCTGGTCAAGGACCTGCGCGAGCCGTTGCGGGAGGTCGTCGGCGGGGAGGGCAGCACCGGGCTGGACGACTTCGCCGCCAACCCCGACCACCCGTTCCTGGACCGGCCCGAGGTGCACGACGTGTACCGCGAGTGGAACCGGGTGTTCCACGAGTTCGACCCGCCGCTGGTAGGGGTGGCCGAGGTGTGGGCGCGCAGCGACCGGCGGGTCCGCTACATCAGGCCTGGCGAGCTGCAGCAGGCCTTCGACTTCGAGTTCCTGCGGGTGCGCTGGCGGGCGTCGGAGTACCGGCGGATCGTGGCGGGGTCGATCGCGGGAGCGTCGTCGGTGGGAGCCGTGGCGACCTGGGTGCTGGCCAACCACGACGTGGTGCGGCAGGTGTCCGCGCTGGGGCTGCCCGCCGACGTCGACCTGCGGGTCTGGCTGGCGTCGGGCGGAACCGAGCCGCCCGCGGACCTGGAGTTGGGCACCAGGCGGGCGCGCGCGGCGATCTTGTTCGCGCTGGCGTTGCCCGGCTCCGCGTACCTGTACCAGGGCGAGGAGCTCGGGCTGCCGGAGGTCGCGGACTTGCCCGCGGAGGTCCTGCGGGACCCGAAGTGGGCGCGTTCCCGGCACAAGGTGAGGGGGCGCGACGGCTGCCGGGTGCCGCTGCCGTGGACCCGGGGTGGGGTGTCCTTCGGGTTCGGCGACGCGCCGCCGTGGCTACCGCAACCCGCCGGCTGGGGCGGCTACTCGGTGGAGGCGCAGCGCGGTGACCCCGGCTCGATGCTGGAGCTCTACCGCGCCGCGCTGCGGCTTCGGCGCGGGTTCAGCGGCGATGAGAGGTTCGGCTGGGACGACCGCCACGACGCCGGTGACGTCCTGGCGTTCCGGCGAGGCAGCGACGTCCTGGTCCTGGTCAACACCGGCCCTGCGGCCGTCCCGCTCCCGCCGGGGGAGGTCCTGCTGGCCAGCGCCCAGCTCGAAGCGGGCTTCCTCCCCGCCGACACCACCGCGTGGCTACGCCAGCCCTGACGAAAGCATGGGAATTTTCCTGTCACCGCAGGGCCGGGGTCGGTGGATGGGAACCTTCCTGTCACCGCAGGGCCGGGGCCGGTGCATGGGAACCTTCCTGTCACCCGAACCACGGCTTCGGCGCGCCGGGAGTGACAGGAAGGTTCCCATGCTCACTTCGCGGCTTCGGTGTTGCGCTCGTTGAGCCGGGACCTGCGGCGGCCGTAGCCGAAGTACACCGCCAGGCCGATCGCCGACCAGATCGCGAAGGTCACCCAGGTGACCGCGTCGAGGCCGAAGATCAGGTACACGCACAGGGCGAGGCCGAGCAGCGGCACCACCGGCATCAGCGGGGTGCGGAAGCTGCGCGGCAGGTCGGGCCGGGTGCGGCGGAGCACCAGGACACCGATGTTGACCAGACCGAACGCGACCAGGGTGCCGATGCTGGTGGCCTCGGCGAGCTGGTCGAGCGGCACGACGGCGGCGAGCAGCGCCACCACGGTGCCGACCACCACGGTGTTCCGGGCGGGCACCGCGCGCCGGTTCACCTTGGACAGCATTCCCGGCATCAGGCCGTCGCGGGACATCGACACCAGGATCCGGGTCTGCCCGTACAGCACGGTCAGCACGACCGAGGCGATGGCGACGACCGCGCCGAACGCGAGCACCACCGAGGGCCAGCCCTGGCCGGTCACGATGCGCAGTGCGGCGGCCAGCGAGGCGTCGGATTCGCCGAGCGCGCCGACGCCCACCGCGCCGACGGCGGCGAAGGCGACCAGCACGTAGATGGCGGTGACGATGGCCAGCGACAGGATGATCGCGCGGGGCAGGTCGCGGGCCGGGTTGCGGGCTTCCTCGCCGGCGGTGGACGCCGCGTCGAAGCCGATGAACGAGAAGAACACCGCCGAGGCGCCCACGGAGATGCCGGCGAACCCGGCCGGGGCGAACGGCGTCATGTTCTCGGAGCGGAACGCCGTGATCGCCACGGCGAAGAAGAACACCAGCACCGCGATCTTGAGCAGGGTGGTGATCGTGGTGGCTCGGGCGCTCTCCCGCACGCCCAGCAGCAGGACGCCCATGGCGAGCAGGACGATCAGCGCGGCCGGGAAGTTGAACACGCCGCCGTCGCCGGGCGGCGCGGCGAAGATCTCGGGGATGGTGACGCCGATGGTGCCCTGCAGGAACTCGTTCAGGTAGCCGCCCCAGCCGACCGCGACCGCGGCGACCGACACCCCGTACTCCAACAGCAGGCACCAGCCGCAGATCCAGGCGACGAGCTCGCCGAGCGTGGCGTAGGTGTAGGAGTAGGCCGAGCCGGACACCGGCACGCTGCCCGCGAGCTCGGCGTAGGACAGCGCGGAGCAGAGCGCGGCCACGCCGGCCAGCACGAACGAGACGACCACGGCGGGACCGGCGGCGGGTGCGGCTTCGGCGAGCACCACGAAGATCCCGGTGCCGAGGGTCGCGCCGACCGACAGCGCCACGAGCGGTACCAGGCCGAGGGTCCGGCGCAGCTGGGAGTGCGAGCCGTCGTCGGCGAGTTGCTCGGCGGGTTTGACGCGCAGCAGGGTTCGGGCGAAGGACACGGGGCGTAACGGTATCTCGCTCAGCGGGAAGAACGAGGTCCGGCCCGGTGCGCCCCGGGGGTGCTCGACTTCTGGATCGACGCCCGTACTCTGTGCCGGGTGCGACTTGTCATTGCCCGCTGCCAGGTGGATTACGTCGGCCGGCTCACCGCGCACCTGCCCATGGCGCAGCGCCTGCTGCTGGTCAAGGCCGATGGGTCGGTGTCGGTCCACTCCGACGACCGCGCCTACAAGCCGTTGAACTGGATGAGCCCGCCGTGCTGGCTGATCGAAGATCCCGGCGTGTGGACCGTGCAGAACAAGGCCGGCGAGAAGCTGGTGATCAGCATCGAAGAGGTGCTGCACGACTCCAAGCACGAGCTGGGCGTGGAGCCGGGACTGGTCAAGGACGGCGTCGAGGCGCACCTGCAGGAGTTGCTCGCCGCGCACGTCACGACCCTCGGCGACGGCTGGTCGCTGGTGCGCCGCGAGTACCCGACCGCGATCGGCCCGGTGGACCTGATGTGCCGGGACGCCGCCGGGGCGAGCGTGGCGGTCGAGATCAAGCGGCGCGGCGAGATCGACGGCGTCGAGCAGCTGACCCGCTACCTGGAGCTGCTGAACCGGGATCCGCTGCTGGCGCCGGTGGCCGGGGTGTTCGCGGCGCAGCAGATCAAGCCGCAGGCCCGCACCCTGGCCGAGGACCGCGGGATCCGCTGCGTGGTGCTGGACTACGACCAGCTGCGCGGCATCGAGCCGGACGAGTACCGGCTGTTCTGATCAACCCTTCCGGGGCACCCGCGGGCATTGCCGGCCCGCGGGTGACAGGAAGGTTCCCATGCTCGCCGGGCGCGAAGCGGCCTTGATCAGGCGGTTTTGATCGCGTTGCCGTCGACGAGGTGGTCGGCGCCCGCGGTGCTCGCCGCGTGCGGGGACGCCAGGAAGGCGACCAGCGCGGCGACCTCCGCCGGTTCGACGAGCCGGCCGGTGGTCATGCCCGCTTCGGCGGGGAGCTGGGCGAGCAGTTGGTCGAGGGGGACTCCCAGCGCTTCGGCCATCGCCGCGCCGTGCCCGTCCGCCGCTTCCCACATCGCCGTGCGCACCGGGCCGGGGGAGACGGTGTTGACCCGCACGCCCCGCGGTCCGACCTCCGCGGCGAGAGCCTTGCCGAAGGCGGTCAGCGCAGCCTTGGCGGTGGCGTAGGGCATCGGCCCGGAGTGCGGCACCCGGGCGCTGGTCGACGAGATGTTGATGATCGAGCCGCGGCGGCGCAGCAGGCTCGGCAGTGCCGCGCGGGTGGTGCGGACCGCGCTGAAGAAGTTCAGGTCGAAGGTCCGCTGCCACTCGTCTTCGGTCAGGTCGGCGAGGCCGCCGAGCAGTCCGCCGTCGCCGCCGCCGACGTTGTTGACGAGCAGGTCCAGTTCGCCCACGTCGGCGAGGGCCTGTTCGACGAGGTTCGCCGGGCCGTCCGGTGTGGACAGGTCGGCGGTGCGGCCGATCGCGCCGGTCGCCGCGAGTTCCGGCGTGATCGTGCGCGCCGCGGCGACGACCCGCACGCCTTCGGCGGCGAGCGCGGACACGACCGCCAGCCCGATGCCGCGGCTGGCGCCCGTCACGAGCGCGGTCTTCCCGGTCAACTTCAGGTCCATGCTCCGACTCCCTGTTGCATCAATGGTGATGCGGCAGACGATATAGATGCAACATAGATGTCGCAAGTAGCTGGCGAACTAGTACTTCGGTGTAGTGTCTCGGTGGTTCTGGGAGGTGGTTGTGGCGCGAGCGATGCGTGCGGACTCCGAGCGGACCGCGCTGGGGATCCTGGAGGCGGCCGAACGCGTGCTCCGCGAAGATCCGGCGGCGTCGATGGGGCAGATCGCCGAGGCGGCCGGGGTCGCGCGCACGACGGTGCACCGGCGCTTCGCCAGCCGGGAGGCGCTGGTGGAGGCGATGACCACCTGGGCGGCCGAGCAGTTCCGCGACGCGGTCGAGGCCGCGCGCCCCGCCGGTGCGCCGCCGCTGGTCGCGCTGCACCAGGTCACCGCGAACGTGTTGCGGGTGAAGGTCGACTGGGGCTTCGCGATGAGCCGGGCGGTCACCGGCGAGGTCGCGCGCATCCACGACGAGGTGCGGCGGGCCTGCATCGGGCTGATGGAACGCGCCAGGGACGCCGGCGTGCTGCGCGCGGACGTCGACCTGGAGTGGGTGCGGCGGGTCTACTACGCGCTGATCCACGAGGCCGCCGAGCAGGGCAAGGCGGGCGCCGACACCGACGAGATGGCCGCGCTCGTCGTAGATACCCTGCTGAAAGGTGTTGGCGCGTAGCGGATTCGCGTCAGCTGCGGTCCGACTTGCCGTGGCCGCACGGCCGCAGCCGCGTGGTGGTCCACGGCGTCAGCAGCCGGGCGAGGTTTCGCCAGAACTGCTCCGGCCGGTCGCGGACGCGTTGTGCGTCGTTCGCGGGCCGGTCGTTCGGGTCCGTCGCCAGTCCGTCGATGATCGCCAGATCGATCCGGGCGTTCACAGCTCCACCCCCGTCGCTGCGCATGTGCCAACAGTGACGGTACCGGTCACATTCCGTTGCGGGGAGCGGATTTTCGCATATCACTCGCATGGCCGTGCCAGGTCGCGCGGCTCGTCACGCCCCGTGTGCTGCGGGGCGCGCGAACGGGCCGCCCGTCCGGCGGGAATCGCCTGATCGATTTAGTGTCGAGTTCCAACGAAATGATATCGGAGCGATGTGATCCGCCCCACTGTGCGGTACTGTCCGGCTGCTGTCGCAAGTGTGGTGGTTGTCGTTCGACTTTGTTGGGTCTGGAGGTGGCGTGGCGGTGTTCCTAGCCCAGGGTCAGCTGCTGGATGCCAACGCGGTGGATTTCGCGTTGTTGGCGTTGTACTTCGTTTTCGTGCTGGGTATCGGGTATCTGGCGCGGCGTGCGGTGTC
>NZ_JBWKKU010000141.1:0-6136 GCF_056431445.1 Saccharopolyspora sp. NPDC045941
AGCGGATAACGCATGCCCTGAACACGACAGCAAGATCAACAACAGCCAATCAACCAACCAAGATCACCATCAGCAACCATCGGTGGATTGAGGCTCAATGAGAGTGTCTGGTTTGGACAAATGCGACGTGCTGCTGCGGCAAGACGATGGACAAGATCGAGTGATCCGACGATCAATTGGCTGGTACTGACTCGGTGTGGCCGTTGAGAGCCTTCTCGACGTCGGCGGCGACCAGATAGTGGTTGTTGAGCGCGATGGCGGCGGCGGACCCGGCGGCCGCGGCGTTGATCAGCTGGGCGGTGTGGTCCACGACGTTGCCGGGCGCCCACACGCCGTCGATGCTGGTGCGACCGGTGCGATCGGTGGCGACCCAGCCCTCGTCATTGACTTCGCAGCCCAGGGCGGTCAGCAGCTCGTCGGACGGTACGAAGCGTGGACCGACGAACAGCGCCGCGCGTCTGACCATCGGACCCTCGGCGAGCTCGACACCGCGGACGCCGGTCTCGTCGGACACGATCCGCGTCACTTCGCCATCGACGATCCGCACGCCGCGAGCGACCAACCGCTCCCGCTCGTGGGCCTCCAGGTCGATCCGGTGGGGAAAGAACACCACATCGTCGGACCACTGCCGGATCAGCTGCGCCTGGCGCAGGCTGAACGAACGGTCCTCCCCTCCGATCACCCCGAGCGCGCTGTCCCGTACCTCATAGCCGTGGCAGTACGGGCAAAAATGCACATCCTGGCCCCACCGCTGGCGCAGGCCCGGGATCTCGGGGAGCTCATCACGAAGCCCCGTGGCTACCACCACCGCGCGTGCGCCCAGCGTCCCGCCCTCGGCCAGGCGCACGGCGAACCGCGCCCCGTCGAGGCGGTCGATGCCGACCGCTCGGCCCGCCAGTAGCTCCCCGCCGTAGCCGACGACCTCTCGCCTGGCCGTGGCCAGCAGCTCGGCCGGGTCCGTACCGTCGCGGGACAAGAAGCCGTGCAGGTGCGCCGCCGGGGCGTTGCGCGGTTCGCCGGCATCGACGACCACCACCCGCCGTCGGGACCGACCCAACATCATCGCCGCGGACAAGCCAGCCACCCCGCCACCGACCACCACCACGTCGTACTCCGACATAACTCACCCTCCCGCACGCTCACCGACGAAACCTCTAGAGGAAAGTTCTAGCACGGATACCGAGGATTCTTCTACCTCGGGTAGGATCGACCGCTATGACCAGGATCCCCACTGCCAGCACGGGCCATCGGGCCAGGCCCGGCTCGCGCCGCGAGGACATCGCGGCCGCCGCGATCGAGCTGTTCCTCGACCGGGGTGTCGCCGCGACCCGGGTGGAAGACATCCTGGCCGCGGCCGGCGTGAGCGTGGGCAGCTTCTACCACCACTTCCGCGACAAGCTCAGCCTGGCCGCCACGGTCTATCTGGAACACCTGCAGCGCTTCCAACGCGACCTGCTCGTCGAGCTTGACCGCCACGCGCGCACCGAGGACGCCGTCCGCGGGCTGGTGCTGGCCTACCTACGGTGGGCCGGGGCCGATCCGCGCGCTATGGGTTACCTGCATCAGTGCCGCGAGCCCAACGTCGCCGAGATCTCTGAAGGCGAAGAAGCTCGGCTCAAGCAATCCTTTTACGGTCGGCTCGCCGGCTGGCTCGGCGAACGCGCCGCGGCTGGGGAGCTACGAGCGCTGCCGCACGAGCACAGCCTTGCGCTATGGCTCGGGCCCGCCGAACAGCTCGTTCGGGCCGCCATCGACCCCTCTGAGCATTTCACCGCACCGGAGCCCGACGCCCTGGGCGCACACCTCGCCCGAGCCGAACAAGTCCTCGCCGACGCCGCCTGGGAAGCCCTTCGACGCCAGGCGCACATCTAGTCAGGTCGAGCAGTTCGATCAGCAGTCGTCGAAGCGTTACTGACCGAGTGGGACGCGGCAGCGTGACACGGGCCGGCCTTCTTACCTTGCGGCTGGGGTCAGCTTCGGGAGGTCAGGGCCATCAAAGCTAAGCGTTGTTTTTTCGGCGTGTGCTACCGGGACGCCCCTGGGGACTACCGACCCCGGTACCTAATGTCCGTTTTCGATCAGAGTGGAAGCGAGCCTACGGTATTCGCCAACGCACCAGTGCCAAACGTGCCTTACTCCACAGCAGTGGTCCTGACCAGCCAAAACCCTGCCGCACCTCCAGATAAGCTTCGGCCTCGTGTCCGTCCCGGTGCAGCTGTTCACCGCCGTGGAATCCCACACGATCCGGTTCCACCAGGTCCAGCGGGGCACCGCGACCGGGTTCGGCAGAAGCGGGTCAACGAGCGCACCGGCGAAGAGGTCCCGTTCGCCGACGTCGTCAAGGGCTACCTGTACCGTGCCAAAAATTGGCACTCGGTCGCTGACCTGGGGTTTCGTTGAGCTCTGTGATCAGACCATGATCTCGGATCATGCTGTTTCGATTGTTGTACATGGCGTTGGTGACCGTCTTCGGTTGGCTGGGGCTGCTCGCCCGGGCGTACCGCGGCCAAGGATGTCGAGATCCTGGTCCTGCGGCATGAACTGGCAGTCTTACGCCGCCAGGTCGGCCGGCGGCCTCGTCTATCGTGGCCGGATCGCGCCATCCTGTCCGCACTATCCCGCCTACTCCCTCGCAGTATGCGACTGGGGCGGATCGTCACACCTGCCACGCTCCTGGCCTGGCACCGAGGTCTGATCGCCAAGAAGTGGACCTACCCACAGCGGTCAGGTCGCGCCCACCGATCACCACCGAACTCCGCGACCTGATCGTTCGTTTGGCCCAAGAAAATCCCACCTGGGGTCACCGGCGCGTCCAAGGCGAACTGCTCGGCCTGGGGCATCACGTCGGCGCTGGAACGATCCGCCGCATCCTCCGCAACTCCCGCATCGGCCCCGCTCCACGCCGCGCGGACACCTCATGGCGCAGCTTCCTCCGAGCTCAAGCATCCGGACTGCTGGCAGTCGACTTTTTCCACGTCGACACCATCAGCCTTCGCCAGTTATATGTCCTGTTCGTCATGGAGGTCCGTACCCGCACCGTGCATATCCTCGGAGTCACCGCACACCCGACCGGTGCCTGGACCACCCAGGTCGCCCGCAACCTCCTCGCCGACCTCGGCGAACGAGCCGCATCATTCCGATTCCTCGTCCGTGACCGCGACACCAAGTACACGCCCGCGTTCGACGCGGTCTTCGCCGCCGAGGAAATCAAGGTCATCAAGACCCCGCCGCAGACCCCACGGGCGAACTGCTACGCCGAACGCTTCGTCCGCACCATCCGCGAAGAATGCACCGACCGGCTCCTGCTCTACAACGAACGCCACGCCATGACAGTGCTCAACGAATACACCGACCATTTCAACACCCACCGCCCACATCAAAGCCTCAACCAACACCCACCAGACCACGATCCGGCGGCGACGATCCCGACCGACGCCCCGATCCGGCGGCGCAAGGTCCTCGACGGCTTGATCAACGAATACACTCGAGCCGCTTGACACCGATCAACAAAACCGCTGGTCGACACCCGGAGCGGGTTTTTGGCACGGTACAGCACGAGGCGCCGAAGGCTGTGCAGTCCCAGCAGGATGTCTGGCAAGGCCAGGCAGCGAAGGCGTTCGCCGAGGAGCTGGGCGAGTTGCCGAAGTACATCGGTGATGCACATTCTTCTCTGGAAGCAGCAGGCAAAGCGCTGTCGACGTGGTCCACCAGGTTGCAGGAGCACCAGACCACCGCCGCGAAACTCGAAGCTCAGGCGAAGAAGGCACGCGAAACCTACGAGGGGACGGCCGGCAAGCCGGAAGAGGTCCGCACCGAGGCATGGGACGCTCTCGAGGCGGTTCGCAGGAAAGCAAAGGATCTTCAGGAGCTCTGGGAAGACGACGGCCGCGTCTGCGCAAAGGCCTTGCGGGAGGCAGCCGAGAAAGCCCCGAGCAAAGCCTTTTTCGAATCCTTCGATGAGCTCTTCAGCAACCCGGGCGAGTGGTTCGACGACCACATCGGCGATCTTGGCGACATCGCTGGACTCGTGTCAGCTGTCAGCTGATACCTGGCGCACTACCCGCCCTGCACCATTCCAGCCGTGTCCGTCATGGTTGTGACCGGCTTGGTCGCGCTCGGCGCGCACAGCGGGGACATGGTGATCAACGACAAGTTCGACGATCCAGCATCGTGGATCTCCGTTGGGGGCGATGTCCTCGGCGTTATCCCCGGCTTCAACGCGATTGGCGCGAGCTTCAAGGGATGGCAAGCGTTCGCCGACGAAGCAGCAAAGATTCCCGAAACCGCTCCCGCAATCGTCAAGAATTTCTTCGAGAAGAACACCGGCATCGCTAATACCGATGAGATCACAGACGAGGTCTACTCCATATTCTCAAATGGAGCACTGTCGAGCGCCGCGGTGTCTTTGCAAACTAATAACGTTATCGGACTGTTCGACAACGGCGACGAGGTAAAGTCCGACAAGGACAAGGACGGTTTCTTGTCGGCCCTGGTCAACGCACTCGGCAACGCCCCTGCCAAATGAGGAACCAAGATGCACGTCACGACGACGAAACAGGGGTCGGGCGGACCGCTCTGGTTCTCCGTTCCCGAGCAGTTCCAACACATCGACCTCACCGAAGCGCCCGCAAAGCGCATCAAGAGAACCTACGATGCACTCACCGCTATGTTGCGGTCGGCCACCGCCGAGGACCGACTCGGCATGGTGCTGCGCCAGGAAATTATGCTCTCGCAGCTGGTCAGCCAAGGCGCGATCTATGTGGGCAACTGTCTCGCCCGGTCGGATGCGTCCCCTTCTAAGATCAGTATCGCGCAGCTGAGCATCATGATGAAGGACGTCCGGCTTCCGCCTCAGCGCCCGCTGTCCGTTCTCGCCAGTGCGCTGCGAGAACCTGGCCGCGCTCGGGAGGTTCGCATTCTCGAGTACCCGGCGGGTGAGGCATTGGTGATCGGCGAAGAAGTTCAAGTGAAGCTTCCGGCACCCTTCCACGGAACAGCGGCCACGAGCACTCACCGCGTACGTCAGGCGCAGGTGATCTTTCCACATCCCGATGGGCGGCACCTCGCCACGCTCGCCCTGCCCACCGAACATGTGGATGACTGGCCTCAGTTCCTCGGCATCCTCGGAAACGTCGCCAATAGCATTTCGTTCACCGAGCCTCAGACGAACACGATCAGCCAGCTCCTCGCTGGGACGTGAGACGAGAACCGTCCCTGCCGTTCTGGTACCGACGGACGTAGCACTCCCACTCCGGGGCCCCAGGCGACCTCGCCGAACAACGGCTCGATGATGTCGCGGCGCCGCCCGGCGCGCCGCTGTCGGAGACGGCGATGTCCGAAACCAGGTCAGCCACTGCCAGGCTGAGGTGGCTGCGCAGCCAGGCCGCGGCGACCCGCAGAACGACCGGAAGACCGCCGCATAGCCGGGCCAGCTCGCGCATCGCGTCCGGCTCCGCCGAACTGCGCGTCTCTCCGCACAGCGCGGTCAGCAGTTCGACCCCGGACCGGCCCGACAGCGGAATGATCCCGGCCGAGCGTGGTGGCGACGACGTTCTCGCTCCGCGTCTCGACCCACTTGACTGGCCGGTGGAGGGACAGCGAGGCAGCTGCGACCGCGAACTCCTCGGGGTAGGTGTGCATCTTCGGCCCAAAACCACCATCGACGTCGGCGGACACGACCCACAGGCGATGCTCCGGAAAACCGTGTCCGGCCGCGTACACAGCGGCGCCTCACCCCACGGGACCAAGCTGCAAGCAGGGCTCCCAGGTGCACAGGTGGTCGAGGCAGAGGGATCCAGCGGCGTGGCGCCTTTGTTGGTGACTCGAACCTGCGACGGTCGCTCACCTCTCCCGCCGTTTCGCGCGGCGTTCCATAACCAGCGGCACCGTCGCCTCGACGACCAGGGGCTTCGCCAGCCCATCCGCAGCTATCCGGCGAGGCCGAGCGGCCCCGGAATCCGTGTGCATCCTGTTCGAGTCGCACCGGGGGCACTCGCAGCAATCACACCAAGTCCCAGTCCGCTTGACCTGAAGATCCAGGTCTAAGAGTTCCTAACAGAGGGTTTTGGTGTGTCGGTAGCAGATGATGCATGTGGCCAGGCCGAGGAACGCTTCGTGGATGTCGTCGCGGCGTTCC
>NZ_JBWKKU010000142.1:0-5926 GCF_056431445.1 Saccharopolyspora sp. NPDC045941
GCTGCTCCGCGGTCAACGAACTCGGCCCAGCCATACACCTGCTCCCCGGAAGCCAGAACTGAATTTCTCAGTCCAACTTCCGGGGACCAGTTCAGCCCGCGGGTGCCCCTCCGGGTGTGCTGCGTCCTAGCCGCTCGACCTAGTTCTGGTCGGTGCGACGTTCGGCGGTCCGTCGCCGGAATCACCGCCACCGCCACCGTTGTCGTCGCAGTTCGGGTCGAGCCAACCGCAGTGGCCCGGCCGCTCCTTGCTGGTGGTCGGCTCGTCCGGCTCGCTGGTCTGGGTCTGCGGCGCGGTCGGCAGCTGCGACGTCGGCGGCGGCGGCTCCGACGTCGGCGGCGGAGGCGGCGGGACGTCCTCGAACTGCCCGATCGTGTCGCCCTTCGGGAACTCCTCGACCTTCTTGCCCTGCAGGTAGGAATCCATGAACTTCTTCCACACCTTGGCGGGCCAGTTACCGCCGTAGAAGCTTTCGCCGCTCGAGTCGGCCAGCGGCTTCGGGCCACCGTCGTCGTTCTGCATCGCCACCGCGGTGGAGATCTGCGGCACCGCGCCGATCATCCACGCGTTCTTGTTCTTCGTGGTGCTGAGCCACTGGTGGGTACCGGTCTTGGACACCACCGGCCGGTTGCCCGCCAGCGGGACCTTCGAGTGCTCGGCGACCTCCAGCATCGACTGCGAGACGTTGTAGGCGATGTCCTTGCTCTCCGTCGCGCTGCCGAAGGCGGGCTCCGGCTCCGGGATCTGGAGGTCGAACGCACCGGTCTCGGGGCTGATGGCCTCCTTCACGAAGTGCGCCGGAACCTTGTTGCCGCCGTTGACGAACGAGCCGTACGAGGCCGCCATGTCCTTCGGGAGCACCTGGTACATGCCCAGCGCGATACCGGCTTCGACGGCCCCACCGGGGCTTTTCAGCTTCGTCGAATCCGGAATGCCTGCCTGGTGGGCGGCGTCGGCCACCTTCGTGGGCCCGAACTGAGCCGCCATGTTCACGAACACGGTGTTGACCGAGTTGGTCATCGCCTCGCGGACACCGCAGTGCGTCGGAACATCGCAATGAACGCCGGGCGAGTTGTCGAACTTGTGCCCGGCGATGATCTGGTCCCCGCTGCCGTCGTAGTACTCGCCGATGCCCTTGCCCTTCTCCAGGCCGGCGATCACCGCGAACGGCTTGAACGACGAACCCGGTTCCTGCGGCGTGCTGGCCCAGTCCAGGTCACCGTTCTGCTGCTTGGATCCGTAGTACGCCTGGATCTCACCGTTCTCCGGGTCGACCGCGACCAGCGACGTGCGGAGCGTCTTCGGCTGAGAACCCATCACGTCCTGCACGGCCTGCTCGGCCTTCTGCTGCGCGCTCGGATCGATGGTCGTCTTGATCACGTAGCCGCCGCGGGACAGCTCGCTCTCGCTCAGACCCTTGGGCTCCAGCTCGGCCAAGATGGCCTTGTAGATGGCGTCCTGCTCCGGCGTCAGCCTGCTGTTGGTCTTCCACTCCAGCCGCGGCAGGGTCTGCGGCATCGTCATGGACGCCTTCTCCGCCGAGGTGATGAAGCCGTTCTCCGCCATCTGCCCGACGACGTAGTCCCAGCGCTTCTCGGCCTTCTCCGGGTTCAGGCCCGGGTCGTTGCTGTTCTTGCCGTAAGGCGTCTGCACCACGCCGGCGAGCACGGCGGCCTCGGCCGCGTTGAGCTCGCTCGGCTTCTTGCCGTAGTAGGCCCGCGCCGCGGCGGTAATGCCGTTCGCACCGCGCCCGTAGTCGGCCGTGTTCATGTAGGCGAGCATGATGTTGTCTTTGCTCTGGTTGTTCGTCAGCTTGAACGCCAGGACGACCTCTTTGATCTTGCGGACGTAGGTCGGGTCCTTCTTGAGGTCCTGGTCCAGCTTGAGGAACTGCTGGGTGATCGTGGAGCCACCACCGACGCCGGAACCGGTCGCCAGGTAGTAGACCGACCGCACGATGCCGTTGAAGTCGAAGCCGGGGTTGGTGCGGAAGCTGGCGTCCTCGGCCGCCATGGTGGCGTTCTGCATCGCCACCGAGACCTCGCTGATGTCGTGCACGACCTCCGCCGAGCCGTCCGGCTCGATGCGCCCCATCGGCGAACCGTCCGCGTACTTCAGCTCGATCGGCCGGGTCTTGCTCATCACCGCAGCCTCGCTCGGCGGCTCCCAGACGATGTAGCCGTAGATGAACACGGCGGTCGGCACCAGGACGGCCAAGGCCGCGGCGACGTAGCAGGACCGGCGGACGCGCTGCCAGAGACGACTGCGCTTCGCTTGGCGGGCGCTCATCTCGTCGTCCGGGTCCGGGATGTCGTCCGGGCCGGCGTCGAGGTCGTCGTCGCGGTACCCGTCATCGCGATCGCCGGAATCGCGATCGTCGAAGTCGTCGCCATTCCGATCATTCCCGTCGTACCCGCCGTACGGGTCGTCGTAGTCGTCGTCAGCGTAGTAGTTGTAATTCCCCTGCTCCTGGTGCGTGAGCAGCTGCGGCTCGGGGGCTACGCCCCCGCCGCCACCGGCACCGCCCTTCGGGCCACCGGCGGCTCCCGCCGCCGCGCCTGCGGCGCCCATGGCTCCACCGGCCGCGCCTCCGGCTCCGGCCGCGCCCGCCATCCCGGCGCCTGCGGCTGCCCCGGCGATCCCGCCTGCGGCGGCTCCCGCCGCGGCAGCACCACCGGCCCGGCGTCGATCGCTGTCGCGATCGCCCGCCGGGGTCTGCGGGATGTTCTGCGTCGGCTGCTCACCGGGCGACTGCGGCGGCCGTCCTGGCGGCGGCCCCGGCGGGGGCGGCGGTGGGCCTTGCCGACCCTGCTGCGCGCCTGGCGGCGGCGGTGGCGGCCCCTGCCGTCCGGCGTTCGGCGGCGTGGGGGTGTACGTGGTCGGCAGGTCGAGCTTGCGCCCGCCGCCGTTGTCGGGTTCGCGGGAGTCCCCGCTGAGCCGCTTGTCCAGCGGCGAGTCGTCCTCGTCGTCCTCGAACGACGGCGTCCACGCGCCGGTCTGCTCCTGCGGCGGCTCCTCGCCCGGCCACTTCATGGGCTGGCCGGGCGGTGGCACCGGGGCGTTCTGCTGCGTTTCCTCCGAGCTGCGGTCCGCACCCGGCCACCGGTTGCCCGGCGGGTTCGGCGGCGCCGGCCGCTGGCCGGGCCCGCCCGGTCGCGGCTCCTCGCCCGGCCATGCCGGACCGCCCGCACCGGGCGGGCCCGGCGGCGGGCCGGACGCCGGACGCTGGTGGGGCCGCGCCTGGTCGCCGGCGCGCGGGGGCCCGGGGGGCGGGGGTGGCGTGCCTCGACCGTCGGGGTGCGGATGCCGTGAGTGGCGCCCTCGGGTGGGGTCGTCACGCTCGTCGTTCACGAGTGGGCCTCCAGGACAGGCGTCGTCGGACGCCGTGTGATGCGTTCACGTCGGGGTTTGCGCCGCACCGGGCGCGCGATCGCGTTCGGGTCACGACCGCTGTCACTCCGCTGCAGTCTTGCGCCGGGACCGGCTGTTGTTCAACCCATCCGTCCCGAGGACGTACGACTGCACGAGGTGGTTCCAGTTACATGTGCGGCATACCTCTACGACGTAGACGTTGAACTCCTCGAACATGGCCGCCATCCGGTCGAGCTCCTCGGGGGCCCGCGCCGTTCCGGACGCGTGCTTGAGGGCGTCGCCGAAGACCCAGGAGACCAGGGTCAACGGTTCCTTCCGGCACACCGGGCAGGTCACCCCGCTCGGCTCACCATGGAATTTCGCCGCCCGCAGCAGGTACGGATCGGCGTCGCAGACCTCCATCACCCCGACGCGGCCAGCGTGGACCTGCGCGAGCAGCGCTCGGCGCTGCAACGCGTAGTCGACCACTTGCCGTTGGGTCCGCACGCCCACAGAGTACGTGTCGGTGACGGCTGCTCCATGCGCCGTTCAGGGCAGGCCGGGCCCCCGACCGCCACCAGCCGTGACGACTACCACGTCAAGGGCCGCTCGATTGTGTTTTCCGATATATCGGCGCGATACAATCCGAAGGGTGGCCTGCCTCGCCGCGATCTGTGGGCGTGCGGGGGCCGCCCTGGAATCCGGCGCCGCGATTTGGGCGGCAATCGGGCGCTGAACGCGGGCGGAGGAGGTGCGAATGCTGGAACTCGCCGTGCTCGGGCTGCTCCACGAAGCCCCGATGCACGGCTATGAGCTGCGGAAGCGGTTGCACGACACGCTCGGCGCCTTCCGCGCACTGTCCTGCGGAACTTTGTACCCGACGTTGCGCAGGCTGCTGCGCGCCGGGTTGATCGAGGAAGAAACCGACGCACCCGGCTCGCGCGGGTGGGGTCGGCGGACGCGCCGCGTGTACCGCATCACAGCTGCCGGGCAGCACAGGTTCGCCGAGCTGGTCGGCGACTGCGGGCCGCAGGCCTGCGACGACAACGCCTTCGGCGTGCACATGGCGTTCTTCTCCCGCACGCCGGCCGAGGTCCGGATGCGGATCCTGGAAGGGCGTCGGCGCCGCGTCGAGGAACGCCGCGACGGCCTGCGCAGCGCGCTGGCGGGCTCCGGGGACCGGTTGGACCGCTATGCCCGCGAGCTGCACCGGCTCCGGCTGGACCACAGCGAGCACGAGGTCCGCTGGCTCGACGAAATCATCGAACAGGAACGCGCCGAGCAGGCTGCTGCGGCGCCGGGCCGACCCAACGTCGGCGAGCAAGAACTGCAAGGACACGACAGATGAGCAAGAAGGAGGGCCCTGCCATGGGCGGAGATCGTCGAGCGGTGCGGGTGGCGATCGTGGGCGTCGGGAACTGCGCGGCGTCGCTGGTGCAGGGCGTCCACTACTACGCCGACGCCGAGCCCGGGACCCGGGTTCCGGGCCTGATGCACGTCGCCTTCGGCGACTACCACGTGCGCGACGTGAAGTTCGTCGCCGCCTTCGACGTGGACGCGAAGAAGGTCGGCCGCGACCTGTCCGAGGCGATCGTCGCCAGCGAGAACAACACCATCAAGATCGCCGACGTGCCCCCGCTGGGCGTCACCGTGCAGCGCGGCCACACCTACGACGGTCTCGGCCGCTTCTACCGGGAGACCATCGAGGAGTCCGACGAGCGGCCGGTCGACGTGGTGCAGGCGCTCAAGGACGCCGAGGTCGACGTCCTGGTGTCCTACCTGCCGGTGGGCTCCGAAGCGGCGGACAAGTTCTACGCGCAGTGCGCGCTGGACGCCGGCGTGGCCTTCGTCAACGCGCTGCCGGTGTTCATCGCCTCCGACCCGGAGTGGGCGCAGAAGTTCACCGACGCGGGCGTGCCGATCGTCGGCGACGACATCAAGTCGCAGGTCGGGGCCACCATCACGCACCGGGTGCTGGCCAAGCTGTTCGAGGACCGCGGCGTGCACCTGGACCGCACGATGCAGCTGAACGTCGGCGGCAACATGGACTTCCTGAACATGAAGGAACTGGAGCGGCTGGAGTCGAAGAAGACCTCCAAGACGCAGTCCGTGACCTCGCAGGTGGACCGCGACCTCGGCAAGCGCAACGTGCACATCGGGCCGTCGGACTACGTGCCGTGGCTGGACGACCGCAAGTGGGCCTACATCCGGCTGGAGGGCCGCGCGTTCGGCGACGTGCCGCTGAACCTGGAGTACAAGCTGGAGGTGTGGGACTCGCCGAACTCGGCGGGGATCATCATCGACGCGATCCGGGCCGCCAAGATCGCCAAGGACCGGGGCATCGGCGGGCCGATCCTGTCCGCGTCGTCGTACTTCATGAAGTCGCCGCCGGAGCAGTACTCCGACTCCGCCGCCTACCAGGCGGTCGAGGACTTCATCGACGGCAAACTGGAGCGCTGACCGCAATTTCAATGAGGTTCTTCCAACCTCGTTCTGCGTGGCGGTGCGGGTAGCGGAACCTCAGAGGCTCCCTGGACTGTGGGTGCCCCTCCTGATGTATGCCCAATACACGGCG
>NZ_JBWKKU010000143.1:0-5825 GCF_056431445.1 Saccharopolyspora sp. NPDC045941
TGGTCGACAATCCAGCTACCAGGAGCTTCACTACTTTTCACGCACCGACACGCCACACCCACCCAACCTGCACAAACCAGGTTGAAAAAGGCTCAATGGAAATCAGAGGTCTGATTTCCATTGAAATTGCGGTAGAACCACCTCGATGTCAGGCTGAATCCGGTGCTGCGTGCCGCAGCGCGGTCCACGTCAGCATCGAAAGCAGGTGCACGGCCGTGCAAGCGCCCCCGAACGGAGTGAACAGGCCGAAGCCGGTGGCGGACAGACCGAGGTGCTCGCGCGCGTACAGGACCCAGTTGGAGAACGCCCCCCACCCCGGTCAGGTTCATCACCAGAATGCACGCCGTCAGGGTGCGCCTCCCGGACGGCGCCAAGCCATGCCGCCGGCACTGTGAACGCCGCCTACCGCGATCCTCCAGCGCTTGTCGCCGAAGCCGGGATCGCGTTCTACGCCGGTTTCGCGCGAAAACGCCACCACGCACCACGCGGCCACAAGCGGCTTCGCCAAAGACACGGCCCGTACCGCACTTCCACCACAACCCGAAGGGCTTACGGCCCTTGCGCAGCCCGGGCGATCGGCACTGCACCGGTCGGCGTTCCCGCTGACCGGCGCAGTTCCCCCAGGCGTCATCCGGCCGGGGCTTGGCGCATGGCGGCATTGGGGTCCAGGGCGGGGCCTTCCGGTAGGCGGGCCACCAGGCCCGCCGGCAGCCGCACCGGGCGGGCCGCGGCGTAGCCGAGCATCCGCAGCACCTCCGGTGTCGCCAGCGGGTAGCGGCGCCCCATGTCCGTGACCATGGTCAGCGTGCCCGCCGGGGCCTGCTCCGACGGCATCGCCTCGACCACCGCGGCCCAGCCCGGCGGCACGTGCACCCGGTCGGCCAGCGGCGTTCCGTGCGCGCTCCGGCGCGTGGTCGCCGTCATCGGATCGGCCGGCGGCAGCACCGGATCGACCACCAGCAGGGGCACCGCCCCGCCCTGGCCGAAGGTGGCGCACACCGTGGCCTCCCGGTCCCGCAGCCGAGCGACCGACGGTCGCGTGGCGGGCGCCGAGCCCGCAGCTGCCACGGCCGGGTCGAGCCGCCGTGCCGTGGCCGCCAGCGACGGCGCCAGCTGCACCGCCTTCGGCTCCCCACCGGGATAGGCGGCGAGCATCGTCTGCGCGTCCGCGAGCTGGATGTCGTGCTGCAGCTGGGTGATCGGGCGCAGAGCGTCCCGCTCCGCCAGGTAGTACTGCTGCTCGCCGCCCGAGGTCTGCACCACCAGCAGCATCCCGGCCCGGATGTCGCTTCGCCCCGGCACCGCCGCGGACGGCTCACCGGCCTGCGCCACCGCGAGCGGCTCGATCGGGGCGCCTTCGGGCAGCACGTCCAGCCAGGCCTGCCCGACCCGCGCCCACGGCTCGGACGTCAGCGCGAGACCGGTGCCGACGACCGCGTCGTAGGCGTTGATCTGGTGCCGCCGGCCGCGCCAGATCAGGTAGCGCTCGCCCGTCGGCGCGAGCTCGACCAGCAGCGCCTGGTCGCCCAGCCCGGCGCCACCGCCCGGTTCGGCACCGGCCAGCAGCACCGACTCCTCGATCCTGCTGCCCGCCACGTCACTGGCCGGTGCCGAGCACAGCGACCAGGAGCCGGTCAGCAGCCGGTCCGGGCCCGGCAGCGCGTCGGGCGCGCCCGGGATGCCGATGCGGGGCCCGCGAGGCACGTCGGCGAGGGAATTCCGGGAAACCTGCTGCGTGGCGCGGTGATCGCCGAGGAGCAGCAGCGCGGACGCGTAGTTGGCGACCGGGTACAGCCGCTCGTTCAGGTAGACGTACCGGGTGCCGGTCTCCTTCTCCACGATCACCGCGGCGTCCTTGCGCCAGGCGTTGTTGCCGCCCGGCACGATCATCCCGTACACGCCGACGCAGGCCAGCGACACGATGGCCAGCGCGATGCTCGCGAGCACCGCGCCCGTCGGCCTGCGGAACGGCGGCTGCTCCGGATCGGTTTCCCTGGTGACCAGGGCGGAAATCGCCCGCTGGACGAGGAACTGGTACGCCTGCAGCTGATCTCGCTTCGACGCCATGCGCTCAGCCCCCCAGCCCGCGGACGTAGCCGTAGAGTCCGAGCACGGCGCACACCACCGGAACGATGGCGACCATCACCAGGATCTCGGAGTACTCGGCGAACCGGCCCAGGTAGGGGTTCGCGGCGCGAGTGCTGAGCAGGATGCCGGCCGCGATCACCGCGGCGGCCACGACCAGCAGCAGCGGCCCGGCGAACACCAGCCCCGCCGCCGTCACGCCCGGGCCGACCACCAGGCAGCCGACGCCGAACATCCCGGTGACCAGCAACGGCACCCGTTGCCGCAGGATCGGGTAAAGCCGTGCGCGCAGCAGGAATCCGACGGCAAGCACCGCCGCCATCACCACCGAGCTCGCATCGGCGCTGCCGGCCAGCGCCACCAGGCAGCACATCGCCACGACCGACGCCCCGGTCAGCATTCCGGTGAGCAACCCGTCCGCCCTGGCCACCGCGGCATGGACCAGTTCGAGGGGTGGCGGCGGGTCGTCGCGCACCAGATCCGCCGTCGATCGCGGCAGCACCGGCATCGGCACCCTGCCGAGCCGCAACGCCAGCGGGGCGAACACTGTGGACAGTGCCAGCAGCCCGCCGCCGACCACGGCCGCGACCTGGTAGCCCGCCAACCCGTCGATCGTGGCCAGCCAGCCGGCGAGCACTCCGAGCAGGCCGACGGTGACCGCACCCGCGAACAGCGCCTGCGCCGCTGTCACGCCGAGGTAGCCCACCAGGCCCGCCAACAGCAGCGACGCACCGGCGAGCATCACGTGGCCCGCCGACAGCTCGGTCACCGGATTCCGCCCGGCCAGCAGCAATCCCCCACCGGCGAAGGCGAACGGCAGCGCGACCCCCGCCAGCACGGCCCCGGCATCGGCATCACCGGCTGCGCGGGCCAGCACCACGCCCGCCGCGAGCAGCAACACCGCCGTGCCCAAGGCCCACAGCGCGGGCGATGTCCACGGCGGGCCTGCGCGCAACACCGCGATCAGGCCGAGCAGCACCGCCGCCGCACCGGCCGCCAGTCCCGCCAACCGGGTGTGCCGCGGCCCCCACGCCCGGCCGGTGTGGCCGGATCCGGTGGCGATCGCGTCCACCAGGTCGTCGTACTCCAGCTCCGGCCAGCTGATCCGGCGCGGCGCCAGGTGCAGCACTTCCCCGTCCCGCACCCGGTGCGAGCCCAGCGTCCGGTCCAGGTCGAACGCCGTCCCGTCGACCCTCCGCAGCTGCCAGCCGCCGCCGGTGACGCCGTCGTCGGCCAGGCCTTCGCCCGCGCGCGCCAGCAGGCCGGGGAGGAGCTCGGCGACGGCCGCGTGCTCTGGCAACGCCATGTCGATTCGCCGCCGTGGAGCGGCGATGGTCACTCTGACCAGGCCGGTAGTCTGCATGGTCGAAAGCTTCGACCGCGGCGGGCGATCGCGGGTGGCGAAGGCAGGAACCTGCCGCGTTGCGCGACTTTCGCCGCAGACCGGCCGCACTCCTGGAGAATGGGCGCATGAGCATCGAGAGCAGCGGCGCGGTGAGCGACCTGAGGCTGCTCGCCGAAGGTCCGACCGCCAAGGTCTACGCGGGCCGGCTGGTCGATGACGGCCGCGCGGTCGCGATCAAGATGTTCGCCGAAGGTTTCGACGCCGACACCACGGCGTGGCTGGACCGCGAGCGCAAGGCGCTCGACGCACTGCGGGAGGTGCGGCCGATCCTGCCCGTCGACGCCGTGATCAAGCACCGCGACGGGCGCTCCGGCGTGCGGATGGAGCTGTGCCGGGGCTCGGTGGCCGGGTTGTTCGACTCCGGCGTCGCGCTGTCCCTGCGCGACGTGCTCGCCATCGGGTCGACGATCGCCACCGCGCTCGCCGCGGCGCACCGGGCGGACATCTTGCACGGCGGCGTGACGCCGCACAACGTGCTGTACCGCCGGTCCGGCGAATTCGTCCTCACCGACTTCGGATTGGCGCTGCGCCGCCGTTTTCCGCGCGACCCGATGCACGCGGTGGCCTACACCGCCCCCGAAACGCTGCGCGAGGACACCATTTCCGCGGCATCCGACCTGTACGGGCTGGGCGCGATCCTGCACACCGCGCTGACGGGGGCGCCGCCGTTCCCGCACCGCACCGGGCAGCAGCCCGGCGAGCGGATCCTCCAGGTGCTGCGGGAACCGGTGCCTCCGATCCGGGCCTCCGGGGTGCCGACCGAACTGTCCGATGTGGTCGGTCGCCTGCTCGCCAAGGACCCGGCGGACCGGCCGCAGGGCGCCGCGATGCTGATGGCGTTGTTCGCCAGGATCCAGCGAGCGACGGGCGGCGGCGCGATCGAACCCGGCCACGACTCCGGCGAAGCCGACGACGAGGAAGACGAACCCGCCGCCGAGTTCGACGACTTCGCCGAAGTCGCGCAGCACCACCCGCCGACCGCCGGACACGCCCCACCGGTGGCCGCCGGACACGCCCCATCGGTGCACGCTCCGCAGGTGGCCGAACCGGTGCCACCCGGCCGCACCCTCGTCCACACCTTCGGCGGCGAGTCGAAATCCGGCAAGCGCCCGCACAACCGGCGGCGCACCGGCATCCTGGTCGGCGCCGGCGTGGTCGTCCTGGGGCTGACGGCCGTGCCGCTGTTCGTCGGGTCGGGCGAACCGGAGACGCAAGCCGAATCCGCGGCCACCGCGGTCGCGGCTCCCCCGCCGCAGCAGCCGACCGACCCGAAGCCGGACGTGAACCTCGAAGTGGCCCCACCGGAAGACCGGGGCGACCAGGTCCAGCTGACCTGGCGAGCCGACGGCGACCTCGACTTCGCGGTGGTGGTAGCGGGCGAGCGCATCGACACGATGGTGCTGAACGCCAACCGGGACCGCACCAAGGTGGTGCCGGTGGACCCGACCCGGAGGTACTGCTTCCAAGTGAGAGCCACGGACGGAAAGCACATCTACACCAGCGACCCGATCCCAATCCGAGGCACCCGCTGCAACCTCTAGAGCCGCGGCGTGCGGCAGCCTCGATTCCCTGCGGCACCACCGCTACTTGATTCCCTATTGTCCTCTGCGCGAACCGATCGAGTGGGTCGACGTGAAGGCTCTACTGTTCGCGGACCGGGGCGGCAGGCTGGGGGTGATTCCGCGCGAAACCGCAACGGGGACAGTGTGCTCGACGCGCGTCCTCATCGACGCATGCAAGGGCTGACCGCCATCGTCGAACGGATCACTCGTCCCAAGTCTCGCGCCACACGACCGAGGCGGGCCGGGCGGCACTGGTGAGGAACTCGTCGAGAACCTCGATGAACTGGCCCATCGGCAGCCCTGAACCAGATGGGAATTCGTCGTCGTCGAATTCCGCGCCCTCCGAAGCGGTGTCTCCCACCGGGTAAGCCTTGTCTCGCGTCGCGTCCTGGTAGCTCAGGTACCCAAACCCGTCACGAACAGTGGCGTAAACGTCGTGGTCGAAGAACCCGCGCTCAACGTCCCACAGCGGCCGGTCGCGGTGGATCAACCGTGCCACATCGGCGGCGGGGTCAGCGAGCAGCTCGACGAGCTCACGCACCTGTTCCCTGTCTTCCACGAGCAGATTCGCCCCGCGTTCCGAACCGTCCTCGGCGAACACGGCCCAACGGGCGTCGATGGTCATCTGTTCCCTTCCTTGCCTCGGTAGAGCCTCCCGCTTGGGCTGCTCCCGTCCTTGACCCTAAGAGTTCCTAACAGAGGGTTTTGGTGTGTCGGTAGCAGATGATGCATGTGGCCAGGCCGAGGAACGCTTCGTGGATGTCGTCGCGGCG
>NZ_JBWKKU010000144.1:0-4804 GCF_056431445.1 Saccharopolyspora sp. NPDC045941
GCCTCCGCGTCGTCCGCGCTGGGGCAAGCCACCCGGACGATGTCGCAGCCCGCGGCGGTCAGCTCGGCGATCTGCTGCAACGTGGCGTTGACGTCAGCAGTGAGAGTGGTGGTCATGGACTGGACGGCTACCGGGTGGTCACTGCCGATGCCGACGGAGCCGATCTGGAGTTGGCGGGTCTTGCGGCGTTCGCTCAGTACCGGGGGCGGGGTCGCGGGCATGCCAAGCTGAACGCTCATCACAGTCCTCCGTCGCGCAGGATGCTGTCGGTGATGCCCTCGGCGTCGAGCCCGCAGTCGCGGGCGAGCTGTTGCGGGGTGCCGTGGTGCAGGAAGCGCCCGGGGATTCCGAACGAACGGACGGGCGCGCTGACACCGGCGTCGCCACAGGCGCGGGCGACCGCGTCGCCGACGCCACCGCCGTGCAGGCCGTCCTCGACGACGTAGACCGTGCGGTGGTCGCGGGCGAGGTCGAGCAGGCCAGAGTCGACCGGCAGCACCCATCCCGGGTCGACGACGGTGACGCCGATGCCGCGCCAGGTCAGCGCTTCCGCAACCGCTAAGCACGTCGGTGCGGTGGCACCGACGGCCACCAGCAGCACATCGTTGCCGCCTGACAGCAACACCTCGACGTCACCGACCCGGCCGACTGCGGGGATGTCCTCGCCGATGGACGCCTTCGGGAAGCGGATTGCCGTCGGTCCGTCCTCGGTGTCGACCGCCTCCTGGAGCAGCTGCCGCAGCCTGGCCGCGTCACGGGGGCAGGCGACCCGCAAACCGGGCACCATGGCCAGCATCGACAAGTCCCACATACCGTGATGGCTCGGACCGTCTGGCCCGGTGATGCCGGCACGGTCGAGTACGAATGTCACGGGCAAACGATGCAGCGCGACGTCCAGCAGAACCTGGTCGAACGCCCGGTTCAGGAACGTGGCGTAGATGGCGACCACGGGGTGCGTGCCGCCCATGGCCAGCCCGGCCGCCGAGGTGACGGCGTGCTGCTCGGCCATGCCGACGTCGAAGAAGCGATCCGGGAATCGCTCGGCGAAGGTGCCGAGCCCGACGGGCAACGGCATCGCGGCCGAGATCGCGACCACGTCCTGCCGCCGCTCACCGATCGCCGCGATCTCCCGCTCGAAGACCGAGGTCCAGGAGGGCTTTCCGGCGCTGACCGGTTTGCCGGTGGCGGGGATGATCTGACCGCAAGCGTGCATCCGGTCCGCCTCGTCCTGCTCGGCGGGTGGGTAGCCCTTGCCCTTGACGGTCACGCAGTGCACGATCGTCGGCCGACTGGTGGCGCGGGCCGCGGACAGCGCCGCGTCCAGCGCCTCGGTGTCGTGACCGTCGACCGGGCCGAGGTAGGTCAGCCCCAGATCCTCGAACAGCGGCTTGGCCCGCGGGTTGTTCCGCAACTCACGCAGGTGCGCGGCGACCGAGCCGACCGTGGCGCTGTAGGACCGTTCGTTGTCGTTGAGCACGACGACGATGGGGTTGCGGGTGTCGCCGATGTTGTTCAGCGCCTCCCAGCACATGCCGCCGGTCAGCGCTCCGTCGCCGATGACCGCGACCACGTGGCGGTCGGATTCGCCGTTGATCGCGAACGCCTTGGCCATGCCGTCGGCGTAGGCCAGTACGGTCGACGCGTGCGAGTTCTCGATCAGGTCGTGCTCGCTCTCGGCCCGCGACGGGTAGCCCGACAGGCCGCCGTACTGCCGCAGCGAGGCGAACCCGGCGGCGCGGCCGGTGACGAGCTTGTGCACGTACGCTTGGTGCCCGATGTCGAACAGGATGCGGTCCTGCGGCGAGCGGAACACCCGGTGCAGGGCCAGGGTGAGCTCCACGATGCCCAGGTTCGGCCCGAGGTGACCACCGACTGCGGACACCGAGGTCACCAAGAACTCGCGAATCTCGGCGGACAGCTCGGCCAGGTCGGCATGGTCCAGCAGACGCAGGTCGGCGGGCCCGGTGACGGTTTCCAGCAGCGCCGTGCGCTGCCGTGGCACGGGAACCGACGCGATGAAGTCGCTGACGATGGTCACGGTCACTCCCGAAGGGTCAGGACACCGAGCGGACGGCGCTGGGAAGTCCGAAATGGATGGTTTCGGTCGTCGTCTCGATCTGCCGCACGTCCAGCGGGCCCAACCCGCCCAGTGCGCGCACGATCTCGTCGATCAGGTTCGGTGGCGCAGATGCGCCCGCGGTCAGCCCGACCACACTGGTCTCCGCCAGCCACTCCGGTCGGATGTCGGTGACGTCGTCGATCCGGTGCGCCGGGGTGCCGCCGCGCTCGGCCAGTTCCACCAGACGAACCGAGTTCGACGAGTTGGCGGAACCGACCACCAGCACCAGGTCGGCCTGATCGGCAACCGCGCGCAGCGAGCCCTGCCGGTTCGTCGTCGCGTAGCAGATGTCGTCGGAGGCCGCGCCGCGCAGCGCGGAGAACTTGGCGCGCAACGCCTCCACCACGTCGGCGGTCTCGTCCACCGCGAGCGTGGTCTGGGTCAGGTAGGAGATCCGTGAGGGGTCGTCGATGCTCAACTTGTCCACATCGGACACAGTCTCGACGATCACGGTCTGGTCCGGTGCCTCGCCGAAGGTACCCTCCACCTCCTCGTGACCACGGTGGCCGATCAGGACCACGGTGTCACCGCGACCGGCGTACCGGCGTGCCTCGGAATGCACCTTGGACACCAGCGGGCAGGTCCCGTCGATGACTCGCAGTCCCCGCCGGTCGGCCTCGTTGCGGACAGCGGGGGACACGCCGTGCGCGGAGAAGACCACCGTCACGTCGTCGGGCACCTCGTGGAGCTCGTTCACGAACACTGCCCCGCGCTTCTCCAGGTCCCGCACGACGTGCTTGTTGTGCACGATCTCCTTGCGGACGTACACCGGGCTGCCCTCGGCCTGCTCGAGCGCCCGTTCGACGATGCCGATCGCGCGCTCCACGCCGGCGCAGAACGAGCGCGGGCTGGCCAGCAGCACCGTGCGGGGCGCGGCCACCGACAGCCAACTGCCGAGCACACTGTCCACTATGGTCCGGCTGCGCTGGTCGGCGCCAATGGCGAGCAGGTCGATATCGCCGCCACGCGGCGCCGAAGCGATCTGCTCACCGACGCCAACGTCCACATGGGTCGAGACGACGCTGACGCTGTGCCGGCGCAGCTCACCGACCAGCAGCGGTGCCGCCGCGCAGTCCGACGGCAGCCGGTCGGCGAGACGGTAGCTGCTCGCGACGAGGACCGCGTCGCTCGGGGCCGGATTGGCGGGCGTTGCCCTGATGTGCCAGACGAGTGGGTGCACGACCTTCTCCTCAGCTGTTGCGACGGGTGACGAGTTCGGCTAGTACGAGCAGTTCCGATTTGGCCTGCTCGTCGAGGTGGACGGCCTCCAGCGCCGCGAGGGCATCGGCGAGCTGCTCCCGGGCGTGGCGCTGGGTCGCCTCGCGACCACCGGCCCGTTCCACCAGCAGCGCCACCTCGGTGACCTGCTCTGGCGTGAAGGCCTCGGGCTGGGCGTAGCGTTCGGCCAGTTCGGTGGCAGCCGGGCCACCCGCGCGCAGCGCGCTCACCACGGGGTAGGACTGCTTGCGCCGCACCAGGTCCGCGCCGGCCGGCTTGCCGGTGACCGCCGGGTCGCCCCAGATGCCAAGCAGGTCGTCGATGAGCTGGAAAGTCAGGCCCAGGTGCTCGCCGAAGTCCCGCAACGCCTTCCGCTGCCGCTCGTCCCCACCGGCGAGCACCGCGCCCAGCTCGCACGAGGTGCCCAGCAGCGCGCTCGTCTTGCCCCAGGCCATGGTCAAGTACTCGCCGGTGTCGACGTCGTTGCGCTCCTCGAAGGACAGGTCGGCGCTCTGCCCCTCGCACAGCGCGCTCACGCACTGGGCGAGCACGTCCACCGCGGTCGCGGTGCAGGCAGGAGACCCCGTGGCCGCGAGCGCCTGGAATGCGGCGGCCAGGATCACGTCGCCGGCCAGGATCGCCCGGTTGACGCCGAAGACAGACCAGGTGGTCGGCCGGTGCCGACGCATCTCGTCGGCGTCCATCACGTCGTCGTGCACCAGCGAGAAGTTGTGCACCAATTCCACTGCGACAGCCGCCCCGACCGCGACCTCCGGTGCGCCTCCGACCGCCTGGGCGGACAGCAGCGTCAGCGCGGGCCGGATCGCCTTGCCAGCTGGTGCCCGGCACGGCTCGCCAATCGCGTCCCACCACCCGAGGTGGTAACCGGCCAGGTGCAGCATGGAGTCCGGCAGCCGGCGCACCGCGGCACACAGCACCGGTTCGATGGTGGTCCGGCTCCACCCGAGGACCTCGCTGGCTGATCGGTGTGCCGACGTCGTCGCAAGAGTCACGGCATCCTCATTTCGCAGCGCTGATTGGGATGTGGCCGCCGTCTCGCGGCGACACCGAAAATCTCGAAGCAGAGCGGGGCGTGCCACATCATTAGTCGATGCGTACGCCTGTACTGATTCTGGTCGTAGTTTGCGGTCGCGCCGGGATGGTCCGGACGTGCGCGGGTGAGCAGATTTGCCGAACTTGCTTCCAAGCCAGGCGGGAACCATTCGCTTGAGGAAGACTCAGATCCTCGTCGCAGCTACCGCGTTTGTTCAACGAATGTGACCAAGCCAGACTGCGCGACAGATGGGTCTTTCACAAGAGAAAG
The DNA here is from genome assembly GCF_056431445.1 of Saccharopolyspora sp. NPDC045941. Lineage (NCBI taxonomy): Bacteria > Bacillati > Actinomycetota > Actinomycetes > Pseudonocardiales > Pseudonocardiaceae > Saccharopolyspora > Saccharopolyspora sp. NPDC045941. Next base: position 4,662 of record NZ_JBWKKU010000144.1, read on the forward strand.
TTTCAACAGGTGAAACCAGCTCGGGCGGAACGAGCTATGAGCGTTTCTAATGAGGTGATCTCAGTGGATTTTGCCGTGTTCGTGGTGGGTGAGGGTGAGTGCGGCGCGGACGATCGCGGTGATTTTGCGGGGGCTGGCGGTGA
>NZ_JBWKKU010000145.1:2500-4774 GCF_056431445.1 Saccharopolyspora sp. NPDC045941
CAGCGTTGCGTGGTTGCTTGGGTGGGGTAGAGCACTGGTTGGTTGATGGGCCTTCGCGGGTTACTGAGATCAGCCAAACTCCGAATACGCCTGAGTTTGAGCGTGGCAGTGAGACGGCGGGGGAGAAGCTTCGTCGTCGAGAGGGAAACAGCCCAGAGCATCGGCTAAGGCCCCTAAGTGTGCGCTTAGTGGGAAAGGATGTGGGATCGCCGAGACAACCAGGAGGTTGGCTTAGAAGCAGCCATCCTTGAAAGAGTGCGTAATAGCTCACTGGTCAAGTGGTCCTGCGCCGACAATGTAGCGGGGCTGAAGCGCACCGCCGAAGCCATGCCAGCAGCACTGTTTGGTGTTGTTGGGTAGGGGAGCGTCCTGCATGCGGTGAAGCGCCGGAGTGATCCTGGTGTGGAGTGTGTGGGAGTGAGAATGCAGGCATGAGTAGCGAGTGAAGAGTGAGAATCTCTTCCGCCGGATGACCAAGGGTTCCTGGGGAAGGTTCGTCCGCCCAGGGTGAGTCGGGGCCTAAGGCGAGGCCGACAGGCGTAGTCGATGGATAACGGGTTGATATTCCCGTACCCGTGTGGACGCGTCCATAGCGAAACGGTTGATACTAACCATCCGTCTGCTGTGTGAGTCTTCGGACGAGCGTGGTGGGTGCATGGGGCCTGATTCCGCGGTAGTTAAGTGATGGGGTGACGCAGGAGGGTAGCTCTGCCAGTGAGTGGTAGTACTGGTGTAAGCCTGTAGCCCGGTGTGTAGGTAAATCCGCACGCCATGTGGGTGAGGGGTGATGCATAGCCGTTGTGGTGATGTGAGTGATCCCATGCTGTCGAGAAAAGCCTCTAGCGAGTGTCTTCACGGCCCGTACCCGAAACCGACACAGGTGGTCAGGTAGAGAATACCGAGGCGGTCGGGTGAACTGTGGTTAAGGAATTCGGCAAATTGCCCCCGTAACTTTGGGAGAAGGGGGGCCACTGCTGGTGAACGCCCTTGCGGTGGGAGCTGGTGGTGGTCGCAGAGGCCAGGGAGAAGCGACTGTTTACTAAAAACACAGGTCCATGCGAAGCCGTAAGGCGATGTATATGGACTGACGCCTGCCCGGTGCTGGAACGTTAAGAGGACCCGTGAACCTGTAAGGGTGTAGCGGAGAATTTAAGCGCCAGTAAACGGCGGTGGTAACTATAACCATCCTAAGGTAGCGAAATTCCTTGTCGGGTAAGTTCCGACCTGCACGAATGGCGTAACGACTTCTCCGCTGTCTCGACCACAGGCCCGGTGAAATTGCAGTACGAGTAAAGATGCTCGTTTCGCGCGGCAGGACGGAAAGACCCCGGGACCTTTACTATAGCTTGGTATTGGTGTTTGGTTCGGCTTGTGTAGGATAGGTGGGAGACTGTGAAGCATTCACGCTAGTGGGTGTGGAGTCGTTGGTGAAATACCACTCTGGTCGTTCCGGGCATCTAACTCGGGTCCGTGATCCGGATCGGGGACAGTGCCTGGTGGGTAGTTTAACTGGGGCGGTTGCCTCCTAAAGGGTAACGGAGGCGCCCAAAGGTTCCCTCAGCCTGGTTGGCAATCAGGTGTTGAGTGTAAGTGTATAAGGGAGCTTGACTGTGAGACTGACGGGTCGAGCAGGTGCGAAAGCAGGGACTAGTGATCCGGCACTGGCTGGTGGAAGCGGTGTCGCTCAACGGATAAAAGGTACCCCGGGGATAACAGGCTGATCTTGCCCAAGAGTCCATATCGACGGCATGGTTTGGCACCTCGATGTCGGCTCGTCGCATCCTGGGGCTGGAGTTGGTCCCAAGGGTTGGGCTGTTCGCCCATTAAAGCGGCACGCGAGCTGGGTTTAGAACGTCGTGAGACAGTTCGGTCCCTATCCGCCGCGCGCGTAGGAGACTTGCGGAAGGCTGTCCCTAGTACGAGAGGACCGGGACGGACGAACCTCTGGTGTGCCAGTCGTTCTGCCAAGGGCGTGGCTGGTTGGCTATGTTCGGGAGGGATAACCGCTGAAAGCATCTAAGCGGGAAGCCTGTTCCTAGATGAGGTCTCCCACCCTTTGTGGGTTAAGGCCCCCAAGAGATGATTGGGTTGACAGGCCAGATATGGAAGCACTGTAAGGTGTGGAGTTGACTGGTGCTGATAGGCCGAGGACTTGCTCACAAAGATTGCTACGCACCCACTATACGGTATCTGAGACAACAACCAGGCTATGGTTGTTGTTGATAATTGAATTGATGATCGCTTGTTGATCGTCGACACCCGAGTTTTCCTGCC
>NZ_JBWKKU010000146.1:0-4727 GCF_056431445.1 Saccharopolyspora sp. NPDC045941
GCCGGCACAACCGAAGAATAAACACCAACCCACCAGGCACAAGGGGGTCAACATTCACATGCCGGAAAGGGGTCATGATCCAGCCGCCGTTGACAGCGTAAACCCGGGAGCTTTGGACCTGGCTGACGCGCAGTCAATGCCTCACAGCTCCTGGATACTTACCTGCACAGCACTGCGGCCCCGGAGTGCACTCCGGGGCCCCAGCCACCTGGCACACCATGTTGTCGCCGAGTAACTACTCCGCGGCGATGCGATTCCTGCTGCGCCTGACTTCCTGGAGGCGCAGCGCGGTCAAGGCCGATCGCGAGCGCCTCGTTGAGGACCACACCTGATCCACCGCCTGAGTCGCGGCCGGACTGCGATCATGCTCGGGTGAAGTGGGGGATCAAAGGAACACCACGGCGTACACGTCCTGTTTCTGCGCAGTCGGTACGGCCGCTGCAGTGGTGGTGGGTACTGCTCACCGCGCTGGTCATCCTGACGGTGACCATGCTCGCGCTGCTGTGGCTGTGGGGACTGGCGGGCCAGGTGCCGCCAGACCGCGCGTCAGCGGTGCGCATGGAGGCGGTGCGCACCGCACTGACGCTCGGCGCCGGCCTGGTGGGAGTGGTGGTGCTGGTGCTCACCAGCCAGCGTTGTGTGAGCAGGGCGAATCCGCGTTCGCTGAGGCAGCGTAGGGCGCGTAGCAGGAGAGCACCTCGGATGTGACCCCAGCGCGGGCGCGGTCGGCGGGTCACTTCCACCTGCGGCGGTGGATCTTCGCAATGCTGGACCTCTCCGGCAACTCGTGATGTTCAGATACCCGGATGGTGCCACCGCACGGTGAGCAGATCGCCGGCGGTGGGGTGGATGTCGGAGGGCGCAAGCACCAGGTCTCCCTCGTGCAGGACGGTCGCCGCTGCGTTGGCGCCTGTGAGGCGGTCTTGCACCAGCCTGCGCAGGCGTGCGCCGCACTGGCGGTAGAAGCGCAGCTGGGTGCGGCGGCCGAACAGCAACCAGCCCAGCCGGGTGATCGGGCCCAGGTCGGGCGAGCGTTGCGAGAAGCCGGTGATCACGAACTCGACCTTGCCGGACTCCAGGTCCTTGACGATTTCGTAGCTCATTCTGCCGCGCTCGAGGTGGCCTTCGAGCGTCGCGTAAGCCCAGCCCCACACCTGCTGCGAGCCGCCACGGGTCTCGTCAACCACATGGGTCACACGCACGCCCATGTAGAAACGCAACCCGTGGAAGCGCCCTTCGAGGAGCATGTCCCGCCCCAGCAGGGGGTCGCGGCCGTCGTAGACGGCACGGACGATCGCAGGCACCGAGAACTCGTAGTCCCGGACGAGTCGGCAGGCAATCTCCCAAGCGCCGCCGGGCTCCGGCGGGCCTGGTCGTTCGCGCGCGAGGTATTGGCGGTAGGTGTCGAAGTGCCATTCCGGCGGTTGGACTTGCTCAGCGGTGAAATTCACCTTGCGGTGCCGCAAGTTCCCCAGAGCTGAGACGTAGTCAACGCCGCTGAGCAGTCGAGCGCGCATCGCGACTTCGTTCGAGTTCGTGCAGTGAAGCACCAATCAACCACAGCGTCGGTGGCCATAAACCGGTGAACAGGGCTCGGCGCTCGGCGTTGCCGCGCTGTTCCTCGTCGACGGCCTTGGCCCTGATCCACAGGCCCAAGCACAGCAGAACCGACCCCAGCGACAGCACCTGCAGATGGGTGCTGCGCAGCCCGACCTGGTGCAGTGTCCGAACGACCACTGGTCCTCCCCGTGTCATCGCTGGCGTTTCGGGGCATGACACGAGCATGCCCGGCCCGGGCCATCCACGCGAAAGGAGCGCCGTTGTGGCGTCCAAGGGTTCTTTCGTCCGCCGCGCACTCGCGGTGGCGCGTTTGCTGCTTGGCATGGCTTTGATCTCGTGGCGCTACCTGTGGCAGATCACGCCGCTGCACCGGAGCGAGGAGTGCGGAGATGAGTCGGACCTGCCCCCTGCGGTGCCCGATGACCTCATCGACGAGCGCTGCCAGCTGGTCGGTGATGGGACCGGCCAGCTGTTCCACCGCACCTTCAGCGTGCGGATCGAGGCCAGCGACCTCGACGCCCCCACGTTGATGACGGTGGTCATGACTGATCTCAACCGAGCCTTCCCGCGCGAGGTCGCGACGGTGCAACGAACCCGAGGTAGGGAAGGTGGTCTGCGGGTCGGTGACGAGCTCGTGGTCCAGATGCCGGGGCCGTGGAACGCGCCGGTCCGGGTTGTGGCCTGCGAGGACGCTTCGTTTCGGATGGTGACGCTGCGGGGGCACCTCGAAGCCGGGCAGATCGAGTTCCGCGCCCGGCCGGAGGGAAAGGCGGTTCGATTCGAGATCGAAGCCTGGGCGCGCCCCAGCACCCGGCTGGTGAATCTGCTCTACGCACGAGCGCGGCTGGCCAAGGAAATGCAACTCAACATGTGGGTGCGCTGCTGTCTGCGCGCCGCCGACCTCGCCCACGGCCGAGCACGCGGAGGCGTCCATATCCACACGCGCCGCACGACTACATGCGCCCAGGAACCGAGAGCGGGTCCAGATTCAACGTCGACATGCCCCTGAGCCAGGGCTGCATCACAAAAAGGGGCGGTTCAGCCACACCAATCCTGGATCGCGGTGGCGAAACGGGCCGTGAGGCCGCCCTCCCCGCCTGTCGGGTCGGCGGGGTACCCGTGGTCGTCTGCGTGCCCGGTGACTGGGTCCTGGGCCAGCACGACCGGCATGGGGCGATGGTTGTGGCCGCGGCGGTGAGCAACCACATCGGCCTGACCGACCCCGAAGCCACCATCAACGACTGGATGGCCACCACCCGCTGCGGAAGCCTGGTACTGCTCGACCCTGTTCATTCGCCTTCTGTTGCGGTATCGGCGTGGAGCCGCAGTTCGGCCTCCACGGTGGAAGCCTTCGTCTCCTGTTCACCAGGAGTCGGTTTCCTGATGTCTGATTGCTGCGGTCCCTCCGCCGGTTCGGAGGAATGTTCCCGTGGTATCTGTTTTCCCTGCGTCATGACATCCGCTTTCGGACACAATGGAACGGTCGGATGCTGGAGCATCCGTCCACCTTTTTCGTTCCCCCGTGGCCGGTACGGCAAACGTCGGCGATCGGTGCGGCCGACGCGCCTCGTGCAAGTATCCGGTGCTTGGGCGCGATTGATCCAGGCGTCGGGAGCATCCGTGGGCACACACCCAACAGAACGATCGACGGGCGTTGGGCTGAGGTCTTCGCGGCGCCTGGTATCTTCGCTGACTGCGCAGGAGGAAATCGTGCGGGTATGGACCACGGCTGGCACCCGAACACGGAGTGCGTCCGTGTCGCCCGCCGGGACGGCTGGGTCGAACTCCGTGACGACAAAACGCCCTTCGGAGCGCATGACGCCTCCGCCTCGTGTTCACCGAGCCACAGTTCGACGCCTTCCTGGCTGGTGTGCGCTCCGGACAGGCCGCTGGCCTCTGCTTGGAGATGACGCGCCGCTCCGACGGGATGTACGCCTTCCGTAGCGCCGTGCCTCAGCCCGGTGTGACGGCCACGGAGCTGGAGTTCAGCGAGGCCGAGGTCCTGGCCTTCCTGGACGGCGTCGCCCAGAGAGAGTTTGATCGGGACACCACACCGGACATGGCCGTGTGCGGATAGCCCCTCGCATCCTGCATGACGCGAGAGGACCGTCGCGGCTGTTGATGCGAAGATCCCTGCCGGAATCTCCGGCAGGGATCTTTTTCGAAGTGCTTCCAGAACGGGCTTGCGGCAGGTCGCTGCCTAAACCGCTCAGGGCTGGTCGGTGACGTTCAGCGACGCGAGAGTGTTCTCGCGGTCGCGGATGTATGCGAGATCGGCAACCGCGGCCGGGCGGAACCAGTTCAGCAGGGCGGCGAGTGCGTCCCGTTCAGAAGGGCTGACCGGGATCTGCCGGGTAACCAGGCTCGGCGACAACAAGTCGACAAGCATCGACCACTCACCGACATGACTCAGGGTGCGGTACTCCTCCAGCCGGTCTGGTGGGAGGCGATCGGCCAGGCGCTCCAGAAGGGCATGCGAATCCGCACTGAGCTTACGCAGGTCCTCATGGGTGACGACCCGCGGCTGATCGGCGACCTCGATCGCCGCCAAGGTCTTGTCACGGTTACGGAGGTAGTCATAGTCGCCGGCGGGGACGGTATCCAGCAGCCGTGTCAACGCTTCCTTCTCTGCGGGTGTCACTTCGGTGTGGCGAGCGACCAGCATTTTGCACACTTCGTTGAGCAACTGAGCCGTCTCGCCGGCTTCACCGAGTGCGCGGTACGGGGCCAACCGACGCTGGGGGAGGCGATCGGAGAGCTGTTCCAGTAGCCCGAGGGTCGCCTGCTGGGCTGTGTCCATCGTCGTGTGGTCTCCGCTCACTTGTTTCAGGGTACCGGGTGCGGGTTGCCGAATTCATCGTTTTGAACGACGCCCTCGCCACGTACGGGGAAACCGGTTTTGACCTGTCCCTCCGGGGTCACGTAGCCCTCGATCTGCACACCGTCCCTGGTTCCGCTGACTCTGTAGTTCCCGCTCCTATCGGACAGCACTGGCGGGCTGTCCGGGTTCTTGGCTACATCCTCGACGGATTCGAGGATCTTGGCGTCGTCCCAGGACTCGGGGAACTCGGTCTTAGCCTCAATCCACCGATGGTTGCTGATGGTGATCTTGGTTGGTTGATTGGCTGTTGTTGATCTTGCTGTCGTGTTCAGGGCATGCGTTATCC
>NZ_JBWKKU010000147.1:0-4451 GCF_056431445.1 Saccharopolyspora sp. NPDC045941
CTTCGTGTGGACCAAGACCGCTGACGAGATCCTCGCCAGCCTCGCCCACTACTGCACCAGAATCAATAAAACTATTAACGACTCGGAACACTAGCGTTCCGGCAAGGGCCTCCGCAGCTGCGGAGGCCCTTATTTGTAACCAGCAGCGAACCAGCGAGGCCTGCTCTTGCCGAAAACGTCATCCGCCCAGATGAGAAGCCTGTGGCTGGCCAGGGAATCTCAGGGCGCAATGACCGTGGCGACCGCACGCGAGTACCCGTCACAGGGGATCACTCCGGCATGATGGTCGGCCGTGCTGTTGCGACTGGCCTACCTGGGTGTGACGAACGCGTTCGCCATGCTGTGCCTGCTGCCCATGAGTGACCGGGACAAGGACTCGAGATCCTCGCCTTGCGCCATCAGATCACGGTGCTGGAACGTCAACTCGGTCAAGAGAGGGTGCGGTTCAGCCCAGCTGAGCGAGCGTTCCTGGCGGCGCTGCTGCATCGGCTGCCACGGAACGTGCTGCGCAGCCTGCGGTTGCTGGTGCGCCCGGACACAGTGCTGCGCTGGCACCGCGACCTGATCGCACGCCGCCATGCGTCCGTTTCCAAGCCGAAGCGCCCGGGCCCGGCCACGCACCGTCTGTTCCATCCAGGCTTTGGTGCTACGCCTGGCAGAGGAGAACCCCAGTTGGGGATACCGCCGACTTCACGGCGAATTGTTGGTCCTGGGAGTGAAAGTAGCAGCCTCGACCGTCTGGGAGATCTTGCAGGCGGCTGGGATAGACCCGGCGCCCGAGCGCGCCTCCAGCACATGGGCGGACTTTCTGGGTTCCCAGGCCGACGCCTTGCTGGCTTGCGATTTCTTCGAGACCGTCACCCTGTCCGGTTCGAGGATGTACGTGCTCGCCGTCATCGAGCACACCACCCGGCGGATCCGGATCCTGGGCGCCACCGCACACCCGACCGCCGCGTGGGTCGCCCAAGCCGCAAAGAACCTCGTCATGGACATCGAGGACGCCGACAGCCGGGCGCGGTTCCTGATCCGGGACCGCGACGGCAAATTCCCCGCCCTATTCGATACCGTCCTGTCGGATACAAGGATTGAGGTCGTGCTCAGCGGCGTCCAGATGCCGAGAATGAACTCAATCATGGAGGGGTGGGTACAGACGTGCCGACGCGAACTGCTGGACCGCACCTTGATCTGGAACCAGCGGCAGCTACTCCACGCCCTTGCGTGAGTTCGAACAGTTCTACAACTCCCACCGGCCTCACCAGGGCATCGCGAACGCCCGTCCCCTGCGCCCCTTGCCCACGTCAGTCGCCGATCTGAAGCAACTCGAACCCCTCAGCATACGTCGACACGACCGGCTCGGTGGCATCCTCCACGAATACCACCGCGCAGCATGACCTCCACGGATGGGATTTTCGGCAAGGTCAGGCCTCGCGCCTTAACCGCGTGCTCGTCGATGCCAGGCGCAATGCCGCGCAGGCCTGGCGGCAGGATTCGACCGGGTCGTCGGGGTTGGGTGAAGGGGTCATCTCCGATGCCTATGCCTGCATACATATGTCCGCAACCACCGGGCCCGATTCGGGTGCCGCACACCAGGGCGCCCGTTGGATCGACTGAGGGCTCCCCGGTCGATCGGTATCCGATCACGCAGGGGTCGGGTGCCGGTAGGAACCCGCCCGGGCACCTGGCGCAGCGGATGGCTGAAATTCCGCTGCAGATATCCCGAACAGCAATTCGTGAAACGCTGGCAAGCTGCCAGAACGCCGTGGCGGGAAGGGTGACCGTGAAAGTCGGAAAACGGGAATCAGGTCTATTCTCCTTCCGTCGCGGTATCGGAATGGCGCCGCAACTCATCCTGTACCAACGGGTCCTTCGGCTCTTGCCCAGTAGGAGGGGACTGTTGAATTTCTGTCTGTTCCGGGCCTTCTGCTGGATCGGATCCGTGCTCCCGCGGTGTCTGCTTCTCCTGCGGCATGATGTTCACCTTCTGGTTCGTTACGTGTTCTTCGAACCATGGCTGGAGTTCCGTTCCTGCCTCATCGGCGGTCGGTTCGATGGTGTATCTGCTGCCATCGTGATTCCCGGCCATCGGTTGGTGCAAACGTGCGTTTCCGTGCTGCGGGGCGTTCGTGCTCCACGTGGCGTGATCGGCTCGGGCGGGCATTCGTTGGTGGCGCGCCAGATCGGCTTAACGAGGTGTCCTGCGCGGTGTTCCCTCCGGTGCTATACAGGCCGGAGCTACGGCCAATGGGGGGTTGCGGGTGCCGATAAATCGTCCGCCCAGTTCAGGCTGCATGTTGGTACTCGTGAAGGGTTCCGCCGAGCCGATCTCGTCGGCGGATCTCCAGGTGTCTGATCTGTCCTGGCTCGGTGATCGGTTCGGGTAGCGGGCGGTGCGGAGCTGCTTGCTGCAGGGCTCGGTGCGGCCGGTGCCCGTTGTAGTAGAGCTCGAACTCGCGCAGGGCATGGAGCAGATGGCGCTGGTCCCAGATGAGGGTGCGGTCCAGCAGTTCGTGTCGGTAGGTCTGTATCCAGCGTTCCATGATGGAGTTCATCCGGGGCATCCGGATGCCGCTGGTGACGATCTCCAGGCCGGCATCGGTCAGCACAGCGTCGAAGGCTTCCGTGAACTTGGAGTCTCGGTCGCGTATCAAGAATCTGGCCTTGCTGCCTGCGTCCTCCAAGTCCATGACGAGGTTGCGTCCGAGCTGCACGATCCAGTCTGCGGTGGGGTGTGCGGTGGCGCCGAGGATCCGGATGTGTCTCGTGGAGTGTTCGATGGCGGCGAAGACGTACAGGCGCGCCCGGTCAGGGTGCGGGTCTCGAACAGGTCGCACGCGAGCAGTGCCTGGGCCTGGCTGTGCAGGAAGTCGGCCCAGGTGGTTCTCTTGCGTTCGGGAGCGGGCGGGATGCCGTGCTCGCGGAGGATTTCCCGGACGGTGGAGGCGGCGACCTTGATGCCCAGGGCCGCGAGCTCGCCGTGGATTCTGCGGTATCCCCACGAGACATTTTCCCGCGCCAGGCGAAGGACTATGGCGCGGATCGAGCGGACCGTGGGCGGGCGCCCGCGTCGTTTCGGCACGCAGGTCGCGGCATGGCGCCGCTTGAGCAGGTCACGGTGCCAGCGCAAGATCGTGTCTTGTGGGATTCCAGAAGTCGGCTACCAACGCTGGCTAGTAATTTTACGCTATGCGCTCATATTCGTTGATCAAGCCACCCAGGACTGGTCGGCACTTGATCTGCTCATGGCCGAGGTCCGCAACGGGGTGGATCGGCCGTGGCGGGCGAAGCTCGCGGGCACGGTGCGGCCGGCGACCGTTGTAGTGCCGGACGTACTCCGCAAGCACCGCACGCGCGTGCCGTTCACCGAAAATCAACAGACGGTCGGTGAGTTCGGCTCTGACAGTGCGTACGAACCGTTCGGCGAAACAGTTCGCCAGCGGGCACCGCGGGGGAGTCTTGACTACGCGGATGTCCAAATCGGCAAGGACCGCATCGAACGATGCGGTGAACTGACCTGCCCGATCCCGGACGAGAAACCGGAATTCGGTGGCACGATCGTCGAGGTCCATCAGCAGGTTGCGTGCCTGCTGAGTGGGCCACGCCCCGTCCGGATTCGTTGTCGCGCCGAGCAGGTGCACGTATCGGCTGCCGACCTCCAGCACGAAGAACACGTAGACTCGTTTGAGGGTGACCGCGCAGTCCACGTGGAAGAAGTCGCATGCCAGCATGGTCGACGCCTGGGTGCGCAGGAACTGCCGCCAGGTCGTGTCGGTGCACCGGATCGGTGCTGGCGGTATGCGCAAACGCTTGAGAACGCGGCGGATCGTCGACGCCCCCACTCGATGGCCGAGTTTGAGCAACTCACCCTGGATCCGTTGGTATCCCCGGGTGTGATTCTCCTTGGCCATGCGCTCGATCAACACGGCAACGGCGTTGTCTACGGGCGGGCGCCCGATGCGGTTCGGATAGGTCCACTTCCTGGCAACCAGGCGACGATGCCAGCGCAGCACCGTGCCGGGCGTGACCAATCGGTGCGCCCGCAGCGCCTTCGGCAGCAACCGGATTAGCGCGGCGAATAGTGCCCGGTCGGCCCAGTCCATCCGAGGTTTCGGGTTGGCTCGGTGCAGCACGGCCACCTCGTGACGCAGTACCAGGAGTTCGACGTCCTTGGACGCCGGCGAACGGCCGAGCAGCGACAGCCAGCCCGCAAGCCGCACGAAGATCAGGTAGAGCAGACGTAGTGACATGGCCCGAGATCATGCCCTGTCTGCCGGGGACACCGGAATATGCAGGTCGCAGGCCGTGAACCGACTTGTGGAACCCCACAGGTTGGGGCGAGAGTGCCGGGCGGTCATCGAGTGGTGGGGTTGTGTGTTATGCGTTTCGGGGGTTCTTTTTGCGGGCGTACATGTCTTGATCAGCTAGGTGCAGGAGTTCTTTTGGTTCAGCGGTGG
>NZ_JBWKKU010000148.1:0-4182 GCF_056431445.1 Saccharopolyspora sp. NPDC045941
ATTCCTTCAGCAAGATCAATCATCCCAGCTCAGAAGGGCATCTCGTCTTCTCAGCGCCGAACCGTTACCCATCACCACCGGTGGATTGAGGCTTAAGCGGGATACCCGTGCCGTAAAAATGACCGCCCGTATCATCAGCTCCGCCGTCGAGGATGTGAATTCCGTTGAGTTCCGGGAGATGGATGTCTGCCGGGTTGGGCGTATCCCCGACGACATGGTCCCACGCGCCGGCCTTGGCAAACTGCTGGCGAGGAAGGTCGGCAGTGGGTCGAGGGGGGCCGAACGCGCACGGCCGTCAGGTTTGGCACGCGCGCTACTGGAGGAAGCACCCGTCGTGGGAGCCGGGCTCACTCCGATGCTGCTCCCGTACGTCCTGATCTGATCAGAGCAGCGGCCAAGCATCTGCTGCGCCTGGAGGAGCTGATCACAGGCCACGCCGTAGCCCGCCAGAACCTGCTGTGCCTCGACGTCCTCGGTTCCGTCCAGCACCGCGAGGCCATCTTTGGCCTCTTCCCCGACGAACAGGGCGATGTTGATTTGTTCCGTCGCTTCGGCGAGCTTGCCAAGCACGAGGCTCAGCGCCTGGCCCACGTCCTCCACGGCAGACATGGGAGGGATCATGCTGGAGGCCCCTGACGCCGCTCCGCAGTTGAAGGACTACCCCTGGTCAGAACCGAGGGCGACGGTTGTGGTGTTGCGTTGGTACGTTGACCTGCATGGCCGACACCACCGCCCCTGTCGTCACGGCTACGCAGTCGTCTGCGGTTTTCGACGTACGTGAGAACCGGCACGAAGACGTGCTTGACCGTGCCGAGCGAGTGTTGGGCGTGCGGCTCGATCGGTCGTCCGTGGTGTACGGAGAACACGGGGCCACGGAGGGGTTCCGCACCAGCAACGGCACTTGGGTGAGAGTGGAACGCCGACAGCGGTGGCGGATCAATAGCGCGGTATGGATCGGCTTGGAAGCTGCGGCCACGATTCGTGGGGTCAAGAAGCCCGAGTGGTTCCAGAGCGCTACGTGGTCCGATCCGGCTAGGGATGTCGTGTGGCGCGTGGACGAGGTGGAGCTGATCAACGCCCCTGTGGTGGGCGATCTTGCGACGGCCACAACGCTTCCGGATCCGTGGTGGACAGGCTTGCGGGAGTCGCTGGCCGCGCTGGGGGCGCACCCGACCGAACGGGTCGGCATGAGCCAAGCTCACCTCACCAAGAGGATCACCGAGGTCTTCGATGGCGTCGATACCGTCGTGGACGAGTGGACGACCGCGCACACGGACCTGCATTGGGGAAACCTCTCCGTTGAGGGCCACATCATCGACTGGGAGGACTGGGGCGCGGCTCCGCGTGGGCACGATGCCGCGACTCTGTGGCAGTCGGCACTGCCTGATCCCCAGCTGGTTGCGCGGGTTCAACACGAATTCGCCGCTGATCTGGAGACCCGTTCGGGCAAGCTCGCGCAACTGTTGCAGTGCGCGAACGCGATCCGGGTTGCCGCCCGGCGCGGAGCGCCGACCCCCCTGTCGGAACCCGCGCGGGCGGCTGCGGACGTTCTCCTTGCTGAGCTACGGGGTGCGTGAACCCGCGCCGATGTAGCCCGCTGCCAGTTTGTCGGTCAGCTCGCCGCACAGCCCCTCGTCGAGCAGGGTCTTGGCGAGCACTGCGGCGTCGACTCCCGTTGCCTCAGCGACCTGTTGAACGTTCGCCGGGTTACCTGACAGCAGCTGGCGCAGCGCCGGTTCGGCCCTGGCTGCGAAGGTCAGTTGTTTGCCCACCGCGAAGACCTCGACCGTGGAGTCGGTGACGTCGATGCGCGGTGGGAAGTCGGTCACGCATACGACGTCGGTGATCGGCCCGAACATCCCGCCGGTCCGGACGTGCCGCCTCGATGGGCGTTCCTGTTCGCGGGTAGCGAGGTACACCTCCTGCGGATACTCGGCCAGGAGCATCGGAACGCGCGCGGCGAGCGCGGCCGAGCTGCCGTCGCGGTCCAGGTCGTGCCGGAACGCTTCGTCGGTGCGGGATCGGTCTGCGACCCACGACAGCCAGTCCACCCCGGTGCGCTTCACGAAGCCGAACGTGGCGTGCAGGCTGTAGCCCGCGCCGTCGCCGGACCGGTCGGTGCGGGTGGCCTGGTGCCAGTAGCCGCGCGGGATGTGCATGACGTCTCCGGCCCGCATAGTGCCAGCCCACACGATTTCCTCGGGTGGCTCACCGGAGTGTTCGGTGTCGCGGTACATCGGAGCAACGCGACTGGTGCCGCGCACCTCCCAGGACTTCTCGCCGCCGAGCTGCACGATCAGGACGTCATGGTCGTCCCAGTGCAGGTTGAACCCCGCAGCGTCGGCGGTGGTCAGGTAGGTGTTCACCTGCACCAGCTCGCGGGACCACCACTGCAACGCCTGGCAGGCGATCTCCATCGTGGGATCGAACGAGTCGAGCGTGTCCAGCACGACGGTGCAGCCGTCGGTGAGGAACCGCGAGAGACGTTCCATGCGCACCATCGACAAGCTCTGCCCACGGCGGGTCACCGTGTTGCGCAGGTACCGATCCGGGTGCAGTTCTTCACCGTGCTGGAACACCCGGAACTGGGGAAATGCCAACGCCCGGCGCATGATGACATCCAGCAGACGCGTCGGTGTCAGTATCCGTTGGCACACCTTGGGATCGCCCATGCGGCCATGAGCGAACCCGGTGCCGAGCGGTCGAGAATCGTTCCACCCCAACGCTTTCTCGATCGACTCGATCAGAATGTGGTCCACAAATCCCTCCAGTCGTAAGAAAGGTGGGCAGGCCGACGAGCGCGCCTCGGCCTGCCCACCGTCACTTCGCGGTTACTCCGGGATGTTCAGCCCGTCGCCGCCCTGATCGCCGTGACCGTCGCCACCGTCGGACTTGGACGGGTCCCCGTGCGAGAGGTCCACGCGATCACGCACGACCGACACGTTCTGCACGCCGAGCACCAGGTTGCTCTGCTCTTCCATCTGCTTCCCTCCTTTCGTTGCTCGTTGTTCACGCCGGCGCGAGTCGCCAGCGCTGCCTACCTCCGGCCAGGCGCCGTTGCCTGCCCGGAGGAAGTCCCGGACTGCTGGCTCAGAGAATCCGTCGCAGTCCTTCGAAGGACTGCATCAGCTGCGGTCGAGTCGACTTCGCAAACTTCCGGTGGAGTGGGCGTTCCTCCACCTGCGGCAAGACCTGCGTCGGCAGGTCGCCACTGAGGTCACCGGACCAGGCCGTGACAAAGCCGTCAGGTGTCCGCTCGGCCGCATGCCTACCCACGATGGCCACCGGCCTACCGGGCATCAGAGAGGTCCGGGTAGCAGCAACAGGCCACTGAACCTACGTCGGCTGATCGTCGGCGCTCCGGGAAAACCGTGCGGCGGCAATGCCAGCAGCTCGGTGATGACCGCCTCGACGCTCCCAGTGTGCTGCCACAACGGGTCGCCGTCCGGATAGTCCTCGGTTCTGATCCGCGCCGAGCTGGCTTCGTTCATCCCGCGGATCGTGAAGCTTTCGACCACGCCGTAGTTGCACCACCGCTCGGCGTAGATCGCGGCGATCTCCTGGCCTTCGCCCTCGCTCAGGTGCAGGAATTGGAACCCTGCGTCAATCGCCCGCAGGAGGGCGTCGTGGTGCGGGGCTTCTTCGCTGGTGAATGGAGTCGGCGGCATGAGCATTCCTCGGGGTGGTGGTACACGGCGGGCCTGCCGGTGTCGGGGGGTTCACCGCGACAGGCCCACCGTGGCCGGGCTCTGGCCAGTCCGTTCGGGGGGAGTGACAGACCGACCAGAACGTTTGTGGAGCAGACGCCGCATCAGCGACGACTTGCGGTGGCGATGACGACGCAGGTCCGACTGGAGATCGAAGCCGGTCATCGTGGCGCGGGCCCGAACGCAGAGTTCGCACCGATGGCAACGTCTGCCTGAGGGGACGGTCAGCGAGACCGGCGTGACCGAGTGACCACAGATGGCTTGGGCGTCCCGCCCGCCGTGGCATGCCTGTGTCGCCTCCTCGTCGGTGACCGCATGGCTGCGGCCGTCGGCGCCGCTCGTGAACCACGTGATGAACAGGCGTTGGGATTGCAGAGTCAGAGCAATGCTGGAGACCTGTGGATCGGCTGGGAAGGGGCGTACCTTCCCAGTGATCGGATGCAAGGTTCCAAGCATGGCCAGCGCTGCAACGCTG
>NZ_JBWKKU010000149.1:0-3714 GCF_056431445.1 Saccharopolyspora sp. NPDC045941
GGGCATCCCCACCATCGACATGCCCGATGTTCCGGTGGTGCCGGTGAGCGACAAGCCCGGCCTCGGTGACCCGGATTCCGGCTATGACAGCGACACCGGCGGCCAATTCGGTGACACCGGCGGCGGGTTCGGTGATGCGGATTCGGGCTATGGCAGCGGGACCGACTCTGCGCCTGTCGGCAGCGGGACTGGCTCTGCGCCTGTCGGCAGCGGGACTGGCTCTGCGCCTGTCGGCAGCGGGACTGGCTCTGCGCCTGTCGGCAGCGGCGTTTCTGCCCATGGCCCCACCAGCATCAGCCCACTGACCACCACCGCTGCCGCGGCAGCGGCGGGTGGGGGTATGGGTGTGGGGGCCGATGGTGTGCTCGGTCAGGGTGGTGGGCCGAACCCCGCCCCCGCTGCAGCGGGCACCCCGCCACCGGGAACACCTCTGCCCGCACCGGGCGCGATGAACTCAGCGACCGACACACCCGTGTCGGACACTCCACCGACTGCGGGTGCTCCGGGGGCCGGTGTCGCCAATCCGGTCGCCGGGGCTCCCACGCCTGGCGCGTCATCGCCCACTGTTGACGGGCGGTCTGTCGTGGACATTCCGGCTCCGGCCGTCGATGTGCCCACGGCTGGACAGCACCCGGCCACATCCGCTGTCCCTGTCGGCAACACCGAATCCGATGCGCCCCGAACCACGCCACACACCGGCATTCCACACACGGAACTGCCCGAGACCGGTGTATCGCAGGCCGGCCCAACCGCAGCGGTGACCGGTGTATCGCAGGCCGGCCCAACCGCAGCGGTGACCGGTGTATCGCAGGCCGGCCCAACCGCAGCGGTGACCGGTGTACCGCAGGGCGGCTCGGCTTCGGGCGGCTCGGCATCGGGCGGCTCGGCATCGGGCGGAACATCCTCGCTCACGCGCCCGCAGGGCAGCCCGGCGGCCGTGCCCGGTATGCCACCGACGATGGCGGTGGACTCTCCCGTGCCGGACACGGCGACCACGCACGCGGAGCGGAACAGCGCCGATCAGTTCCAGGACACCGAAACCGCCGTTGCGCACGAGGCGCCGTGGCCGGGCGAACTCGACACCGGGGTCACGCAACCGGCGGCACTGCTCCGGTGGCCGGCAGAACCCGACGGTGACCTGCTCGAACACGTGCGGTCGGCGATGCGGAAGACCCGCCGGCACGGCACCGAAGCAGACAAGAACCCCACAGTCACGGCACAAGACGCACACCAGGCATACGCCCAGTGGCGCGACACCCGGAACACATATCCGGAATGGACCCACCGTCCGGTACCCACGCATGTCACGAGCCTGGCCGAGGAAGTCGCCTGGATCGAAGCACACCGGCACAACGGCCAGCACCGGCCACCTGTCCCCGGCCTGCCCGGCGGCGCACCCGCACCCACCAACCCCACCACGTCAACACCCTCTGGCTCCCACACCCACACCAGCAACCAGAACAGCAACGCGCCGACCACCCAGACCACGCAGGACGAGTCCCTCACAGTGCCCGCCGAGATACAGAACCAGATCATCCAGTGGCGTCCGGGAAACGAAGGACCGCAGACACTGAAGACATTCCTCGACAACCTCTCCTGGAACGACGGCCAGCAACTATCCCTCACCACCGACGGCCGGCATGGCTTTCACTCTGAGGTCACGCAGAAGCTCGTACGGCAATGGGCACAGGGCCTGCACGGACAGATGAGCGCCCGCGAGGTGGCGAGACTGTCCGGCGGCCTGGTCAGCCGCGTCACTGTGTCACGGTGGTGCCAGGTGCTGCCGCTGTCTGTGGAGGTGCCCGCCGAGATACAGAACCAGATCATCCAGTGGCGCCCAGGAAACGAAGGCCCGCAGACACTGAAAACATTCCTCGACAACCTCTCCTGGAACAACGGCCAGCAACTATCCCTCACCCGTGACAGCCGGCATGGCTTTCACTCTGAGGTCACGCAGAAGCTCGTACGGCAATGGACACAGGGCCTGCACGAACAGATGAGCACCGGCGGGGTGGCGAAACTGTCCGGCGGCCTGGTTTCCCCAGCGACCGTGTCCAAGTTGTGGCGGGTGATGCCGCCGTCTGTGGAGGTGCCCGCCGAGACAGAGAACCAGATCATCCAGTGGCGCCCAGGAAACGAAGGCCCGCAGACACTGAAGGCATTCCTGGACAACCTCTCCTGGAACAACGGCCAGCAACTGTCCCTCACCACCGACAGCGCACATCGCTTTCGCTCTGAGGTCACGCAGAAGCTCGTACGGCAATGGACACAGGGCCTGCACGGACAGATGAGCACCGTCGAGGTGGCGAGACTGTCCGGCGGCCTGGTTTCCCAACCAACCGTGTCCACGTGGTGGCAGGCGATGTCGCCGTCTGTGGAGGTGCCCGCCGAGATAGAGAACCAGATCATCCAGTGGCGCCCAGGAAACGAAGGCCCGCAGACACTGAAGACATTCCTCGACAACCTCTCCTGGGGCAACGGCCAACAACTACCCCTCACCACCAACAGCGGACAGGTCCTTCACTCTGAGGTCACGCAAAAGCTCGTACGGCAATGGGCACAAGGCCTGCACCAACAGATGAGCACCGTCGAGGTGGCGACGCTGTCCGGCGGCCTGGTTTCCCAACCGACTGTGTCCACGTGGTGGCACGCGATGCCGCCGTCGGTGGAGGTGCCCACCGAGATACAGAACCAGATCATCCAGTGGCGCCCAGGAAACACAGGCCCGCAGACACTGAAAACATTCCTCGACAACCTCTCCTGGAACAACGGCCAACAACTACCCCTCACCCGTGACAGCGCACATCACCTTCACTCTGAGGTCACGCAAAAGCTCGTACGGCAATGGGCACGAGGCTTGCACGAACAGATGAGCACCGTCGAGGTGGCGAAACTGTCCGGCGGCCTGGTCAGCCACGTCACTGTGTCCAAGTGGTGGCGGGCGATGCCGCCGTCTGTGGAGGTGCCCGCCGAGATACAGAACCAGATCATCCAGTGGCGCCCAGGAAACGAAGGCCCGCAGACACTGAAAACATTCCTCGACAACCTCTCCTGGAACAACGGCCAACAACTACCCCTCACCCGTGACAGCGCACATCACCTTCACTCTGAGGTCACGCAAAAGCTCGTGCAGCAATGGGCACAGGGCCTGCACGAACAGATGAGCGCCCGCGAGGTGGCGAAACTGTCCGGCGGCCTGGTCAGCGCCCGCACTGTGTCCACGTGGCGGCAGGCGATGTCGCTGCCTGTGGAGGTGCCCGCCGAGATAGAGAACCAGATCATCCAGTGGCGCCCAGGAAACGAAGGCCCGCAGACACTGAAGACATTCCTCGACAACCTCTCCTGGAACAACGGCCAACAACTACCCCTCACCCGTGACAGCGCACATCACCTTCACTCTGAGGTCACGCAAAAGCTCGTGCAGCAATGGGCACAGGGCCTGCACGAACAGATGAGCGCCCGCGAGGTGGCGAAACTGTCCGGCGGCCTGGTCAGCGCCCGCACTGTGTCCACGTGGCGGCAGGCGATGTCGCTGCCTGTGGAGGTGCCCGCCGAGATAGAGAACCAGATCATCCAGTGGCGCCCAGGAAACGAAGGCCCGCAGACACTGAAGACATTCCTCGACAACCTCTCCTGGAACAACGGCCAGCAACTATCCCTCACCACCGACAGCCGACATGTCCTTCACTCTGAGGTCACGCAAAAGCTCGTACG
>NZ_JBWKKU010000150.1:0-3041 GCF_056431445.1 Saccharopolyspora sp. NPDC045941
ACGCCCTCGACCGCGTCCGCTGCTGCCCACACCGCGTCGGCACCCTCGCCCGAGCCATCCTCACCCTCGAACACGAAGGATGAAAAAGGCTCAATCGAAATTGCGGCGTCGCGGGCACTTCAGCGGCGGATGAACAGCAGCAGGACGCCCGCGAGGATCGCCGCGATTCCCGCCGCCAGCCAGGCTCCCGCCAGGCCCGCCTGCTCCGCCAGGACGCCGAAGAGCAGCGGCCCGAGGCTGCCGCCGAGGTAGATGCCGGTCTGGGTGAACGAGGTGGCGCTGGCGACCCGGTTCGGGGCGATCTTGGCGACCGCGAAGTTCAGCAGCCCGGGCCAGGCCCAGCCCGCGCCGAAGCCGATGGACACGCCGATCAGGAACGCCACCGGCGAGTTCACCGCCATCAGCCCGAAGCCGATCGAACCGATCAGCAGCATCGCGGTGATCATCCGCACCAGGTTCGGGTTCTTGCGGTCCGCGACGACGCCCGCGCACAACCGGATCGTCAGCCCGGTCGCCGATCCCAGCGACAGCACCAATCCCGCCGCGGACGGGCTGAACCCGACCTCGACGGCGGTGGTGGTGACGAACGCGCCGAGCGCGTTGGCCGCCGCCGAACCGAGGCCGCCGGAGATCGCCAGCAACAGCAGCGCGCCGCGGCCCGCGTCGCGCCCGCCGGAATCGGCACTGCGCGCGACGGACCGCTCGGCGTCCGGCAGCCGCGGCACCGCGACGGCGGCGACCAGGCCGACCACGCCGGCGATCACGAACACCCACCGCCAGCCGACGGTCAGCGCAACGGCGGGCACCGCCACCCCGGCCAGCAGCGTCGCGGCCGGGATGGAGGACTGCTTGACGCCGAAGCCCATGCCCCGGCGGTTGGCCGGGATGCCTTGCGCGATGAGCAGGTTGGAGGCCGGTTGGGCCAGCGAGTTCGGCAGTCCGGCCACCCACAGCAGGCCCAGCAGCCAGGGCACGCCGGGCGCCAGGGCCAGCCCGAACAGGCAGACCGAGCTGCCGAGCGCTCCCAACCGCATGCCCTTTCGGGCACCGATCCGCTCGACGACCCACCCCATCGTCCGGGACGACAGCGACGCGACGCCGAAGAAGCCGGCCGCGCCCACGCCCAGCAGCGCCGCGCCGAATCCGAAGTCCTGCTGGAGCTGCACGCCCATGCCGCCGACGAGGAACACCGGGAACACCCCGACCGTCACGACCGCAGCCACGGATGACAGCACCCGCGGGATCCCGATGGTCCGCGGAACCTGCTCGGCGACGGCCACTGCGGGCATGCGTCCTCCTCGCGGCACATTGCGGTGCGGTGGTCTTACCAGCGTGCGAAGCGGTTGGATTTTTAGCAACGCTAACGTGACGCACGCCTCCCTGACCGTCTGGTTGACGCGCCCCCGCCGAGGCGCAAAGGTCGACAGGGTGGGTCGACAACAGGAAGACAGCGTGGTCGTGGCGCCCGGTTCCCGGCTACCCGCGCCGGAGGTCCCCGACCTGGTGCTGCTGGATGCGGTGGAGCTGTCCTGGCTGATCCGCCGCCGGGAGATCACCTGCGTCGAGGTGATGGAGACCTACCTCCGGCACATCGACCGGCTCAACCCGGCGGTGAACGCGATCGTGTCCCGCGCCGACGAGGCCGAGCTCGTCGAGCAGGCGCGGCAGCGCGACCAGAAACTCGACCGCGGCGACCCCACCGGCTGGATGCACGGCTTCCCGATCGCGGTGAAGGACCTCTCCCACGCGAACGGGTTCCCCACCACGATGGGCTCGCCGATCTTCGCCGACCAGGTCGCGACGACCGACGACCTGCACGTGCGGCGGATGCGGGAGGCCGGCGCGATCGTCGTCGGCAAGACCAACGTCCCCGAGTTCGGCCTGGGCTCGCACAC
The DNA here is from genome assembly GCF_056431445.1 of Saccharopolyspora sp. NPDC045941. Taxonomy (NCBI): domain Bacteria; kingdom Bacillati; phylum Actinomycetota; class Actinomycetes; order Pseudonocardiales; family Pseudonocardiaceae; genus Saccharopolyspora; species Saccharopolyspora sp. NPDC045941. The sequence continues at coordinate 1,896 of NZ_JBWKKU010000150.1, forward strand.
CTTCAACCCAGTGTTCGACACGACGCTCAACGCCTACGACACCACGCGCAGCGCGGGCGGCAGCAGCGGCGGCGCCGGTGCCGCGCTGGCCCTGCGGATGCTGCCGGTCGCCGACGGCAGCGACTTCATGGGATCGCTGCGCAACCCCGCGGCGTGGGGGAACCTCGTGTCGCTGCGCCCCGGCTTCGGCCGCATCCCGAGCGAGGGGTTCCTGAGCGAGCCCGCGGTGGTCGGCCCCATGGGGCGCACGGTGCGGGACATCGCGATGCTGCTGTCCACAATGGCCGGTCCAGACGAGCGCGCGCCGCTGAGCATCGAGCAGGACCCGGAGCTGTTCACCGGGAACCTGGAACACGACTTCGGCGGTGCCCGGATCGGCTGGATCGGCGACTTCGACGGCTACCTGGCCACCGAGCCGGGCCTGCTCGACCTGTGCACGGCGTCCTTCGGCGCCTTCGCCGAGATCGGCTGCGAGGTGGAGCCGGTGTCGCGCCGGCTACCGGTCGAGCAGGCCTGGGAGACCTTCCTGCTGTGGCGGGCCTGGACGGTCGGGCGCAAGAACGCCGAACTGCACGCCGACCCGGCCACCCGGGAGCTGCTCAAGCCGGAGCTGGTCTTCGAGATCGAGGGCTATCGGCGGCTGACGGTCGACGACATCGCGCGCGCCCTGACCGGCCGCGACGAGTGGTACGCCGCGGTGGCCGGACTGTTCGAGGATTACGACTTCCTGCTCGCGCCGAGCGCGCAGGTGTTCCCGTTCGAGGCCGGGCAGCGCTGGCCGCAGCAGATCGGCGACCGCTCGATGGACACCTACCACCGCTGGATGGAGACGGTCGCGCCGTGGACGCTGTCCGGGCTGCCGATCGTCAACCTGCCGGTCGGCTTCAGCGAGTCCGGGCTGCCGATGGGAGTCCAGCTGATCGGCCGGAACCACGCGGAGTGGCCGCTCCTGCAACTGGCGCACGCCTACGAGCAGGCCACCGACTGGACCCACCGCGTCCTACCCCCCATGCTCCGCTGACCCCACGGCCCCGGTGGACCGCAATTTCAATGAGGTGATCTCAGTGGATTCGGCCGTGTTCGTGGTGGGTGAGGATGAGGGCGGCGTGGACGATGGCGTCGATTTTGCGTGGGCTGGCGGTGATG
>NZ_JBWKKU010000151.1:0-2461 GCF_056431445.1 Saccharopolyspora sp. NPDC045941
TGCTGCACGCCCGCGGCGATGACCTCGAAAGACTGCTGGCGGCGGCCGGTCGCGCGCGGGACGCGCACCTGGTGGCCGAGGGACACGAAGGCGTGGTCACCTACAGCCGCAACGTGTTCATCCCGTTGACCCGGCTTTGCCGGGATCGTTGCCATTACTGCACGTTCGCCACCGTTCCGCACCGCGTGGAGTCCGCCTACCTGGAACGCGACGAGGTGCTGGAGATCGCCCGCCAGGGCGCGGCGGCGGGGTGCAAGGAGGCCCTGTTCACCCTGGGAGACCGGCCCGAGGAGCGCTGGCCCGCCGCCCGGGAGTGGCTGGAGGCGCGCGGTTACTCCTCCACAGTGGATTACGTGCGGGCCTGCGCCATCGCGGTGCTGGAGGAGACCGGCCTGCTGCCGCACCTGAACCCCGGCGTGCTCAGCTGGTCGGAGCTGACCAGGCTCAAACCGGTCGCGGCGAGCATGGGCATGATGCTGGAGACCACGTCGGAGCGGTTGTGGCGGGAGAAGGGCGGCCCGCACTTCGGCAGCCCGGACAAGGAGCCGGCCGTCCGGCTGCGGGTGCTGGCCGACGCCGGCCGCGTCGCGGTGCCGTTCACCAGCGGAATCCTCATCGGAATAGGTGAAACCCGCGCCGAGCGCGCCGAGTCGCTGCTCGCGCTGCGCGGCGTCGCCCGCCAGTACGGGCACCTCCAGGAAATCATCGTGCAGAACTTCCGGGCCAAGCCGGACACCGCGATGCGCGGCATGCCCGACGCCGACCTGCAGGACCTGGCCGCCACCATCGCGGTCGCGCGGCTGCTGATGCCCTCCGGGGTGAGCGTGCAGGCGCCGCCGAACCTCATCGGCGACGAGCAGCTGCTGATGCTGCGCGCCGGGATCGACGACTGGGGCGGGGTTTCGCCGGTGACGCCGGACCACGTCAACCCGGAACGGCCGTGGCCGGAGATCGACGAGCTCGCCGCGAAGACCCGCGAGGGCGGCTTCGAGATGCGCGAGCGCCTCACCGCCTACCCGCGCTACGTGCGCGCCGGGCTGGCCGGGGACAGCACCCAGTGGCTGGACCTGCGGGTGGCCGGTCACGTCGCGGCGCTGTCCGATTCGGACGGTTTCGCCGCCGCGGGCGCCGCGCCGGTCGGCCGGGAGTGGCAGGAGCCGGACGGCGGGTTCGAGTCCATCGGCCGCACCGACCTGCACCGCAGCATCGACACGACCGGTCGCACCGACGATCGCCGCGGCGACTTCGACACGGTCTACGGCGACTGGGACGAGCTGCGCAGGCAGCTGCCCGCCGACGCGGCACCGGAGCGGTTGGACGCCGACGTGCGCGAGGGCCTGCGGCTGGCCGAGGCCGATCCCGCCGCGCTGCTCGACGAGAGCCGCACCGCCGCCGCGATGGCCTTGATGACCTGCGACGGAGCCGCGATGGACGCGCTCGCCGAGATCGCCGACGGGCTGCGCCGGGACGTCGTGGGCGACGACATCACCTACGTCGTCAACCGCAACATCAACTTCTCGAACATCTGCTACGTCGGCTGCCGCTTCTGCGCCTTCGCGCAGCGCGAGCGCGACGCCGACGCCTACCGGCTCTCGCCGGAGGAGGTCGCCGACCGGGCCGACGAGGCGTGGCGGGCCGGGGCGACCGAGATCTGCATGCAGGGCGGCATCGACCCGCGGCTGCCGGTGTCCGGCTACGCCGACCTGGTGCGCGCGATCAAGCAGCGGGTTCCCGAGATGCACGTCCACGCGTTCAGCCCGATGGAGATCGTCAGCGCCGCGGCGAAGGCCGGGGCGAGCATCGCCGACTGGCTCGCCGAGCTGAAGGAGGCCGGGCTGGGCAGCATTCCCGGCACCGCGGCGGAGATCCTCGACGACGAGGTGCGCTGGGTGCTGACCAAGGGCAAGCTGCCCGCCGCCGAGTGGATCGAGGTCGTCAGCACCGCGCACCGGCTGGGCATCCCGTCCTCGTCGACGATGATGTACGGCCACGTCGACACCCCGGAGCACTGGCTCGGTCACCTCCGCACCCTGGCCGGTGTGCAGGACGCCGCGGCCGAGCACGGCAACGCCGGGTTCACCGAGTTCGTCCCGCTCCCGTTCGTGCACCGCAACGCGCCGATCTACCTCGCCGGGCTGGCCCGCCCGGGACCGACCCGCCGGGACAACCGCGCGGTGCACGCGATGGCGCGCGTCCTGCTGCACGGCCGGATCGACAACGTCCAGTGCTCGTGGGTGAAGCTCGGCGACGAAGGCACGTCGGAGGTGCTCAACGGCGGCGCCAACGACGTCGGCGGAACGCTGATGGAGGAGACCATCAGCCGGATGGCCGGTTCCGAGCACGGCTCGGAGCGCAGCGTTGAGGAGCTGCACGAACTGGCCGCGCGGGCGGGCCGCTCGGCGCGGCAGCGCAGTACCACTTACGAGCGAATTGGCCGGGTCCAGCTGGGCATCAGCCAGGC
>NZ_JBWKKU010000152.1:0-2153 GCF_056431445.1 Saccharopolyspora sp. NPDC045941
GCGAACCCACCCAACTGCGCACCCGAGAAATCCTTCAGCGACCCCAGCAACCGCCCCATCGGAGTACGCGCCCCCGCCACGATCACAGAACCGCTCACCACTGCCTCCCGGTGCGTCTTCGTCGACTGCCACGTCATCGATGCGTCGCAGCACCATGATGGCCCCGCGGGCGCTTCCGGACCATACCCGCGATGGCACCCGGTGCCACCTGTGACGACTGCCATACCCAGGCGCTACGGATGACAGGAAGGTTCCCCTGCTCTCACCCGTCGCCGGCTCCGGTGACAGGAAAGTTCCCATGCTCCCAACACCACCCGCCCCGGCGATCCGGCCGCCGGATGACAGGAAGGTTCCCCTCCTCGCAAGCCCTGTCTCGCCCGGCCGCGCGTGGACGGCCGGGCGTGACAGGAAGGTTCCCCTGCTCTCAGCAGTTGCCGGTGCCGGTGGTGGTGTCGCAGAGGCTGGTTTCGGCGGCCCAGAACAGCTTCGTGCGGGCGTTGACACCGAGTTCCCGGGAGGCCGACACGTCGGTGTCCGCGCCGGAGTCGGCCTTCAGCCAGTACCGCACCTCGTAGTCCTTTCCGCCCTCCGCGTAGGTGAAGACGTAGAACGGTGCCGGGACCGGGGCCGGCCCGAAGTCGGGGGCGGTCCAGGCCTTTTCGCCCTCCGCCTCGCTCGGGTCGACGTACAGGCAGTCGTACTTGGTGCCCTCGAAGGTGCAGTCGCGCGGCTGAGCCCCGCCGTATCGGGTGACGCTGTCGTCCTTGGTGACGCCATCGGATTCCAGCCGCTGGTAGATCGTTTCGCAGGCGCCTGCGTCGCAGGCGTGCCAGTCCTTCCACGCGGTGGCGCGGGCGCGTGCGGTGGACGATCCGCCGTTGACCGCGTCGCAGAACTTGCCGACCATGTACGGCACCATCTTCTGCGCGGCGCCGACCGAGTCGATGGCGGTCGCGGCGGTGTCCCCGGCGCCGAGCCCGGCCGAGTCGAGCTGCCAGATGCCGACGCCCGGGTTGAAGAACAGGCCCTTGGCTCGTTGTTCGGGGTCGGCGAGGGAGGTCTGGTCGTCGTAGCGGGACAGGGTCATCGGCGACGGCGCCTTGCCGGATCCCGCCACCTCGGGCCACGTCGTGGACAGCGCCAGGTTGGTCGCGGCTTTGGCGCTGATCGTGCAGTCGGCCGCCCCGGCCGCCTCCTCGGCTGCGGCGCTCACCGCTGCGTACGGTTCGGTGCCGAACACCAGCGGTCCGGGCGCGACCCAGGCCCGGTCCCGGCGCAGTTGGTCCGCGCGCGGATTGTCGCCGCCTCCGCCGCTGGGCACGCCGTCGCCGCCGGCGGCCAGCGCGGCGGGTACGCCTAATCCGATGGTGACGCCGAGCACCGCCGTCAGGATCGCGAGCCCGCGAACCGGCCCGCGTTGCTTCTTCGCCATCCTCGCCCCTCTCAGGTGAATCAGCCACATGCTCGTGCGTAGCAAGGTCACCCGACTCCGCTCGTTGGGGCAATTCGATCTTCCGGATTTGCCGGTATTCCCGGAAAATGTGGTCGCGGGCTACGCTGCGGGCATGCGAGCGGACTTAACCGGCCTGGTCACGGCCGTGGATCACGTGGGCATCGCGGTGGCCGATCTGGACGCGGCCATCGCCTTCCAGCGGGACACCTTCGGATTAGAAGTCGCACACACCGAGGTGAACGAGGAACAGGGCGTGCGCGAAGCGATGATGCGGGCGCCCGGCGACGCCACGGGCGTGACGCAGATCCAGCTCATCGCGCCACTGCGCGACGATTCGGCGATCGCGAAGTTCCTGGACCGCAACGGCCCCGGCCTGCAGCAACTCGCCTACCGGGTGACGAACATCGACGCGGCCATGGCGGCGATCCGCGCCAAGGGATTGCGGCTGCTCTACGAGGAACCGCGCCACGGCACGGCGAACAGCCGCATCAACTTCGTGCACCCCAAGGACGCCGGCGGCGTCCTCGTCGAACTCGTCGAACCAGCCGAAGTCCACTGAGGACGCGGTCCGGGTCGTGAGTGCTTTGTGCCGCTACGGCAGCACGAAGCACTCACGACAGTGATGATGTTCGTGGTGACGCTGCTGGCGGGTCTGACCCGACTCACGACTGACGTCTCGACTGTCCTGTTTGGGATTTGT
>NZ_JBWKKU010000153.1:0-1943 GCF_056431445.1 Saccharopolyspora sp. NPDC045941
TACACGTTGTGGCAGCGGGATCTTCTGGGGGATGAGGACGATCCGGAAAGCCTTGTGTCCCAACAGCTCGGTTATTGGCGACGGGAGCTGGCCGGTGCTCCGGAACAGCTCGAATTGCCGACTGATCGGCCTCGGCCGCGGGTGCCTGGTTATCGCGGTGGGGTGGTGTCGTTTCGTGTCGACCCGGAGTTGCACGGCGGATTGCTCCACGTGGCGAGGGCGTGCGGCGCGAGTTTGTTCATGGTGTTGCATGCTGGTCTGGCTGCTTTGCTGACCAGGCTCAATGCTGGTGTGGACATTGTGATCGGCAGCCCGGTCGCGGGGCGGACCGATGACGCGGTGCGGGATCTTGTGGGGTTTTTCGTGAACACCCTTGTGCTGAGGGTGGATACTTCTGGTGATCCGAGTTTGCGTGAACTTGTTCGCCGTGTCCGGGAGACCGATCTCAGGGCTTTTGAGCATCAGGATGTTCCGTTCGAGCGTCTTGTTGAGGCGGTCAATCCGGTTCGGTCGTTGGGGCGGCATCCGTTGTTTCAGGTCGCGCTTGTTCTCAACGATGCTGGTGAGTATGGGTTTGTGTTGCCGGGGACGTCTGGTGGTCTGTATCCGCATGATTTGAATGCGGCTAAGTTCGATCTGTCGTTCACTTTCGATGAGCATCGTGATGGTGGCGGGGCGCCGGCTGGTATGGAGTTGGCGCTCAATTATTCCGCGGATCTTTTCGATCGGGAAACGGTGCGGCGTTTCGGGGGTTATTTGATTCGTGTGCTGGCGCAGTTGGCGGCTGAGCCTGATGAGCGTGTTGGTCGGGTTCGTTTGCTGGATGCCGCGGAAGAGCATGCGTTGTTGGTCGAGCGCAACGACACCGGTCGTCTGGACGTTCCTGCCATGACGTTGCCGGAGCTTTTCCAGGGCCAGGTGAGCAGAACTCCGCGGGCCATCGCGCTCGAACACGGCCGCACCCGTTTGACCTACGAGGAGCTCAACACCCGCGCGAACCAACTCGCACACCACTTGGTGGGGCTAGGAGTGGGGCCGGAGCGAGTCGTGGCGCTGGTGCTGCCCCGCTCCGCGGAAATGGTGGTCGCCATCCTCGCCGTGCTGAAGGCGGGTGGCGCCTACCTGCCGGTCGATCCGACGTACCCGCCTGACCGCATCCGGTTCATGCTCGATGACGCTGGGCCGGCGGTCGTCCTCGCCGCGGACGGCTCCGCAGGCAGCGTTGCGGTCATCGGAGTTCCCGTCCTGTTCCTCGGCGATCCCGAACTCCAAGGCCGGCTCGGCCGGAACAACAGCGGAAACGTCACCGATGCCGATCGGCGGGCCGCGTTGGACCCACTGGCCCCGGCATACGTGATCTACACCTCCGGCTCCACCGGCACCCCCAAGGGAGTCGTGATTCCGCACGTCGCGGTGGCCAACCTGGTCGAGGTGCAGCGGGAACGACTTCGGGTCGGGGAGGGGAGCCGCGTACTGCAGTTGGCGTCGCCCAGCTTCGACGTGATGGTGATGGAACTGTTCATGGCCCTCGCGACCGGAGCTGCGCTGGTCCTGCCCGCAACGCAAAAACCGCTCGGCGCTGAGTTGGCAGCGATCTTGGCGGCGGAACGCATCAGCCACGCCGTCGTTTCGCCAACGGTGTTGTCGAGCATTCCACACCGCGATTTGCCAGACCTGCGGGTCCTGATCACCGGCATCGAGCCGTGCTCCGGCGAACTGGTCGACCGCTGGTCGAAGGGTCGGCTGATGCTGAATGCCTACGGGCCGACCGAAGCGACCGTCTACTTGACGATGACGGGACCGCTGTCCGGCGGAAACGTCCCGCCTATCGGTCATCCGCTGCCGAACATGCGGGTGTATGTGTTGGATGGTTTTTTGGGTGTGGTTCCGGTGGGTGTGGTGGGGGAGTTGTATGTGGCGGGTGTGGGTTTGGCGCGGGGGTA
>NZ_JBWKKU010000154.1:0-1927 GCF_056431445.1 Saccharopolyspora sp. NPDC045941
CTGAAAGAATCTGAATGATCATGTCAAGCTGCAGCAGTAGCTTTCTGTGGTCCAGCTGGGCTGAAGGTTCGTCTGTCGCGCAGCAGGGCCCAGAGCACGTCGACCAGTCGGCGGGCGAGTGCGAGCAGGGCTTGGGTGTGGATGAGTCGTTCGCCGCGCTTCTTGTCGTAGAAGGTGCGCGAGGGGCCGCGACTCTTGATGCTGGACAGCGCAGCCATGTAGAACACGCGCCGCAATCTGCGGTTGTAGCGTTTCGGTCGACGCAGATTCCCAGTGACACGCCCGGAATCCTGCGGTACTGGCACGAGCCCTGCGTAGGAGGCCAAGCGCCCCGAGGTGGCGAATCCGGACAAGGTGCCGCCGGTGGCGACGACGAACTCTGCGCCGAGGATCGGGCCGAAGCCGGGCAGCGATTCGATGATCTCGGCTTGCGGGTGTTCCCGGAACCGGCTGGTGATCAGCTTGTCGGTGTCCTTGATCTGCCGGTCCAGTTCGAGCAGTTGCGCGGCCAGGCGGGCGATGAGCACCGCTGTGGTCGCTTCGCCCGGCAGGCGGACGGTTTGGGCCTCCGTGGCGGCCAGCGCGGCGGCGGCCATGCCGGGGATCCCCTTGGCCCAAGCCTTGTGCTCGCGCAGGTAGGAGACCAGCCCTGTCTCGCCGGCAGCCCGGATGGATTCGGGGGTTTGGAAGCCGGTGAGCAGGATCAGTGGCGAGCGGGCCGAGTAGTCGAAAGCCTGTTCAAGTCCGGGAAAGATGCTGCCGAGCAGGTCGCGCAGCCGGTTGACCCCGCGGACCCAGTCGGCCATGAGGTCTTCGCGGTGCGCGGTCAGCCGGGTCAGTTCGACCACGGTTTCATCCTGGGCGGTGACCGGGGTGAGGTCGGCGCGCATGCGCGCGGTCTCGGCGATCACCCGGGCGTCCTTAGCGTCTGTTTTGGACTCGCCGCGGAACACGCCGGTCATCCGGTTGACCACCCGGCCGGGCACGTAGACCACCGGCTGGCCGGTCGTGACGAGGACTGTGACCAGCAGCGCAGCGGCGTTGCTAGTCAGATCGATCGCCCACCGCACCTCGGCCGCCGACTTCCCAGCACGGGCGATGAGTTGCTCGATCGCGGCCTGGTTGTTGGCCACTTTCTGCGAGAACACGACCTTGCCGTCAATGTCCATCGCGCACGCGTGATGCGTGGTCTTCCCGACGTCAATACCGACCCAGATCAGCGGCCGAACCTTCACTCACGTTCTCCTGTTGTTGCAGGGTCAACCCCGTGGACAACCCTGCCAACAGGTCCCTAAACAGCGACGGTCCGCATCAGATCTGAATCAGTGGCCAGGGCGTCCAGAGCGACGGGGCGGCCATTCTTTCAAAGCCACGACAGAGGCAAACATCCCAGCAGCCACACCCCGTCGCGCTGGGCATTCGGGGCACTTACCCCGAACAAGATCCACCTTAGGGACATCCCAGGAGCTGAAGTGTCAAGCCGCAGCCGAGTTGGCGTGGTGGGCCCAGGCGGTCGTTTCGTCGTAGGGGGTGCCGGTTCTGAGGCAGCCGTGGAGGATGCCGACGAGTCGGTTGGCGAGTTGGCGCAGGGCGGCGTTGTGTCCGGCGCCGCGGGCTTTCTGCCGGTCGTAGTAGGCGCGCGCACCGGGCGAGCGCAGCAGTGCGTTGAACGCTTGCGTGGTGAGGGCGTCGATGAGCCGGTCGTTGTGGACGAACCGGGCCAGGGCGACCTTCTTCTTGCCGGAGGCGCGGGTGATCGGAGAGGTGCCGGCGTAGTTCTTGCGGGCTTTGGCGGTGGCGTAGCGGGTGGGGTCGTCGCCGAACTCTGCGAGCACCCGGGCGCCGAGGACCGGTCCCAGTCCGGGCTGGGACAGGATGATCTCAGCGGCCGGGTGCTGCCCAAAATGGGCTTCGACCTGCCCTTGCA
>NZ_JBWKKU010000155.1:0-1813 GCF_056431445.1 Saccharopolyspora sp. NPDC045941
GCTTCGAGGGCGGCAAACTCGTCGAACGCCCCGACGACCACGCCCCACCCACCGCCGCCTAAACAATCTTGACCCACAGGTCTTGACTATTCCTCGAGCTGGTTGCCCAAACCGGCGAGGAGCTCGCCACCGACGCACTGGCCGATCTGTTGGCTTCGATCCTCGGCCGTCGCGTCGGGCTGCCGCAAGTGCACCCTGCCAGTGACTTGCTGGGCGACGCCTACATCGACCCAGTTCGCAGACGCCTCCTCCGCCAGGGCCACACCGTGTTTACTTACTCGGACGATTTCCGGATCAGTTCCCCTTCTCTCGGCGATGCTCGTGCGTCGCTAGAAGCATGCGCAATGGAGGTACGAGCCCTCGGCCTGGTACTCAACGAGCGCAAGACCTTCACATACGGCGCGGGAAACTACCGGAGTTCCCTTACGTCGTTCGCCGACGCCGAGCAGCGTCTGTTCGCTGGCGGCGAGTCAGCCGACCCGCTCAGCGGTTTGGGGTTCCTGGGCCCGGATTATAGCGACGAGGGGCGTGCCTCTGCGACGCTATTGACACCTGGCGGCACGCTTCTGGACAGCGTCGATGAAGACGAAGTGCTTGCCGCGGACTACGGCGAAGAGTCCGAAGACATCGACCCTCGGCGTCTGCGAGCTGCGCAGCAGGCGTGGGAACTTTGGGAGAATGAGGACGAATCCGAGGAGGTGCAGGCTGCGCAGGAAGCCGCGATCACCCAGTCTCTACTTGGCCGCGCCTTGCCGACGCTCGGCGCAGCCGGCGACTCCCGGCCATTGGGCTCCCTGTCAGCGCTGTTCCGCCTTGAGCCTGCCCTCACTCCGCAGATCGCTGCATACCTGGATGCATACGGGAGGAACGGCCGGCGTGAGCGTGCCGATCTCCGTAGTGCACTTGATGATGCCGTCACCGGCAATATCCTCAGCGCATGGCAAGGCATGTGGCTAGCGCAGGTCGCTGGTGGTGTTCGGCATTCACAACACAGACACACCTACGAAGATTGGCTCGCCCAGTGCATTACAGATGGCCATGACGGCCTGGCCGCCACCGCGGCGGCCGCGTTGGGACGGATCGGACGGGGTGATCCTGATCTAGTCGCGGCCGCCGTCGATCGGGTTGGCCCGGAATGGCGGCGTCTAGCGTACTCGGGCTTGATCGGCCTTGACAGCGCGAGAGCGGAAAAGACAGCCGACGACGAACTGGACCGGCTGCTCCTCCAGGCTGTGACACCACAATGACCAAGCCAGTTCCGCTGGTCCCATCTGCTGAAGCCGAGGCGTCGTCGGCGTTGCTGTTTCGCACGCTTGGGGCCCATCGTGCTGCGGTCGCGGCTTTGAAACCGCAGCAACGTACACGGCTGCGGGTAGCACCGGATGGGAATCCGGTCCAGGACAGGTGCCAAGCCACATTGATCAGGCTGCTGTCAATCACTGAGGCGTTCGCGTCGGACATGCTGTCACGCGAAGTCAACAGAGCAGTTGCAGGTGCGCGAAGCGCTGCCGCCATCAGAGTGGCTGAAGATGCCGTTATCCGCCGCACCAGCACCTGGAATGACCAGAAGAACGCCTACAAGGATTGGCTCGACGTTGACGAGGATTGGAAGGCGGTTGAGCGACTAGCTGAAGCGCGCAACGCCGTCGCCCACGGCTTAGGGAGGCTGACAAGGCACCAGCTGCGGAACGAAAAGACCGAACAGAGGGTCAAGGAGAGACTTATTGATTGGTAGTGCAAATGTGGCGTGTCTAGTCTGCGGCGTAGCGGACTTCGTCCTTGCCGAAGAAGGCTTGTACGCGTTCGGGCTGGT
>NZ_JBWKKU010000156.1:0-1788 GCF_056431445.1 Saccharopolyspora sp. NPDC045941
TTCAGGACTCTGTTGCTCAATTTCGATCAGGCGGCCAGTTCGAGATTGAGGGCAGTGAGGTGGGAAGTTCTGGTGTTTCCCAGGGGTGTGCCGGTCCACCACGCGTCGAGCCGGATGAGGTTCAGGGCGGTGGCGGCGAGGATATGAGCCAGGCGGGTCTTGGGTAGGCCGATGTAGCGGGAGCGGCGGATGCCGCTGGTGGTGACGGCTTGATGGATGGTGCCCTCGACGCCGGCGCGAATGTTGTAGCGCTGTTTCCACGCATCGGTGGCTTGTTCGGCGCGGGCGTGTTCGAGCGTTTCGTGCTGGTCACGGTGGCGCAGGGTGAGTTTGCGGGCGTTGGTCTTGGAGGAGGTGCAGCGAGATCTCAGAGGGCACGGTGCGCAGTCAGTCCTGCGGAAGTCGACTTTGAGAACGGGTTTGCCCCTGGCCTTCTCCTGCCGCCAGCTGGTGCTGACCGCTCCGTTGGGGCAGGTGACCTGCTGGGCGTCCCAGTCGATGCTGAAATGAGTGTGGTCGAATGCCTCGGAGTTCCCGGTCTGCCAGCTGGTACTGGTGCGCAGGGGGCCGACCAACTCCATGGCGTAAGCGTGGCGTGTGGTGACGATCAGTTCGGCGCTGGTGTAGCCACTATCGACGACGTGCTCGGCGGGCAGTAGGTCGCGCCGGTGCAGCCCCTCGTGCACTGTGGAGGTCATCTCCACATCCGCCACGGTGGCGTCGGTGGTGGACACGTGTGTGATCACGTGGACCGTGTCGGGTTCGCAGGTTTCGGTGAGATGGACCTTGTAGCCGTCCCAGCCATGACCGCGTTTCACGCCATAGCGAGCATCGAGGTCGTAGGGTGAGGACAGCCTCAGCCTGCCTGGCGGGAGGTCTTTGCCCTCCCGCCAGGCCACCTCCATCCCGCCGTCGTCGGTCTGGGTGCGGTGGTACTGCTGAATCCATGCGATCCGCAGGGTCTGCGCTGCCGGGATCTCCCGCAGCCACACCGGCACCTGCAGCGCATATACGGCCTGCAGCAGGTGGAAACCGTCGCGGCCGATCGTGACCGCGAGCTCGGTGCGGGCCTCGGCGCTCTGGGGCATCCGGTAGGAGTCCACACGCGCGCCATAACGCTTCACCCAGTCGGGATCGGCGGTGGCGGACAGCCAGCCGGGATCCGCGATCGCAAGGGCTTCCAGCGTCGCCCGCAGCGTTTCGCCGACGAACTCGATGCGATTCAGCGTCCGCACCGCCGCCAGCACGTGGGTGGAATCGGTGCGCTGACGCCCACCCGAGCGCAGCAACCTCAGCTCCGACAACCGAGCCAGCAGCACATCCAGAACTTTCTCCTCCAGGCCGTGCTTGATCAGTCGAGCCCGGAACCCGGTGAGCACGGTGAAATCGAATCCAGGATCTTCCAGCTCCAAACCCAGGGCATACTTCCAGTCGATCCGGCCCCGCACCGCATCCGCGGCCTGCCGGTCAGTGAGGTTCTCAGCGAACTGCAACACCGATATCAGCGCCAACTGCCCCGGTGACCAACCCGGACGGCCTCGTTTCCCAAACGCCGCAACGAATTCCTCATCAACGAACAACGGGCCCAGCTCATCACGGACCCGCATCGCCAAACATCCCTTGGGAAAGGCGGCCCGAGCCACCCGAACGGTCGTCTCCGGGACATCAGGCCACGGACGCGGCTGCAACGACACCACACACCACCCACGAAGATCAGCAGCAGGGTGATGATCTTGCCCCAGCGGCCGCCACCCGCCCACACAGGGTGCGAAATTGAGCAACAGAGTC
>NZ_JBWKKU010000157.1:0-1736 GCF_056431445.1 Saccharopolyspora sp. NPDC045941
AAATCAACTCGCTGATTTCGGCTTTGTGTTTGGTGTGGGGTTGAGGCTGGTTGCTAGCGCGGTGAGGTCTGGCGCGGAATAGAGCCGTTGTTCGGCGGGTGGAGTGGTGTGCTCGATCTGATCGAAGAGTTGGGTGATCTGGCGGATGGCTCTGCTGACGGTCATGGGGGTGGTCTCGAACAGTCCGGCAAGCACGGTTTGGGGCAGTCGGAAGCGCTGGTGCAGGGTAGTGAGCAGGACCCGGTCGAGGAGGGGCAGTGCGGGACGGCGGCCGGTGCCCGGCGCCACGCGTCGTGGGCCACCGCGCTGACGGTGCAGATCGGCTTCTCGCTGGGTGTGGTGGGCGATGTGCAACCGGCTCAGCAGTTCGTCCCATTCGGCCGGTGACTGGCCGGTGAGGGCGGGGTGGAGCAGCCAGGCCCGGTCGTTGTGGCTGGTTTGGTGCGCTGGTGATCCGCCAGTGTCGGCGGCGGATGTGTCGTGCTGGGGCTGCTGGTGTGGGTGCAGGGTGTAGTTCCAGTCGCCGTGCCATTCGTGGTGGGTGATCGGCAGGTTCGCCATCTGCCGGTCGCTGATGGAGACCCCGGTGGCGTAGTGGCCGGTGTCGAGTTCGGCATGCACCCGCAAGCCGGTGCGGGTGGTGGTCGCCGCAATGGTCGCGACGATGACCTCGTGGCTGGTCAAGGGCCGGCCACGCCAGTTGAGGGTGATGTGGGAGAACAACCGGTGTTCGATGTGGTTCCACTTCGACGTGCCGGGTGGGAAGTGGCAGACGGTGATGGCCAGGCCGGTCTGGGCAGCCAGTGCGGCCAGCTCGGCTTTCCAGGCCCGGGTGCGGTAACCGTTGGAGCCGCCCGCGTCGGCGGTGACCAACAGCCGCCGGGCGTGCGGGTAGGCTTCGCAGCCCGCGCCGTGCCACCAGCGGCGCAGCGATTCGACGGCGAACGCGGCGGTGTCGTGATCGGTGCCGACGTTGACCCACCCGGTATTGGCCGCCACGTCGTAGATTCCGTACGGGATGGCCTTGCCCAAATCGGCATCGGGGAAGTCGTGGGTGCGCACCGGCACCGGCGCTCCCGCCGGCCGCCACTCGCGGCCACCATTGGCAAACGGCCCCACCAACTCCTTCTTTTTGGTGTCCACACTGACCACCGGATCGCCCGCCGCCTGATACTCCTTGACCTGCTCGTTGAGGTAGCGGAACTGGGCATCACGGTCCGGATTCTGCTTGCCCTCCAGCATCTTTGCGTTGCCCTGCAGGCTGAAACCCTCCTGGCGCAACAGATCGGCCACCGTGTCCGCCGAGATCCGGTGTCCCTGCCTGGTGAGTTCCGCGGCCAGGTTGCGGGTCGAGCGCGCCGTCCACCGCAGCGGCGACATCGGATCACCCCGCACGTCCGGCTCGATCAACGCCAGCAGCGCCGGCCGCAGCCCGGAATCCACCTCGGCCACGCGCTTGCGGCCCCCGCCGACCCTCCGTATCCGCCCCAAAGGCTCCGCACCGGAGTCCAGCTCATCTACCCCGGCCGCAACCGTCTGCCGGCTCACCCCAGCAGCCCGGGCCACGGCCGCGATCCCGCCGTGCCCCAACGATCGCGCCTCCGATGCCAGGTACAGCCGTTGCGTGCGCTCTTCCAAATGCGGCAACAACGTCGCGAACTTCGCCGCCAGTGACCGCTCGACCTCTACCGCAACCGCCATACCCCATGATGATCGATATCAAGCTAAAAGATCAA
>NZ_JBWKKU010000158.1:0-1692 GCF_056431445.1 Saccharopolyspora sp. NPDC045941
TGTCAACGGCGGCTGGATCATGACCCCTTTCCGGCATGTGAATGTTGACCCCCTTGTGCCTGGTGGGTTGGTGTTTATTCTTCGGTTGTGCCGGCGGTGGGGACGCGGCCGAGGTCGCGGTCCTTGAGCCGGTAGCTGTCGCCTTTGAGGGCGATGACTTCGGCGTGGTGGACGAGGCGGTCGATCATGGCGGCAGCGACGACGTCGTCGCCGAAGACCTCGCCCCAGCGGCCGAAGACCTTGTTGCTGGTGACGATCAAGCTCGCCCGTTCGTAGCGGGAGGACACGAGCTGGAAGAACAGGTTTGCGGCTTCGGGCTCGAACGGGATGTAGCCGACCTCGTCGACCACGAGCAGTGGGATGCGGCCCAGTTTCACGAGTTCTTGCTGGAGGCGGCCGGCGTGGTGGGCGTCTGCGAGGCGGGCGACCCACTCGACGGCGGTGGCGAAGGAGACTCGGTGCCCGGCCTGACAGGCTCGCATTGCCAGGCCGATCGCCAGGTGTGTTTTGCCGGTTCCCGGCGGGCCCAGGAACACCACGTTCTCTTTACTGGCAACGAAATCTAGCGTTCCGAGGTGTGCGATGGTGTCGCGTTTGAGTCCGCGGGCGTGGTCGAAGTCGAACTCCTCCAGGGATTTGCGGGCGGGGAAACGGGCGGCGCGGATGCGGCCCTCGCCACCGTGGGACTCGCGTGCGGAGACCTCGCGTTGCAGGCAGGCGACGAGGAACTCTTCGTGCGTCCAGGATTCCGCCCGGGCCCGCTCGGCGAGCCGGTCGACCGATTCCCGCAGGGTGGGCGCCTTCAACACGCGGGTCAAGAACGCGATCTCAGCGGTGAGATCCCGGGGGGTTGTTGTCTTCGTGGTAGCTCGGGTCGCGGACATCAGGCCACCACCCCTCCATCGGCGCCCTCGCCGTCGAGGCCGAGGGCGGCGTCGTAGTCGGCCAGGCACCGCTGCTCCACCTCGGGTTCCGGTACGGGCCGCAACATGCCGATCCTGTTGCGGCGCAACGACTTCGCTGCGGTTACGTGGTCCGGGTCGGAGATCGTTTGATGCCAGGCCCAGATCCGGTCGTGATCGGCCACCACCTTCCCGTCGCACCACACCCGCACCCGCGCCAGATCGGCGACGATCTCCACCCGCCGGCCGATCACGCTCGGGTGCACCGAATAATCGTTGGAATCCAGCCGAATGTAGTGATCTCGCGGCAGACGAGTCGAACACCGCCAGCCGGTGGCCGGCGCAACCGGCGGCAGCGCGAGCATCGCGGCCTTATCACCAACGATCCGATCGGTCGGGGCGCACCCCAGTGCCCGGCGGGGCCGGGAGTTCACCACAGCCAGCCACTCCGCCATCTGGCTGTTGAACCCCGCCGGGCCGTCGAAGGTGCGACCCGGCAAAAACGAGCGCTCCAGGTAGTCATGCGCCCGCTCAATCAGCCCCTTGGCCTCCGGGTCGGCCGGCCGGCAGATGACCACTTTCGCGCCCAACGTGCCCCGAAACGCCTGACACTCGGCCGTCAGCTCACTGCGCCCACCACGCCACCGGCCGATCGCGCCCTCGCCGTCCCAGACCAGCACCCGCGGCACCGCACCCAGCCGCTTGATCAGCTGCCACCAGCCGGCGAAGAGATCCTCGGCCCGGCGGCTGGGGATCAGCACCGCCTGAAGCCACCGCGAATACCCCGTCA
>NZ_JBWKKU010000159.1:0-1670 GCF_056431445.1 Saccharopolyspora sp. NPDC045941
CGAGGTCTCCACAGGCTGTCACCGCCCGTCCGGCGGCGAGAATGTTCTTCGCCGCGTTCACGTCAGCGTGCGCGGTGTGGCCGCACTGGGTACACCGAAAAACCGCTTGGCTCTCACGGCTTTCCGGGTCCACAGCACGGCACACCGCGCACGTCTGCGACGTGTACGCAGCAGGCACCTTCACGATCTCGCTGCCGGTATAGCGGGCAGCGTTACGCAGGGCCAGTTCAAGCTTGTGCCAGCCTTTGTCGAGGATGGCGCGGTTCAGGCCGGACTTTTGGGCGACGTTCCGGCCGGGTTCTTCGGCGGTTCCGCTCGCCGACCGGGTCATGTTCCGGGTACGGAGATCTTCCAGCACGACCAGCGCGTTGCGGTCGGTGAGCTCGGCCGCGACCTGCGAGCAGAAGTCCGCTCGCCGGTCGCGTTCGCGCCGCTTCAACCGGCGCATCTTGCCGAGCGTCTTCTTACGGTCTGCGCTGCCCCGCTTCTGCCGGGAAAGCTTCTGCTGCAACCTGCGGCAACGCTCATCCGCGCCAGGCGAGACGAAATCGCGGTCAATGAGCTTGCCGTCACTGGTAGCTACCGCTGCCGCGACTCCACGGTCGACACCGACGCCGCTGTGGGGTGCGGCGTGCCGTTCTGGGGTGGTGGCGCCGTCGTCGACGAGGAACGACACGAACCAGTCCCGGCCGTCGCGGGACACTGTCGCGGACCGCACGGCACCGCCGAGCTGGCGGGTCATGCGGAACTGCACCCACCCCAGCTTCGGGAGCTTCGCCCGTCCCCACCGCTTGCTCAGCCGCTCGACCTCGATGAGCTTGCCCATCGGGAACCGGAACGACGGGTTCCAACGCTGCTTACCGCGCCACTTAACCCGGAACGTGCCGTGGTCGCGGCACGCCCGGTCCAGGTCCTTCAACGCCTGCTGGAGGACGTGCGACGGCGCGGTCTGCAACCAGCCGTGCTCGGTTTTCCCGTCGGCGAGCTGTCCGGCTTGCTCGTTGTAGTTCATCCACGCCCCGCGCCGCCGGTACTCGCGGCGTTGTTCCAGGGCGGTGTTCCACACTGCCCGGCAGATATTGCCGAACTCCTCGCACTGGGCGGCCTGCGCGGTGGTGAGCTTCAAGCGGTAGCGACGTCCCGTCAGCATCGGCTCACCGGGCCTTCTGCTGTTCGACGTAGCGCTTGATGACCGACAGCGGTGCGCCGCCGACCGTCGCGACGAAGTAGCTGTTGGTCCACAGCGTCGGAAGCTTCGACCGCAACCACGGGAACTCTTCCCGCAACACGCGCGACGAACGTCCCTTAATCGCTTTGACCAGCTTGTGCACCCCGTACTGCGGGTCGACTTCGACGAGAAGGTGAACGTGGTCCGGCATCGTTTCCAGCTCCACCAGCCACGCCCCCTTCTCCTCGACGACTTCCCGGATGAGCTGCTTCAAGCGTTCTTCCATCCGGCCACCGATGACCCGGCGCCGGTATTTCGGGCACCACACGACGTGGAACGCGCACTGAAAGGTGATGTTCGCGTTCGATCGCAGCGTGACGGCCATACCCAGCACTATACAGCACCGAGCTATCTAACGTTGGCAGGGTTACCGCTGGGCACGTCAGGATCGGACTTGACGTGCTAACCCCACGGATAAACCCGGGGGTCTGCGCACTACGTC
>NZ_JBWKKU010000160.1:0-1668 GCF_056431445.1 Saccharopolyspora sp. NPDC045941
CAGCTGCTGGATGCCAACGCGGTGGATTTCGCGTTGTTGGCGTTGTACTTCGTTTTCGTGCTGGGTATCGGGTATCTGGCGCGGCGTGCGGTGTCCACCAGTCTGGATTTTTTCCTGTCGGGGCGGGCGTTGCCGGCGTGGGTGACGGGGTTGGCGTTCATCTCGGCGAATCTGGGTGCGATCGAGATCATCGGTATGTCGGCGAATGGTGCCGAGTACGGGATGCCGACGATGCATTATTTCTGGATCGGTGCGGTGCCGGCCATGCTGTTTTTGGGCGTGGTGATGATGCCGTTCTACTACGGCTCGAAGGTGCGCAGTGTTCCGGAGTTCATGTTGCGCCGCTTCGGGCGGGCGGCGCATCTGGTGAACGGGATCAGTTTCGCGGTGGCGCAGGTGCTGATCGCGGGGGTGAATCTGTATTTGCTGGCCAGCATCGTGAATGCGTTGCTGGGGTGGCCGTTGTGGTTGTCGGTGTTGCTGGCGGCGGCGATCGTGTTGTCGTACACGGCGTTGGGTGGGTTGTCGGCGGCGATCTACAACGAGGTGTTGCAGTTCTTCGTGATCGTGGCGGCGTTGTTGCCGTTGACGATCATCGGGTTGGTGAAGGTCGGTGGGGTGCAGGGCCTGATCGAGAAGGTGTCGGCGGGTCCGGGTGGTGCGGAGCAGTTGTCGGCGTGGCCGGGTAATGAGCTGACCGGGTTCGACAACAGTGTGCTGTCGGTGGTGGGGTTGGTGTTCGGGCTGGGTTTCGTGCTCAGTTTCGGGTATTGGACGACGAACTTCGTCGAGGTGCAGCGGGCGATGGCGTCCAAGAGCATGTCGGCGGCGCAGCGGACGCCGATCATCGGGGCGTTCCCGAAGATGTTCATCCCGTTCATCGTGATCATTCCGGGGATGATCGCGGCGGTGCTGATCCCGGAGTTGGCGGCGTTCAAGCAGGCGGGTGGGTCCGGTGGTGGGGGTGTGGATTACAACGATGCGATCTTGTTGTTGATGCGGGATCTGCTGCCGAACGGGATTCTGGGGATCGCCCTGGCGGGGTTGCTGGCGTCGTTCATGGCGGGGATGGCGGCGAACCTGTCGTCGTTCAACACGGTGTTCACGTATGACATCTGGCAGTCCTATGTGGTGCGGGACCGGGCGGATGGTTATTACCTGAGCATGGGGCGTTGGGTGACGGTGGGGGCGACGCTGGCTGCGGTGGGTACGGCGTTCATCGCGGCGGGGTATTCGAACTTGATGGATTACCTGCAGCAGTTGTTCTCGTTCTTCAACGCGCCGTTGTTCGCGACGTTCATCCTGGGGATGTTCTGGAAGCGGATGACGCCGCATGCGGGGTGGGCGGGTCTGGTTTTGGGCACGGTGTCGGCGGTGGTGGTGTTCGGGTTGTCGGAGACCGGGGTGCTGGATCTGCCGGGGCAGGGTGCGAGTTTCGTGGGTGCGGGTGTGGCGTTCGTGGTGGACATCGTGGTGAGCGTGGTGGTGTCGTTGGTGACGCGGCCGAAGCCGGAGGCGGAGTTGGTGGGGTTGGTGTACGGGTTGACGCCGCGGGCGAGTTTGCAGGCGTCGACCAGTGGTGAGGACGCGGGCTGGTATCGCCGTCCGGGGCTGTTGGCGGGGATCGCGTTGGTCCTGATCATCGCCCTCAACATCATCTTCGGCTGA
>NZ_JBWKKU010000161.1:0-1640 GCF_056431445.1 Saccharopolyspora sp. NPDC045941
CCCGTCCCGCGCGGCCGGTGCCGCGCCATCGCAGGCCTGCCCGGCGGAGAACGCCAGAGGTGAGCTGGTTGCGGGTGTCGATCAGCTCCGGCTGCCCGGCGAGTTCCGCCAGCCGCGACCAGTCGAGCCGCCGAGGGACTCGGCGAGATCCGGCGGGCGCGAGGGCCCGTCAACCCCGGTAGGCCTCATTCTTGACCACGCGGACCTGCATCGTGCGACCGTTCGGCAGCACGTACTCCCGGCCCTGCGTGAGGTCGCTCCGCAGCGGGCACCCTCGTACTAGCTCGGTGCCGGAAGGCCGGGGGTGCCCGATGTTCGAGAGGTTCACCGACCGCGCGAGGCAGGTGATCGTCCTAGCCCAGGAAGAGGCCCGGACGCTCGACCACAACTGCATCGGCACCGAGCACATCCTCCTGGGATTGGTCGACCAGGGCGATCCCGTCGTCGCCGAGGCGTTGGAGTCGCTCGGGATCACGCTCGATGGCGTGCGCCGCCAGGTGGAACACCTCTTCGGCCGGGGGCACATCGCGCCCAGCGGGCACATCCCGTTCACGGTGCAGGCGAAGGAGGTGCTGGAGCTGTCGCTTCGGGAAGCGCGGCGCCGCGGCCACGACCGCATCGATGCCGAGCACATCCTGCTCGGGCTGATCGACGAGGGCGAATGCCCAGCGGCCCGGGTGCTCGTCAGTCTCGGCGCAGACCTCGACCGGGTTCGCCGGCAGGTCGAGAGTCTTCTCGACCGCAACCAGCCCGATGCCGCGCCGGACCACCCCGGTGAAGGGCCGCAGCTCCCCGCCGGGCTCAACGACTACGGGCGCAACCTGACGCAGAGCGCCCGCGAGGGCAAGCTCGACCCGGTGATCGGCCGGGCGAAGGAGATCGAGCGGGTCATGCAGGTTCTCTGCCGGCGCACCAAGAACAACCCGGTGCTCATCGGCGAGGCCGGCGTCGGCAAGACGGCGGTCGTGGAGGGGCTGGCGCAGAAGATCGTCGCGGGCGAGGTGCCGGAAACGCTGAAGGACAAGCAGCTCTACATCCTGGACCTGGGTTCGCTGGTCGCCGGCGCGCGGTACCGCGGCGACTTCGAAGAGCGCCTGAAGAAGGTGCTCAAGGAGATCGAGACCCGCGGCGACATCATCCTGCTCATCGACGAGATCCACACGCTCGTCGGCGCCGGTGCGGCGGAGGGCTCGATCGACGCGTCCGGCATGCTCAAGCCGATGCTGGCGCGCGGCGAGGTGCAGACGATCGGCGCGACGACCATCGCGGACTACCGCAAGCACATGGAGAAGGACCCGGCCCTGGAGCGCCGCTTCCAGCCGATCCAGGTCGACGAACCATCGGTGGCTCAGACCGTGGCCATCCTCAAGGGCTTGCGCTCGCGCTACGAGGAACACCACCAGGTGTCCATCATGGACGCCGCTCTCGTGGCGGCGGCGAGCCTGGCGGATCGCTACCTCAACGACCGCTTCCTGCCGGACAAGGCCGTGGATCTCATCGACGAAGCGGCCGCCCGCCTGCGCGTGCGCGCCGGGGCCGTGAACCAGGTCGACGACGAGCAGATCGCCGAGGTGCTGGCGAACTGGACGGGCATCCCGGTGTTCAAGCTCACCGAGGAGGAGACGACCCGCCTGCTGCGC
>NZ_JBWKKU010000162.1:0-1526 GCF_056431445.1 Saccharopolyspora sp. NPDC045941
CCCACCTGGCCGGCGTGATGGTCGAGCGGATCGAGCGGTCCGGGGCAGGCGTGCTGGTCTGGGCACGTGTCAAGGCCGACGATGGCATCTGCCCGTCCTGCGGCGGTAGGTCGCGGCGGGTTCACAGCCGCTATGACCGCGGGCTGGCTGACGTCTCTATGGCCGGCCAGCCAGTGATGCTGCGATTACAGGTGCGCCGGTTCTTCTGTGATGACCTTGACTGTCCTGTTCGGACGTTCGCCGAACAGGTCGACGACCTGACCTCCAAGCACGCCCGCCGAACTACGGTGTGCCGCAAGGCTTTGGAACACATCGGGTTGGCACTGGCGGGCAGAGCCGGGGCGCGTTTGGTGGCCCGGCCGGGGATGGCGGCGAGCCGGAGCACGCTGCTGCGCTTGGTCCACGCGCTACCCGAACCCGACGTCGGAACAGTCGCCGTGCTCGGTGTCGATGACTTCGCGATCAGGCGGGGCCGCAAGTATGCGACGCTGCTGATCGACGCGGTCACTCACCGCCGCCTCGACGTGCTCCCGGACCGCAAAGCCGACACTGTGGCCGCATGGCTGCGTGAACACCCCGGCGCCCAGGTGGTCTGCCGTGACGGATCGGCAGCCTATGCCGAGGCCATCCGCCAGGGCGCCCCGAAAGCGGTGCAGGCCAGTGACCGATGGCATCTCTGGCACAACCTGGCCGCGGCGGTGGAAAAGAGCGTCGTCGCCTACGCCGCATCCTGGAACACCCTGCCCTGCAAGGCAGATTCGACGCTGGACGCACGCACACGGCAACGGTTCGCCGCCGTTCACGAACTCCGAGCCCAAGGGGTCGGCCTGATGGAATGCGCCCGGCGGCTGGGCTGGGCGCTGAACACCGTCAAACGCTACGCCCGCGCCGAACGGGTCGAGGACCTGCTACGCCCACCGCGTTACGGCCCCTGCCTGGTCGATGCCCACCGCGCCCACGTTCAGCGCCGTCTGGCCGAAAAGACGCCGGTGACGCGGATCCTGGCCGAAATCCGCGACCAGGGCTACACCGGCAGCGCGAACCTCCTGGTCCGCTACATCAACCAGGGACGGGCCGACCCGCAACGCCTCGCGCCCTCCCCACGCCGTCTGGTCTCCTGGATCATGAGCCGCCCCGAGGGTCTGTCCGGCCCTACTCGCCGCCACCTCGACGATCTGATCGCCAGCTGTCCCGGGATGACCACCCTGGCCACCCGGGTGCGTGAGTTCGCCGCCATCCTCACCGGCCGCCGTGGCCAGGACCTCGCCGCCTGGATCGCCACCACCCGCGACGACGCACTACCCGGCTTCGACGCCTACCTCAACGGCCTCGAAAAAGACTGGGACGCCACCACCGCCGGCCTGACCCTGCCCTACAGCAACGGTCCCGCCGAAGGCATCAACAACAAGATCAAAATGCTCAAACGCCAAACCTACGGAAAAGCCAGCTTCGCCCTGCTACGCAAGAGAATCCTACTCGACCAATAACCCCCCGACATCATTGATCACGCAACCAGCGACAGAGCC
>NZ_JBWKKU010000163.1:0-1434 GCF_056431445.1 Saccharopolyspora sp. NPDC045941
TGGTCCCCGGAAGTTGGACTCGGTAATTGAGAGTCTAGGCAGCGAGGGTCTGGGCCCGGTATTGCACCGGGCTCAGGCCCTCGCAGTGTGTGTGGCCCCGGCTGGTGTTGAACCAGGTGATGTAGTCGTCCAGGGCGGTGGTGAACGCCTCGAGGTTGAGGTAGCGGGTGTGGTGGAAGAGTTCTTCCTTGAGGTGACCAAAGAAGCTCTCGATCACGGCGTTGTCGTGACAGTTGCCCTTCCGCGACATCGACTGGATCGCGCCCGCCTCGGCCAGCAGGCGCCGCCAGGACCGGTGCTGATACTGGAATCCCTGGTCAGAGTGCACCAACGGCGCCTGGCCGGGGTCCAGCGTCGCGAGCGCGTCCCGCAGGGATAAGTGGGTCAGCTCCAGGTTGGGTGAGGTACCGACCGCATAGGAGATGATCTGCCGGTCGAACAGGTCCATCACCGGCGAGAGATAGACCTTGTGGTCGGCGATAGCGAACTCGGTGACATCGGTAACCCACTTCTCATTCGGTGCGGCGGCGGTGAACTCCCTGTTCAGGACGTTGTCCGCGACCTTGCCGACCTCGCCCCGATGAGAGTTGTAGCGTCGGCGCCGGCGGATCGGGCAGACCAGCCCGAGTTCACGCATCAGCGTGAGCACGGTCTTCTTCGCCACCCGCCACCCACCGGCGAGTAGTTCCCGGTGGATCCGGCGATGCCCATAACGCTTCTTGCTCTCCTCGAAGACCGCCTGGATCGCGGTCTTGAGCTCGGCCCAGGGATCAGGCCGGGCCAGGCGGGCCTGGTGATAGAAAAACGTCGACCGGGCCAGCCGGGCGACCTCCAGCAACACCTTGAGACGGTGTTCGGCCCTGAGAGCGATCACCGCGGCTACTTTCGCCGCTGCTCCCGCATCCTCAGGGCACGCAATTTTCCCAGGAAGGCGTTCTCCGCCCGCAGCCGCTCGTTCTCCCGGCGCAGTGCCTCAAGCTCGCTTTCCTCACCCGAACCCTGGCCCACAGGCTTGGCCGGACGTCCTCGGTGTTTCGGCCGGAGCCCGTCCTCGCCCTCATCGCGGTAGATCCGCGCCCACGTCTCGATCAGCTTCGGCGACGACAAACCGAACTCGCGGGCGAGGTCGGTCTTGGTCTCACCAGCGAGGAAACGCTGCACCACCTCGAGTTTGAACTCGAACGAGAACGACCTCCTGGACGATGTGCTCACCAGCGCCGCACCCCCGCGAACCCGCCACCGGCCATACAACCGGGCAACCGGCCAGCGCGACACACCAAGCCTGGCCGCGACCGCACGATCCGCCCAACCATCACCGAACAACCCTATCGCCACCGCACGCTGCTCCGCGGTCAACGAACTCGGCCCAGCCATACACCTGCTCCCCGGAAGCCAGAACTGAATTTCTCAGTCCAACTTCCGGGGACCAGTTCA
>NZ_JBWKKU010000164.1:0-1431 GCF_056431445.1 Saccharopolyspora sp. NPDC045941
GAGGAATAGTCAAGACCTGTGGGTCAAGATTGTTTAGGCGGCGGTGGGTGGGGCGTGGTCGTCGGGGCGTTCGACGAGTTTGCCGCCCTCGAAGCGTGCTCCCGCGCGTACCAAGGCGACGAGTTGGGGTGCGTTGACCGCGCGCCAGCGGGTCTGGGCGGACTCGATGAGCTTGAACGCCATCGCTAGTCCGGCCGCCCGCGAGCCTGGTCCCTTGGTGACTTTGCTGCGGTGCCGCACGGTCGCGAACGTGGATTCGATGGGGTTGGTGGTGCGCAGATGCACCCAGTGCTGTGCCGGATAGTTGTAGAAGGCCAGCAGCTCGTCGACATCGTCGGTGATCTTGGCGACGGCCTTGGGAAACTTGGCCCCGTAGGCGGCCTCGAACGCTTTCACCGCGTCCAGGGCATGCCGGCGGTCCTCGGCATTCCAGATTTCGGCCAGTGCCTTCTTCGCACCCGGATGAGCCGATTTCGGCAGCGAGGCAAGCACGTTGCCGATCTTGTGGAACCAGCATCGCTGCGCTCGGGTAGCAGGGAAAACCTCGTGTAGCGCGCCCCAAAACCCCAGCGCCCCGTCGCCGATGGCCAGCACCGGCCCTCGCATCCCACGACGGGCGCAGTCCCGGAGCAGATCGGCCCACGATTCGGTGGACTCTCGGTAGCCGTCGGCCAGGGCGACGAGTTCCTTGCGGCCGTCGGCTCGGACACCGATCATCACCAGCAGGCAGAGTTTGTGTTCTTCCAGGCGAATGTTCACATGGATACCGTCCGCCCACAGATACACATAGTCCACTTCGGACAGATCTCGTTCGGTGAACGCACGATGCTCGGTCCTCCACTGCTCGGTCAGTTTCGTGATCACAGGGGCGGATAACCCCTTGCTACTGCCCAGAAACTGCCCCAGTGCGGGCACGAAATCACCGGATGACAGCCCGTGCAGATACAGCAGCGGCAACACCTCGGTGATCTTCGGGGTCTTGCGCGCCCAGGGCGGCAGGATCGCCGAGGAAAACCGCCGGCGCGCACCGGTGTCCGGGTCGGTGCGCTTGTCGTTGACCCGCGGCGCCTGAACCTCGACCGCACCGGCAGACGTCAGGACCTCATGGGCCTGGTGGTAACCGTTACGCACGACCAGGCGGTGGCCGCGCTCGTCGCGGGCGTCGGCGAACTGCGCGATGTAGGCGTCCACCTCGGCCTGCAACGCCTCCGCCAGCATCCGGCGGGCACCCTCACGGACGATCTCATCGATCAACGACGCCGAACCCGTGACAGGGCCATCGTCACGGGAATCAAAGTCAGGGACTACGCTGAGCATCGGGTCGTACCTTCCCAGCCAGCGTTGCAGCGCTGGCCATGCTTGGAACCTTGCATCCGATCACTGGGAAGGTACGCCCCTTCCCAGCCGATCCACAGGTCTCCAGCATTGCTC
>NZ_JBWKKU010000165.1:0-1397 GCF_056431445.1 Saccharopolyspora sp. NPDC045941
ACCGTGTAAGCCGCGGATGAGCCAAGATCGGGAGGGCGCCGTCCTCCCAGAAAGGGTTCATTCGTGACGCAGGACACATCGAATTCGGAGTCCGAGTCGAGCGCGGGCGAGATCCTCGCCGGCGCACTGTCGCCGGAAACGCTGGACGCACTGGTGAAAGACGCCCAGGCGAATGGCGGTTCGCTGGGCGTTCAGGAACTGCTCAACCAGATGACCAAGGCGGTACTGGAACGGGCGCTGGAAACAGAGATGACCCACCACCTCGGCTACGAGAAAGGCGACCCCGCCGGGGCGGGAACCGGGAATTCGCGGAATGGCCGATCAGCAAAAACAGTGTCCACTGTGCACGGCCCGGTCGAGCTGGATGTTCCACGGGACCGAAATGGGGCGTTCGAGCCGGCGATCGTACCGAAACGCTCCCGCCGGCTCGGCAGTATCGACGAGGCGATCCTGTCGCTGTACTCGCGGGGCATGACCACTCGTGATATCGAGGCGCACCTGAAAGAGATCTACGGGATCGACGCCTCCCGTGAATTGATCTCGAACATCACCGATGTGGTCACCGATGAAATCACGCTATGGCAAAACCGTCCCGTCGACGAGGTCTATCCGATCGTGTACGTCGACGGAATCCGCATCAAGGTCAAGGACAAGGGTGTCGTCACCACCAAGACCGCCTACCTGGCCCTGGGTGTCGATGTCGACGGCCGCAAGCACGCCCTGGGCTGCTGGATCCAGGACGTCGAAGCGGCGAAGTTCTGGCACAAAGTCCTCACCGACCTGCGCAACCGCGGACTGCGGGACATCCTGATCGCCTGCTGCGATGGGCTTACCGGACTACCCGACGCGATCCGCGCCGTGTTTCCCGACACCGTCGTGCAAACCTGTGTCGTCCACGTGATCCGAAACGCGATGCGATTCGTCTCCTACGGCGACCGCAGGAAAGTCGCGGCCGGCATGCGCGCGATCTACACCGCACCCACCCTGGAGGCCGCTGAGATCGCGTTCAAGGACTTCGACAAGCAATTCGGCACCCAATACCCGGCCGCCGTCGAGGTGTGGCGACACGCCTGGAACGACTTCACCCCATTTCTCGACTATCCGCCCGAGCTGCGCCGGGTGGTGTACACGACGAACCTCATCGAGAACATCAACTTCCAACTCCGGAAACTCACAAAAAACCGCGGCCACTTCGACAGCGACACCGCCGCGATGAAACTCCTCTACCTTGGACTACGCAACATCACTAGCCACCGCGGCGGGCCATCCGGAACCGGAACATGGGGCTGGAAACAAGCACTCAACACCCTCGTCGTCCTCTTCCCAGGACGCATCCCACTCAGCTAAAATGATCGAGTCAATTCATCCGTGGCTTACACGGAAACAATGACAGGGCC
>NZ_JBWKKU010000166.1:0-1315 GCF_056431445.1 Saccharopolyspora sp. NPDC045941
GGGCGGATTCCAGGGGTCGTTGCAACACAAGTGATCAACTGGCTTCGGTCAGGAGTTTAGCCAAGCGCTCGGCTGGGGTGTCCCAGCCGAGCGTTTTGCGTGGTCGGCGGTTGAGTTGGGCGGCGACGGCGGCGAGGTCGTCGGGGGTGTGGACGGAGAGATCGCTGCCTTTGGGGAAATACTGGCGGAGCAGGCCGTTGGTGTTTTCGTTGCTGCCACGTTGCCAGGGCGAATGCGGGTCGCAGAAGTAGACCGGCATGTTGGTGGCGATGGTGAACTCGTGGTGGCGGCTCATCTCAACGCCTTGGTCCCAGGTCAGGGTCCGTTTCAGGTGGGTGGGCAGTGTCTGGATGGTGGCGATGAGACCGTCCCGGACGGTTTCGGCGTCGTGGCGTCCGGGCAGGTGCACTAGCAGCACATAGCGGGTGGTGCGCTCGACCAGGGTGCCGATCGCGGACGTCCCGCCACCACCGATGATCAGGTCGCCTTCCCAGTGGCCGGGCACGGCCCGGTCCTCGACCTGGGCCGGACGGTCGCTGATCATCACCATCGGGGCGGTGAAACGGGGTTGGCGTTGCTCGCCGGTCCGGCGGGGTTTACGCACGGTGCGGCCGGTGCGCAGCGCCCGGGCCAGCTCACGACGCAGTTCGCCGCGTCCTTGGACGTAGAGGGCCTGGTAGATCGTCTCGTGGGTCACGTGCAGCTCCGGGCGGTCGGGATGGTCCCGGCGCAGCCGGCGGCTGATTTGCTCCGGGCTGCACCGGTCATCGAGCATGCCCTGCACCCGCTCGCGGAGTTCGGGGTTGGCAGCGATCTTGCTGGTCTTCGGCCGGGCACGACGAGCCTCGGCGCGGGCCTGGGCGGCATACGGCCGATAGTCACCGCTGCCGGGATGACTGTTCCGCCTCAGTTCCCGGCTGATCGTGCCAGGATCACGGCCCAGCTCGCGGGCGATGGCCCGCACACCAGCTCCTGCCCGGTGTAGGTCAGCGATCACCAGCCGCTCGTCCTGAGACAGGAACCGGGACGACACCTCGAGCCGGGCAGGGACCGGACGTGACGGCGGGGCGGAAGACTTGGTCGTCTTCCGCCCCGCCTGGCTTGCCCTGCCGAATCGCCACCGGTGCCCGGTCCTGCGGTTGATCCCTACGATCCGGCACGCCTCAGCCGTGCCCACACCCTGCGCCACAAGATCAAGATAAGCCTGGCGCTCGGCAAGCAACTTCTTACGGCCCTGAGGTGCCCGGTCCTTGCGGATCTCGAACACTGCAACCCCTGAACGAGTCAGGCGTTGCAACCACCACTAGAACCCAAG
>NZ_JBWKKU010000167.1:0-1277 GCF_056431445.1 Saccharopolyspora sp. NPDC045941
AACGGATGACTAGACACCAACCGATCTACCAGGAGTCCCTTCTGGTCTCCGCATCCACCCCGGCCACCAAGATCAGTTCAGGAACAGGCTCTTAGGACGGAGGCTCGCTAACTACACGGCTCCTGCTTCCCGATATCGGGTGAGGCATGGGCTTTTCGAGGTTGTGCACCTACCGACCCAGCCGCCGACTGATGAGTTCGGCCGGGGCAGGAGTCCCGCGTGAGCGCTGACGCGTTGGGCTTCGCGGGCGAACTAGGGCGCTGAGCAAAGTTGGCAATTTGTTGGCAACCGGGTCTCGTGCAGTTCGGTGACGTTGGATTCTCGGACTGCTCTGCGCGCGAGGTGGTCAACCCTTCGGTGCCCTGATGGTGCGCAGTTGCGGGGACAGCTGCTCGGATGCGATGGCGTCCGGGCCGTCTCGTTCGATCCGGGTGGCAAGGTCGGTGGCGTAGTGGGTGAGCTGCTCCGCGGCCACCGAGTACGGGGGCTGCTGGATGTAGGGCTGGATGTGGTCGTGCGCCCGGCGAAGTAGTGCCGCAGCGCCAGTACCGTTGCCTCGACGCAGGTGAGTGAGGCCCACCGCGAGTTGGGCGAGCCCTTTCCACAGCGCGCGTTCGGCGCCGGGAGCGTTCTTCCAGGCAGCTTCGAGTACTTCGTGGGCGTGGAACGGGCGGGCATCGTCGAGCAGCCGCTGGGCCTGGGCCAGGCTCTCCATCGGGGCGAGCACCATGCCCTCGTCCATGCACTCCACCCCAGGACTGCCGTAGGGTAGCGGGCGGCCGAGTCCGTCACGAGGGCGGGCGTTGCGGGCTCGACCTTGCGGATCCCGGTCACGCTGACGCATGGCCCTCATTGTCCGCCATGCCGGCCGTCCTGAACCGGACGAAGGCGTCTCGTTCGACGTCCTCCAGACACGCTGCTTGCGGCGGCGTGTGTAGCAACGGGGTCTGCACCAGGTTTCAGCAGCTCAGATGGCTCTCGGTCCATTGACTTATGCCCTCAACGGGCGTGTACTACGGGTGTGGTGAATCGATTGAGATGGTCGGTGAACCGAAGGGGCGATGGCGCGACAGCCCCGAAGGAATGCATGGTCCAACTCAAGGACGTTCGTAGTCCTGAGCCCTGCCGGAAGTTCTGGAACAGGCGGAGTTCAGCAGTGCGAAAGACGCTCGTCAAACTCGACCTAGTGTCGTGAGTCGTTGATTCATTGTCAGGTTGTTAGGGTGTGGTATGGGCGATGGTCGTGGACCGAAACTGGCCTTGCTGGAACTGAGCCA
>NZ_JBWKKU010000168.1:0-1261 GCF_056431445.1 Saccharopolyspora sp. NPDC045941
TCTTGCGACGCCGGGGAAAGCTGCCGAGCGTTAGTCACCGCCACCCTCACACCATAACCAACGAACACGCCACATTTGAGTTACGCATCAATAAGGCCGCAGGCATCCCACTCGACGGCGACAGAACCGTGCTCTCCGACAAGAGTCTTGCCGCAGCCGCTTCGGCATGCCGCGACTTCATCGAGAGACTAGATCTGGCAATCCAAGCCAGAGGCTGACCAGCTCGCGTATGCCCCACCCGGAATCGCGCGCTATGGCACGGTCAATAGTGACGGGATACCTGTCGATCGGTCGCGCTGGCATGGGAGACCAGGGCATCCACGGGCCCCGCGCACTCGGGTGTCGGTCCTGCTGAAGGCTCCGCAGACCAACAACGTCGGCCCCGCGCACGCGGAGATCGTTTCTCGTAGCGTGTCTCCATCTGGGGGCCTCGCGCACACTCCGGTACGCCTCATCCGAGCGTCAATGGAAAAGATCCGCTCAAGGGCAAATTCTTCGATCGTCGCTGAAGTCATCATCGCTACCGACTCTGAACCTCAGCCCAATTTGGACGTTTCCACACCTCGCTGTGTTTCAGCGTAGCTGATCGCGCTGAGCAGCGATGATTCCGGCACTGCTGTGTGGTTCACCGTGGTTCAGAGCGCGTCACAGCGGACCATAAACCATGGATAAACAATGGCCTCCCCAGGGACGCGAAGCGGAGGTTGCCCACGCGCCGGAACTCCGACCACACACCTGAGACGACTGCCACGCCCGCCATACCACGCCCTCGTTCGCCGCACACCATGCCAAGTCAGGGACCTGTTGCACAGCCTCGACTGGCAGTTACCGTCCGTGACATCTCAGTCATGCAAATTCTTATTGAGCCGGAGCGAATCGACCGGTTCCGCGAGCCGCCTCATCCAGCAACGCACAGACGAGTTTGACGCCGCCCGTACCACCAACAGAGAACTGACCCGGTCGCTCAACCAGGCACCGAGATAATCGACTGAGCCCTCACCGTCACACCCAGCCGGGGTCAGCTGGCGACCGGGCTCCGATTCAGC
This sequence comes from Saccharopolyspora sp. NPDC045941, assembly GCF_056431445.1. Classification (NCBI taxonomy): domain Bacteria; kingdom Bacillati; phylum Actinomycetota; class Actinomycetes; order Pseudonocardiales; family Pseudonocardiaceae; genus Saccharopolyspora; species Saccharopolyspora sp. NPDC045941. The sequence continues at coordinate 1,047 of NZ_JBWKKU010000168.1, forward strand.
GTCCACGGGATTCGAAGCTTGGCTACCGGCAGCAGAGAGGACATCACAGTGAGGTGATCTCAGTGGATTTTGCCGTGTTCGTGGTGGGTGAGGGTGAGTGCGGCGCGGACGATCGCGGTGGAGGAATAGTCAAGACCTGTGGGTCAAGATTGTTTAGGCGGCGGTGGGTGGGGCGTGGTCGTCGGGGCGTTCGACGAGTTTGCCGCCCTCGAAGC
>NZ_JBWKKU010000169.1:0-1192 GCF_056431445.1 Saccharopolyspora sp. NPDC045941
GCCGGGGTCAGGCTGTCGGTACGCGGAGGATCAGGGCGTCACCCTGCCCACCACCACCGCACAACGCCGCCGCACCAACCCCACCACCACGACGCTTCAACTCCAACGCCAAATGCAACGCCAACCGCGCACCCGACATCCCGATCGGATGCCCCAACGCGATCGCACCACCATTGACGTTCACCCGATCCTCATCAACACCCAACGCACGCATCGACGCGATCCCCACCGCCGCGAACGCCTCATTGATCTCCACCAGATCCAGATCCGCCGCCTCGATCCGCTCCCGCGCACACGCCGCCCTGATCGCATTCGACGGCTGCTCATGCAAACTCGCATCCGGCCCCGCGACCACACCATGCGCACCGACCTCGGCCAGCCAGGACAACCCCCACTCCTCGGCCTTCGCCCGGCTCATCACCACCACCGCCGCCGCACCATCGGAAATCTGCGACGCCGACCCCGCCGTGATCGTCCCATCCGACGCGAACGCCGGACGCAACCTCGCCAACCCCTCCACCGTGGTATCCGCCCGAATACCCTCATCCGCGTCCACCACCAGCGGATCACCCTTGCGCCGCGGCACCTCCACCGGCGCGATCTCCTCCGCGAACACACCCCGCCCCGCAGCCGCCGCCGCACGCTGATGCGACCGCGCCGCGAACGCGTCCTGCTCCTCACGCGTCAACCCGTACCGCGCGTTGTGCTTCTCCGTGGACAACCCCATCGCGACCTGATCGAACGCGCAGAACAAACCATCATGCGACATGTGATCCAGCATCTGCACATCACCGAACTTGAAGCCCTCACGCGACCCCGCCAGCAGATGCGGCGCCCGCGTCATCGACTCCTGACCACCCGCGACCACCACATCGAACTCACCCGCCCGGATCAACTGATCCGCCAACGCGATCGCATCCAGCCCCGACAAGCACACCTTGTTGATCGTCAACGCCGGCACATCCATCGGAATGCCCGCCGCCACCGCGGCCTGCCGCGCCGGAATCTGCCCCGCACCCGCCGTCAGCACCTGACCCATGATCGTGTACTCGACCTGATCCGGCCGCACCCCGGCCCGCTCCAACGCAGCCCGGATCGCGAACCCACCCAACTGCGCACCCGAGAAATCCTTCAGCGACCCCAGCAACCGCCCCATCGGAGTACGCGCCCCCGCCACGATCACAGAACCGCT
>NZ_JBWKKU010000170.1:0-1133 GCF_056431445.1 Saccharopolyspora sp. NPDC045941
TTTATTGATTCTGGTGCAGTAGTGGGCGAGGCTGGCGAGGATCTCGTCAGCGGTCTTGGTCCACACGAAGGGTTTCGGGTCCTCGTTCCACGCTGCGATCCAGGCGTTGACGTCGTCTTCGAGGGCTTTGACGCTGCGGTGGGACGAGCGGCGGAGTTTGCGGTTGGTCAACTCGGCGAACCAGCGTTCCACGAGATTGAGCCAACTTCCCGAGGTGGGGGTGAAATGCAGATGGAACCGCGGATGGCCGGCAAGCCACTTCTTGATCGCTGGGGTCTTGTGCGTGGCGTAGTTGTCACACACCAGGTGCAAGTCCAGCTCGGCAGGTGTGTTGGCGTCGATGGTCTTGAGGAAACGCAGGAATTCCTGGTGCCGGTGGCGACGCTGGTGCTGACCGATGACCTTGCCGGTGACGACATCCAACGCCGCGAACAGACTCGTGGTGCCGTAGCGGACGTAGTCGTGCGTCTTACGTTCGGGCGTACCCGGCATCATCGGCAGCATGGGGGCGGTGCGGTCCAGCGCCTGCATCTGCGATTTCTCGTCTACCGCCAGGACCATCGCCTTGTCGGGAGGATCCAAATACAACCCGACCACGTCGCGGACTTTGTCGATGAACATCGGATCGGTCGACAGCTTCCACGTGTCCACCAGGTGCGGTTTGAGCCCAAAAGCCCGCCAGATTCGAGAAATCGCCGTCTGCGACATTCCGGTCGCCGACGCCATCGACCGAGTCGACCAGTGACTGTCGCGGTTGACCGGCTGCTCTTCCAGGGTCTTGATAATCACCCTCTCGACCTGGGCATCGCTAATCTTGCGTGGCGCACCCGGCCGGGGCTCGTCACTCAAGCCATCCAGCCGATGCTCAACGAACCGCTTGCGCCACTTGCCAACAGTGGGCAGCGATACCCGGAGTTGTCGCGAAACCTCGCTGTTGGACAAACCCTCCGCGCAAGCCAGCACGATCCGCGCCCGCGTCGCCAGCGCTTGGGCGGTCTTGCCACGCCGCGCCCATCCCTGCAACGCATCTCGTTCGGCCTGGCTCAGTTCCAGCAAGGCCAGTTTCGGTCCACGACCATCGCCCATACCACACCCTAACAACCTGACAATGAATCAACGACTCACGACACTAG
>NZ_JBWKKU010000171.1:0-1116 GCF_056431445.1 Saccharopolyspora sp. NPDC045941
CGTCCCGCTGCCCGCCGTCGCGCGCCAGCGCCTGTCCGCCTGGATCGCCGAACGTGGAAACCACCCCGGCCCACTGTGGACCGGGCAACGCGGCACGCTGACCATCTCCGGCATCACCCAGGTCGTCCTCGCCGTCGGCGAAGCCGCCGGGATCAAAGGCCTTCGCCCCCACCGGCTACGCCACACCTACGCCACCCGTCTCCGCCAAGGCGGCGCCGACCCCGCACAGGTCCAAGCCTGGCTCGGCCACGCCTCCGTCGAGACCTCATCCCGGTACTTCCGAGCCGGGAAAGCCGAACAAGCCACCGTCGTCGAAACCATCTTTGAGCAGTAGCACGGCAACGAGGTCTGACCAGGCCATTCAGCCCTAATGGCGGCTCATGACACCGTCCTTAACGACCGGCCGAATTGCGGCGGCAACGGACCGCCGTGCAGCGGATGCGCACCGAAGGCAGCCGGATGGGCCTGCTCTCCGACTTCGTCACCGAACGCCTCAAGAGCCTGCCCGAAGGCTCCCTGCGTCAGGCGGACCTGGACAGTCTGCTGGTCACTGAGCGGATCTTCGGCCCGCTCGGCGCGGCCGTCCAGGCCACCCGCTTCGTCGTCCTGGCCACGCATCCCACTCTGCGGGAGGATTCCGACCGCATCGATGACGCCGAGGAGGCACTCGATGACAGCGTCGCCGTCGATGATCCACGGGTGGCACAAGTGGCCGTCGAGCGGCACGCCTTCGAAAGCGCCCTGCAGGCCGTCATCGAGGAGTCCGGCCTGGGCAAGGACGACGATGCCCTCTGCGACGCCTGGGACACTGTGCACCCTGCTACCGCCGATGACGGCGAGGACGAGGCCGACCTCAGCTCTGGCAGGCGGGAGGCTGACTCCATGAGCGTGTTCGAAGCCATCGGCAAGATGCCCTACGACTTCTCCCCAGCCCGCCTGCGCTGCATGGAACTGGCCGAAGAACTATCCGCCCGAGACTCACCCGCTACCTAAAACACGGCCTAGTGGCGCGCCCCGTTTCCAGACCGCCGTTGCTAGTCGTGCTGTGGCCGCTCGTCCGGGGTGATGAGTTCTTCGCGCTGCAGCACCGTCTGGGTGGCGCCGGCGTCGAGCATG
>NZ_JBWKKU010000172.1:0-1090 GCF_056431445.1 Saccharopolyspora sp. NPDC045941
TGAGCAGAACTCCGCGGGCCATCGCGCTCGAACACGGCCGCACCCGTTTGACCTACGAGGAGCTCAACACCCGCGCGAACCAACTCGCACACCACCTCATAGCGCACGGCGTCGGCCTGGAGTCGCGAGTTGCGCTGCTGCTCGGGCGATCGGTGGAGATGATCGTTGCCATCCTCGCGGTGGCGAAGGCAGGTGGCGCATACGTTCCGGTCGACCCGACGTACCCGCGAGAACGAATTGGCTTCATGGTGGCGGACAGCGCCGCCGCGCTGGTGCTCACGAAGTCCGAGTTCGTCGACCTGCTACCGGAGGAAACGCCGAAACTGGTGCTTGACGAACCGGACGTGGCGGGTGCGGTCCACCGGTCCCCGGAGGCGTCGCCGGAGGTGGAGGTGCCTACTGGCGCCGCCGCATACGTGATCTACACGTCGGGATCGACGGGGCGACCGAAGGGCGTAGTTGTCCCGCACACCGGGTTGGCCGGGCTGGCGCAGACCCAGGTGGAGCGTTTCGAGCTGACCGGCGAATCGCGGGTCTTGCAGCTGGCATCACCGAGTTTCGATGCCGCTGTGCTGGAAGTGTTGATGGCCTTCGCCGCCGGCGGAACCTTGGTCGTCCCGCCGGTTTCGGGGGTGTTGACCGGCGCGGAGCTGGTCGACGTGCTCGCCGAGCAGCGGATCTCGCACGCACTGATCCTCCCGTCGGTGCTGGCGAGCATGCCGGTGGTGGAACTGCCGTCGTTCCGGACACTGCTGGTCGGCGGCGAAGCGATCGGCAGCGAGCTGGTCCGGCAGTGGGCTCCGGGTCGGCTGATGCTGAACCTGTACGGGCCCACCGAGGCCACGGTATGGGTGACCTCTGGATCGCTGGGCGTGCACTCGGACGAGCCGATCATTGGCGGTCCCACCGTCAATACGCGGGTCTACGTGCTGGATGGCCGCATGCGGCTGGTGCCGCCGGGTGTGGTGGGGGAGTTGTACGTCGCGGGTGTGGGTTTGGCGCGGGGGTACGGGGGTCGTGCGGGGTTGACCGCTGGCCGGTTCGTGGCGGATCCGTTCGGCCCGGTCGGGTCTCGGATGTTCCGGACGGG
>NZ_JBWKKU010000173.1:0-1079 GCF_056431445.1 Saccharopolyspora sp. NPDC045941
ATGTTCTTGCGGTACCAGATCCAGGCCTCGGGGTTGATCGGCTCGCCGACCGACCCCAGCAGGCGCAGGGAGGACAGGTCGTACTTGGCGGGGATCTCCGCGCCCCACTTCATGAAGGTGCGGATGGTCGTGGGGGCGGTGTAGTAGATCGTCACCCCGTACTTCTGCACGATCTCCCAGTGCCGGCCCTCGTGCGGCGCGTTGGGGGTGCCCTCGTAGACGACCTGCGTGGCCCCGTTGGCCAGCGGGCCGTAGACGATGTAGCTGTGGCCGGTGACCCAGCCGATGTCCGCGGTGCACCAGAACACGTCCGACTCGGGCTTGAGGTCGAAGACGGTGTGGTGCGTGTAGGCGACCTGGGTGAGGTAGCCGCCGGAGGTGTGCAGGATGCCCTTGGGGCGTCCGGTGGTGCCCGAGGTGTAGAGGATGAACAGCGGGTTCTCGGCGTCGAAGGCTTCCGGGGTGTGCTCGTCGGGCTGGCCGGCGACGACGTCGTCCCACCACTTGTCGCGCGCGTCGTCCCAGGCCACCTCGCCGCCGGTGCGGCGCACCACGACCACGTGCTGGACGCTGGGGGTCTCCGCGACGGCCTCGTCGACGTTGGCTTTCAGCGGCATGGGCTTGCCGCGCCGGTACTGGCCGTCGGCGGTGATGACGACCTTGGCCTCGGCGTCGTTGATCCGGGTGCGCAGCGCCTCGGAGGAGAACCCGCCGAAGACCACGCTGTGCATGGCGCCGAGCCGGGCGCAGGCCAGCATCGAGAAGATCGCTTCGGGCAGCATCGGCAGGTAGATCGCGACCCGGTCCCCGGCGCCCACGCCCAGCGCCGCCAGCGCGTTGGCGGCGCGGGAGACCTCGCGCTGCAGCTCGGTGTAGGTGATCTCGCGGGAATCCCCGGGCTCGCCTTCCCAGTAGATCGCGACCCGGTCGCCGTTGCCCGCTTCGACGTGGCGGTCCACGCAGTTGTAGGCCACGTTCAGCTTGCCGCCCACGAACCATTTCGCGAACGGCGCGTTCGACCAGTCCAGGACCTGGTCCCACTTGGTGTCCCAGGCCAGCCGCTCGGCTTGCTTCGCCCA
>NZ_JBWKKU010000174.1:0-1077 GCF_056431445.1 Saccharopolyspora sp. NPDC045941
CCTGGAGATATCCACCGATGTGCTGTGGGCTGTCGATCTCAACCACGGCATCGCGGCGCTGCTGATCGGTCTGCTGATCAACCACGACCAGCCGATGGTCTACCTCACCGGCCTGGCGGTCCACCGTGCCTCGGGCACCTACAAGGGCGAGGGCAAGACCGACGCGAAGGATGCGTTCGTCATCGCCGACCAGGCCCGCGTCCGCCGCGACCTCGGCCTGCTGCGACCCGGTGACGAGATCGCCGTCGACCTGCGCACTCTGACCACCAGACGCCTGGATGTGGTCTTCGACCGCACCCGCCAGATCAACCGGCTGCGGGCTCAGCTGCTGGAGATCTTCCCCGCGTTGGAACGAGCGCTGGATATGACCAACAAGGGTCCGGTCGTGCTGCTGACCGGTTACCAGACCTCGGCCGCGATCCGCCGCGCGGGCGTCAAACGGATCGAAACATGGCTGCGTAACCGCAAAGTCCGTGGTGCCGCCGCCCTGGCCAAGACCGCTGTCGACGCGGCCGGGGCCCAGCACACCACGCTGCCCGGCGAGAAACTGGCCGCCACCATGGTGGCCCGCCTCGCGAAGGGGGTGATAGCCCTCGATGAGGAGATCGCCGAACTCGATGCCCTCATCGAGGCCAAGTTTCGCGAGCACCCCAGCGCCGAAGTGATCCGCAGCCTGCCCGGCATGGGCACCAACCTCGGCGCTGAGTTCCTCGCCGCCACCGGCGGCGACATGGAGGCCTTCGGCAGCGCCGACCGCCTGGCCGGCTTCGCCGGCTTGGCTCCGCAACCCCGTGACTCCGGCCGCGTCAGCGGCAACCTGCGCAGACCCCGCCGCTACCACCGCGGACTGCTGCGGTCGATGTACCTCTCGGCCATGGTCAGCACCACGACATGTCCAGCCTCGAAGGCCTACTACCAGCGGAAGAGAAACGAAGGCAAGGGCCACAAACAAGCCCTGATCGCACTCGCCCGCCGACGCCTCAACGTCCTGTGGGCCATGATCCGCGACCGACAGTGCTACCAAGATTCACCTCCCATCACTGCGGCGGCTTGACAACCCGATTGGGAAGTCCTTTC
>NZ_JBWKKU010000175.1:0-1074 GCF_056431445.1 Saccharopolyspora sp. NPDC045941
CCGCACGATCTCGGCGACGTTAGGCGTCCGCTGATCATGCTCGTCCACGGCTTGTTCAAGACCTGCGCGGACGCCTCGGGCACCGCGTCGTTCGACTGGCCGTGCCCGCCGGGAACCCGGCAGTTGCACAGCGAACGCGGTTACCGCGATCTCGGTCGGGAATTGGCCGGCCACGGCTACATCGTCGTCTCGATCAGCAGCAACGGGATCAACGGCCAGCACAGCAACGACCAGGTCGCCGACCGCGCGGCACTGATGAACAAGCACCTGGAACTGTGGCAGCGGTTGTCGGCCTCGGGCACCGGCGCGCTGGCCGGAAAGCTCCCGGCCGACTTCACCCACCGGGTCGACATGACCAAGGTGGGCACCATGGGCCATTCGCGGGGCGGCGCCGCCGTCATCCAGCAGGCCAGCGACCAGCAGCGGAAGGCGTGGCCGGAAGGGGTTACGATCCGCGCGGTAGCGGCCCTGGCGCCCGCGACCGCCTTCACACCGGACGGCAGCACCGGAAACTGGATCACCGATATTCCCTACACCGTGATCATGGGTACCTGCGACTGGGATACCCGCACTGCGGGCAGTGAACTCCTGCACACCACGGTGCGGCACACCGCGCCGGCCGGTGGGTATCTCATTCACGGCGCCAATCACAACTTCTACAACACCACCTGGTCGAACGGGCCCGGATCATTCGACGACGCCAAGAACTACGAGCCCAAGGACAAACCGGCGCCGCCAGCGGGGCAGTGCTACAGCAACGACGGCAAGTACACCGAGCAGAAGCAGCTCACCCAGGACCAGCAGCGGGAGGTAGGCGATGCCTATCTGTCCACCTTCTTCCGCCGCTACCTCGGCGGCGAACATCTCGAGGACCCCGTGCAGCATGTGACGCCCGTGGAGCGGCTGCGGCTGGAGACCACTCGACGCTGACGCAAGTCCGATGTCCAGCTTGGGGATCACGACCTATGGTGTGATCCCCAAGTCAGGGTCCCTGGCTTGCACGAATACCGGGATGCCGCCCGTTCGCCCGTGCTATCTCGGGGGAAGTGTGGCGCCACACGCCATCCCTGAAGG
>NZ_JBWKKU010000176.1:0-1052 GCF_056431445.1 Saccharopolyspora sp. NPDC045941
GCCTTGCGGCACGTGTTCTCCGAGTCACCCAACGGCCCGACCGAAGCCTCTCCCGTCGAAGAAGCCCGGCGTTGATCATCATGAACCAATAGGTGGTTCTCGTGAACTGGTCCGGTGTCACCGCGCAGGACGTCGATAACAAGGACAACCCTGCCTACCGATTGGAGAGAGCACGATCAGTTGCGCTGGCTTTCTGTATCCTTCGAATCACGGAGAGTGATTAAGAAGCTTTTGGGGGTCAGCAGATGTCTTCTGCCGGTGACGGGGCACCGTTGGCATCTGCGGTCGAGGAAGTCGACCAGGTCATCGCGACCGCGATGAGCAAGATTGAGGCAGCAATCGGCGAGCTTACGAAGGCGATCGAGTTCTGCGAGGAAGGCGTCGGGAACTTCGCTGAGGCGTTGGAAGGCTGCACCGATGACGAAGTGCTTGTCGTATTGGAGGCCCAGCAGGCAACACCCGGACAACTCGCGACGGCACGGGAAATGTTGCTGTCCAGCACGACGAAACTCACCGAGTACCGGCGGCGTCTCGGCGTTTATCCAGTCGCTCGACCTAGCGCCTCGGCTCCTTCCGATTCGGCCCGTTCCGATTCGGCGTCGCGCCCCAGACGCGCTCAGAGCTACCACGTCCGCCTCGCGCGGGGAAAACGCATGGTCGATGGATCGCCAGCAATGGCGACGTGGTGATGCTGGAAAGCGGCAAGGGCGGTGAGTACTACCGGGCCGCCCGGCGGCGCGCCGTCGAGCTCGGGTTGACCTACGGTCGACCGAATGCCGAGGTGGCCATTTCCCGGCACGTGGAGGTGCAGTTCGCGATGCGGATGCACGACCAGGGAATTGTCGAGGCCGAGATCGAGATCAACCGCCGGGTCTGTGGCACGACGCCGGGTAGGGATGATGACCTTCCGGTCACCTGCGACAAGCAGCTTGAGCGGTTCCTACCGCCGGGAGCCACACTTAGAGTTCCTAGCAAAAGGACCACTGGTTGTGTCTGGGTTTCCTTGATCGTGGATCATGGTTGGGTGAGGAAGGGTGAGCAGCCGCCGTGGA
>NZ_JBWKKU010000177.1:0-1021 GCF_056431445.1 Saccharopolyspora sp. NPDC045941
GCATCAGCCGCTTTCCTGGCCATCGTGGTCTTCGCGAGAAATTTCGGGCGGAAGTCCTCCACCGCGATCGCATCGTGGTCAGTCACCACGCGCATGGCCCATTTACGGGCCGTGTCCTGACGCTGGCGGGCGACCTTCGCGTGCGCTTTCGCGGCCTGGCGTTTGGCTTTGCGGTACCCCTTTGAAGCGGGCTTGCCCTTCGCCGGCCGACGCCGGGCCATCATCCGCTGATAGCGGGCCAGCTTCACCGCCGCGCGTTTGCCGTGCTCGGCATGCGGAAGATCGTGGGCAACGGATGTGGTCGTAGCAGTCTCGGCCACACCCCAGTCGATGCCGATCACCTGACCGGTTTCCGGCAACGACTGCACCTCGGTCGCGACCACGAACGAGCAATACCAGTGCCCTTGGGCGTCCTGGTACACACGCACCGACGACGGTGCGGAGGGAAGCTCGCGGGACCACACCACCGTGGTGACGATGCCACCCGCCAGGTGCAGACGACCGTCCTTGACCCGTAACCCGCGCAGCGTGTAGTTCAAGCTCGGACGCGCCAGGGCCTTTTTCTTCAACTTCGGCATCCCCGCCCGCTGCCGCATCGGCAACCGGGCCTTGACGTCCTTCAACGCCTTGGCGCGGGATTTGGCGAAGTCACGGATGATCTGCTGCTGCGGAACCGAACCCCCGGCACTCAGCCAGTCATGTTCAGCCCGCCATCCAGTCAGCAGTTTGTCCAGGTGCGCGGGACCGCATTCCTCACCCGCACGGTGCGCCTGACGGGAGGTGGCCACGCACTGGTTCCACACCCACCGGCACCGATCCCACTCGGCCAGCAGCGCATGCCGGGAGGTCGGCGACAAGCGAAGCCGATAGGTGTACCGAGCATGCCCGGCATCCTCGGTCTTCACCGTCGCCGCCATGTGGATCACCGTAGCATTTGGTTTATGGCTACCGACAGCGAGTTCCGTACCGGCAGACACGTAGTTTTCCTCATGCACGCTCACTTGGTTTTCGTCACGAAGTG
>NZ_JBWKKU010000178.1:0-1014 GCF_056431445.1 Saccharopolyspora sp. NPDC045941
CTAAGAGCCTGTTCCTGAACTGATCTTGGTGGCCGGGGTGGATGCGGAGACCAGAAGGGACTCCTGGTAGATCGGTTGGTGTCTAGTCATCCGTTCTACCGAGGAGTCCCGGGTGCCATCGTGCCCGAGTTCATCGATCAGTCACGCGCGGGGTCGGCAGTGCTGCCTGCTGGCCACCTCGCATCAGTCTTCCCACAGGTCACGGCGGTATCCGTCGGACACCACCGATGCCCAGTGGGCGATCATCGAACCGTTGCTACCCGCCCCGGGCTGGTTGGCCGGACGCGGTGGCCGCCGGGCGAAACACTGCCGCCGCGAGATCGTGGACGCGATCTTCTACGTGGTCGACAACGGCATCAAATGGCGGGCCCTGCCGGCGGACTTCCCACCCTGGTCCACTGTGTACAACCACTTCGCCGCGTGGGAGAAAGCCGGCCTCACCCAGGACGTTCTCGACGGGCTGCGTGACCGTGTCCGTCTGGCCGAGGGGCGCAACGCCGCACCGACCGCAGGCAGCATCGACTCCGCCTCGGTGAAAGCCGCCGAGACCGTTGGCGCCGCAAGCCGCGGGTTCGACGCGGGCAAGAAGATCAACGGACGCAAGCGTCATGTCGCCGTGGACACTCTCGGCCTGCTGATCTGCGTGCTGGTCACCAGCGCGGGCATGCAAGACCGTGTCGCCGCACGCAACCTGCTGGCCCGGCTGCGGTATGTCTGCCCGAGCATCCGGCACCTGTGGGCCGATTCCGGCTACACCGGCACCCTCATCGACTGGGCGAAATCCCTGTTCGGCCTCACCATCGACATCGTCACCAAACTCGCCGGTCAAACCGGCTTCGTCGTCCTGCCCAGACGATGGGTCGTCGAACGAACCCTGGCCTGGATCAACCAGCACCGCCGCTGTGTGCGCGACTACGAACGACTCCCCGAACACCACGAAGCCATCGTCCGCTGGGCCATGATCCACACCACCAGCAAACGCCTCACCCGCGTTTAGGAACAGGCTCTAAGACA
>NZ_JBWKKU010000179.1:0-1009 GCF_056431445.1 Saccharopolyspora sp. NPDC045941
AGGTCGACGACGAGCAGATCGCCGAGGTGCTGGCGAACTGGACGGGCATCCCGGTGTTCAAGCTCACCGAGGAGGAGACGACCCGCCTGCTGCGCATGGAGGACGAGCTCCACAAGCGGATCATCGGCCAGGACGACGCGGTCAAGGCCGTGTCGCAGGCGATCCGCCGCACCCGCGCGGGCCTGAAGGACCCGAAGCGGCCGTCGGGGTCGTTCATCTTCGCCGGGCCCTCGGGCGTCGGCAAGACCGAGCTGTCGAAGGCGCTGGCGGAGTTCCTGTTCGGGGACGACGACGCGCTGGTGCAGATCGACATGGGCGAGTTCCACGACCGCTACACCGCCTCGCGGCTGTTCGGTGCCCCTCCGGGCTACGTCGGCTACGAGGAGGGCGGCCAGCTCACCGAGAAGGTCCGGCGCAAGCCGTTCTCGGTGGTGCTCTTCGACGAGATCGAGAAGGCGCACCAGGAGATCTACAACACGCTGCTGCAGGTGTTGGAGGACGGCCGCCTGACCGACGGTCAGGGCCGCACGGTCGACTTCAAGAACACGGTGCTGATCTTCACCTCGAACCTCGGCACGCAGGACATCTCCAAGGCCGTCGGCCTGGGCTTCTCCAGTGGTCAGGGCGCTGACTCCAACTACGAGCGGATGAAGTCCAAGGTCAACGAGGAGATGAAGAAGCACTTCCGGCCGGAGTTCCTCAACCGCATCGACGACGTGATCGTCTTCCACCAGCTCACCGAGCAGGAGATCATCCAGATGGTCGACCTGCTCTCGGGTCGGGTGGAGAAGGCGCTCAAGGCCAAGGACATGGCCCTGGAGCTGACCGACAAGGCGAAGAAGCTGCTGGCCAAGCGCGGGTTCGACCCGGTGCTGGGCGCGCGGCCGCTGCGCCGGACGATCCAGCGGGAGATCGAGGACAAGCTGTCCGAGAAGATCCTGTTCGGCGAGATCCAGCCCGGTCAGATCGTGATCGTGGACGTCGAGGGCTGGGAGGGCGAAGGCGCCGA
>NZ_JBWKKU010000180.1:0-1005 GCF_056431445.1 Saccharopolyspora sp. NPDC045941
TGAGGTGATCTCAGTAAGAGGTTAGGTGAGTTGGCTGTGTTCGTAGTGGGTGAGGACGAGTGCGGCTTGGACGATGCGGCCGATTTTGCGGGGGCTGGTGGTGAAGTGCCGCAGGGCCCGCCAGCGTCCGGTGAGCAGGGCGAATCCGCGTTCGCCCTGGGCGCGCAGACTGCGCAGCAGCGTGTTGTAGGTACGGTTGTCGACCTCCAGTGGGCTGCCTGGGTGGGTTTTGGAGCGTTTGACCGGGGTGTGTACTCCGGCGCCGGCGCCTTGGAACCCGGCATCGGCCAGGGTGGGCAGGTCAAGCTGGGAAGCGGCCCAGTACAGGGCGCCGAGGACGTGGTCCTCGGCGGCGAGGATGTCATGCACCGAGCCGGGCTCGACCTCGCTGACCCAGATCGGGAACCCGTCGGGCCGCATAACCGCTTGGATGTTGCCGCCTTGCTCACGGGTTTTCCCGGAGTACCACAGGTCGATCTCGGTGCCTTTGACGCTGATGGTCTTCTCGTCCACACGGTCGGAGGAGAAGATTTTCCCGTCCAGGATCACATACGTCCAGCCGTCGTCTTTGGCCTGGCGCAGGGCCTGATGCAGATCCGGGGCATCCTCGGAGAGAACCTTGATGACCTCATCGAGGTAGCGGTAGCCGGTCGCGCGGGAGATCCCGTGATCACGTGCCAGCCTGGTGACATCGGTGTCGTCCCGGAACCAGCGCAACCCCAGCACAGCCTGCCAGAACGGAGTCAGCGCCCGGCGTCCCTTCCGCGTGCCGCGTGCACGGCGGTCGGCGGTCAGCAGCCCGCTGACATAGAGGGCGAGTTCACGGGGAACATCGAGGATGGCACGATAGGCGATCACGTGGGGTCCTTGCCTGGTGAAGATCATCTTTGGTCGGAGTTCTTCTACCAGGCACCCCACGCCCCACTTCCTCCGGGCATGTCTCAGCCGATCACCTGCCACGTTTCCGATCGGCACCCACAAACGATTCTTACTGAGATCACCTCA